>NZ_JBNCKR010000004.1:0-516775 GCF_049841645.1 Micromonospora sp. DT43 | reverse complement strand
CCTGGCCGGGCTGCTCGCGCACGCCCGCAGCACCGCGTTGACCGGAACCCACGTCGTCCTGCTCAGCGGCCGCTGATGCCCCCCCCACCCCCCCCCCCGGGGGGGGCCCCCCACTCTTCGTGCCCCCGCCCCGGTACGAGCGAGCTGTCGGCTCAGGCCTCGGCCTGGTCCTCACGGAGGTTCTTCACCAGGTTCGGGTCGACCGGAACGCCCGGGCCCATGGTGGTGGTGAGGATGACCTTGCGGAGGTACTTGCCCTTCGCCGCGGACGGCTTGGCGCGCAGCACCTCGTCGAGCACCGCCGCGTAGTTGTCCACCAGCTGGGTCTCCGTGAAGGAGGCCTTGCCGATGATCAGGTGCAGGTTGGAGTGCTTGTCCACCCGGAAGGTGATCTTGCCGCCCTTGATGTCCTGCACCGCCTTGGTGACGTCCATGGTCACCGTGCCGGTCTTCGGGTTCGGCATGAGACCGCGCGGGCCCAGGATCCGCGCGATCCGGCCGATCTTGGCCATCTGGTCCGGCGTGGCGATCGCCGCGTCGAAGTCGAGCCAACCACCCTGGATGCGGGCGACCAGCTCGTCGGTGCCCACCTCGTCGGCACCCGCGGCGGCGGCCTCTTCGGCCTTCGCGCCGCTGGCGAACACGATCACGCGGGCGGTCTTACCGGTGCCGTGCGGCAGGTTGACCACGCCGCGGACCATCTGGTCCGCCTTGCGGGGGTCGACGCCGAGGCGCATGGCGACCTCGACCGTGGCGTCGAACTTGACGTTGGTGGTCTCCTTGGCCAGCTTCACGGCCTCGGAGGGGGTGTAGAGCTTCGACCGGTCGATGACGTCGGCGGCCTTGCGGTAGCTCTTGCTGCGCTGCATTGCTTATTACTCCTGTGGTCTCTGGCGGGCCGCTCGGCGCGGGCCCTCCCACGGTCGGGTCGTCGGCAGGGCCGAACGTCAGTCGCTGACGGTGATGCCCATCGACCGGGCGGTGCCGGCGATGATCT
This sequence comes from Micromonospora sp. DT43, assembly GCF_049841645.1. Taxonomy (NCBI): domain Bacteria; kingdom Bacillati; phylum Actinomycetota; class Actinomycetes; order Micromonosporales; family Micromonosporaceae; genus Micromonospora; species Micromonospora sp. DT43. The sequence continues at coordinate 515,778 of NZ_JBNCKR010000004.1, read as the reverse complement.
TCTCGGCCTGGTCCAGGTCGTTGGCGTTGAGGTCGGCCATCTTCTTCTCGGCGATCTCACGCAGCTGGGCGCGGCTCACCGAGCCGACCTTCTCGGCCTGCGGGACGCCCGAACCCTTCTGCACACCGGCGGCCTTGATCAGCAGCCGGGCGGCGGGCGGGGTCTTCAGCACGAAGCTGAACGACCGGTCCTCGAACACGCTGATCTCGGCGGGGACGATGTCGCCCCGCTGGGACTCGGTCTGCGCGTTGTAGGACTTGCAGAACTCCATGATGTTCACGCCGTGCTGGCCGAGCGCGGGGCCGACCGGCGGCGCCGGCGTGGCCTGGCCCGCCGGCAGCTGAAGCGTGAACGTCTTGACGAGCTTCTTCTTCGGAGGCATGTCACTTCCTGGGGCTTGGAGCTGGGAAAATGCGGCCGTCGCCGCCCTCGGGACGCGCACGGTCAGCGCGGTGCGACAGCGGCGACGTTCAAGAGTAGCGCAGGCCGCAGCCCACTCGTCCGCCGAGGTCGAGCGGGAGGGCGTACGCCGACGTCAGCGGCGGGCCGGGCCCGCCGCCGACGACCGGTCAGATCTTGGCGACCTGGTTGAAGTTGAGCTCCACCGGGGTCTCCCGGCCGAAGATCGACACCAGCACCTTGAGCTTCTGCTGGTCGGCGTTGATCTCGCTGATCGTGGCCGGCAGCGACGCGAACGCGCCGTCGGTGACGGTGACGGAGTCGCCGACCTCGAAGTCGAGGACCTTGATCTCCGGCTTGGCCTTCTTCTGCTCGGTCTCGACGGCCGGCGCCAGCCACTTCAGCACCTCGTCGAGGGAGAGCGGCGCGGGCCGGTCGGCCCGGTCGGTCGCGCCCACGAAGCCGGTCACACCCGGGGTGTTACGGACACACGAGTAGGACTCGGCGGTCAGCTCCATCCGGACGAGGATGTAGCCCGGGAAGACCTTGGCCTGGATCTGGGAACGCTTACCGTTCTTGACCTCGACCTCTTCCCGGGTCGGCACCTCGACCTGGTAGATGAAGTCCTCCATGTCGAGGCTCGTGATCCGGGTCTCGAGGTTGGTCTTCACCTTGTTCTCGTAACCGGCGTACGAGTGCACCACGTACCAGTCACCCGGGGCGTAGCGCAGCTTCTGCCGCAGCTCGGCGACCGGGTCGTACTCCTCGTCCGGCTCAGGCTCGGTGGTGGGGAACTCCGGCTCGCTGGCGGCCTCAACCGACTCGTCACCAGCCGCCGTCGCGACCGTGGACTGCTCGTCCACCGGTCCGGCGGTCTCGTCGTACTCAGGCACGCTCGCTCACTTCCGTCACTATCGGCTGGAGACAGCCGGTCAGTCCGAGTTGCCGAAGACGAACAACACGACCTTGGCGAAGCCGTAGTCCAGCACGCCCACGATCGTCAGCATCACCGCGACGAACGTGACCACCACGGCGGTGTACGTCAGCAACTCCTTACGGGTCGGCCAGATGACCTTACGCAGTTCGGCAACGACCTCGCGGAAAAACCGGGCGATGCGGCCGAACACGCCCACCCGACCGGTTTCCGACCTCGTGGTCGGCCGGCTGTCCGCCGATTCCGCCCGGGCGCGGGACCGCGTCGCGGTGCCTCCCCGGGAGACCGGCTCGTCCGCGCTGGTGGCGTCGTCGTCGGCTACGTCGTCGACGACCTCGTCGTCCAGACGATCGTCGCCGGCGTCCTCGCCGCGCCGCTTGTTGTCGGCCACTTCGCCCTCCGTCGCGGAATCTCGGGTCGCACGCCGGGCGGCGTGCGCGGCGCTGGTCACGCCAGCCGGGCCAAACCGTCCCGCGACGGGCCGCGGCCGGTGGATCAACCGGGGGTCCCGAATGCCTCGGAACCACCCCGCCGATGCCACCACCACGGGCCGGACGCCGCCTTGTCGGCGGCGCGACCCACGGGAACGGTCAGGCCTGAGGCGCAGGGGTGACAGGACTTGAACCTGCAGCCTGCGGTTTTGGAGACCGCTGCTCTGCCAATTGAGCTACACCCCTATGCGGCAACACTCGCCCCACGCGGTCACAGACGACCGTGCAGGGGTCACTTGCCCCACGGCGGACCAGTGTACGGGTAGGCGCCCGACTTTCCCAACCGGTCTCCCCGCCACGCGTGGCGGACCCGGTCGGGCGTGTCGTCGCCGACGGCCACCGAGGCGGTTCAGCGCCCGGTGCGGATGGTCGCCCGCGCCTGCGAGACCACCTTCTCGCCCAGACAGGTCGCTGTCACATCGAGCCGGGTCAGCCCGGCCTCGGTCACCTCACGGACCTTCGCGGTGACCTCGATCTCGGTCCCCTGGTCGTCGTCCGGGACCACCACCGGCCGGGTGAAGCGAACGCCGTACTCGACCACCGCGTCGGGCGCCCCGGCCCACTCGGCGACCGCTCGACCGACCAGGGCCATCGTGAACATGCCGTGCGCGATCACGCCGGGCAGCCCCACCTTCGTGGCGACCCGGTCGCTCCAGTGGATCGGGTTGAAGTCACCCGAGGCGCCGGCGTAGCGGACCAGGTCCGCCCGGGTCACCCGGAACGTCTTGACTGGCAGCTCCATCTCAGGCCTCCCCGCGAATGACGTACCGGGCCCAGACGGCGACCACCGGTTCCCCGGCGACGGTGCTCACGTCCGTGCGGGTGGTCAGGAAGCCGTGCCCGCCCCGGTTGCTGACGTCCTCGATGGTGTTCGTGCAGACCAGCTCGTCGCCCGCGACCACCGGCCGGGTGTACGCGAACCGCTGGTCGCCGTGCACCAGGCGGCTGTAGTCGACGCCGAGCGCCGGGTCCTCGATGATCTGGCGGCTCGCCGCCATGGTGACGATCACCGGGAAGGTCGGCGGGGCGACCACGTCCGGGTGGCCCAGCGCCTGCGCCGCCACCGGGTCGTGGTGGGCCGCGTCGGTGGCGCCGATGGCCGTGGCGAACTCACGGATCTTTTCTCGGCCCACCTGGTAGGGGGCGGTCGGCGGATACGTCCGGCCGACGAAGGAAGGGTCCAGAGACATGCCGCGAACCTACACGGAAAGCACAATCGCCGATCTGGTCGGCAGGCTGCGGCGGAACCGCGGCGTGCCGGTCAGATCGGCGATTGGAAAGGCTTCGTCAATGACCGGCGTGTGCCGGTCAGAGATCAGCGGGTCTCGCGGTGAACCGTGTGCCGGCCGTCGCGCGGGCAGAACTTCTTCAGCTCGATGCGGTCGGGGTCGTTCCGGCGGTTCTTGCGCGTGATGTAGTTGCGCTCCTTGCACTCCACACACGCCAAAGTGATCTTCGGCCGGACATCGGTAGCCTTCGCCACGGCGGAGTGCCTTCCTCGCTAACGGAAACAACTACGACGCGCCAGCCTAGACGCTGACAGCGCGGACATGCAAAGTGGGCGCCAGAAGCGCCCGTTCTTACGACCACCGGCAACGAGCCCGGAAGACGAGAGTAGCGGTGGCCGGACTTGAACCGGCGACACAGCGATTATGAGCCGCTTGCTCTACCATCTGAGCTACACCGCTGCGATGGGTCCAGCTGAACCCTCGAGCCCCCTTACGGAATCGAACCGTAGACCTTCTCCTTACCATGGAGACGCTCTGCCGACTGAGCTAAGGGGGCCTGCGCGATCTTCCCCGTGGGGCGCGCAGAAGTAAGAGTACACGCCCCGGCTCGGCAGGTGAAATCGGATCCCCGGTGATCGTCCAGGCCCAGCTCAGGGCACCACACGCAGCCGCGGAAGCTCCGTGCTGGAGATCGTCTCGGGGTCGACCTGGGCGCCGAACCAGGCCGCCAGCCGCTCGTACGGCAGCGGCCGGCTGAACAGGAAACCCTGCCCGATCTCGCAGCCGATGTCCTGAAGAAGCTCCAGGGTCAGCTCGCTCTCCACGCCCTCGGCGACCACGGCCAGACCGAACTGCTGCGAGAGCGTCACCACCGCGTTGACGATCGCCAGGTCCCCCGGGTCGGTCGCCATGCCCTGCACGAAGGACCGGTCCACCTTCACCTCGTGCACCGGCAGCCGGCGCAGGTGCGCAAGGGACGAGTCCCCGGTGCCGAAGTCGTCCACCGACAGCCGGACGCCGAGATCGCGGAGCCGGCGCAGGGTGGGGATGGGCCGGTCCGTGCCGTCCAGCACCCCCGACTCGGTGATCTCCAGGGTGAGGCGCTGCGCCGGCACCCCGTACTCGGTCAACAGCTCCTGCACCCGGTCCGGGAAGTGCTGGTCGGTGAGCGAACGGGCGGCGAGGTTCACCGCGATGGGCAGCGGCTGGTCGGCCTGGGCCCAGTCCCGGCTGCGCCGCAGCCCCTCGCGGAGCACCACCTCGGTGAGCCGGCTCAACTGGCCGGTGTGCGCGGCCACCGCCACGAAGTCCTCGGGAGCGACGGTGCCGTGCGTCGGATGCTCCCACCGGGCCAGGCACTCGACACCGACCAGGCGCCGGTCCCGCAGGGTCACCTTGGGCTGGAAGTAGACCTCCAGCTCGTCCTGGTCCAGTGCGCGGCGCAGGTCGCCGGCCAGACCCAACCGGCGCAGGGACCGGGACTCCAGCGCCGGGTTGAACAACTGCACGCTGCCGGGCACCGACTTGGCGGCGTTCGCCGCCAAGTCGACCCGGAGCAGCAGGGTCGCGGCATCGCTGCCATGATCCGGGTGTACGGCGACCCCGACGGCGGTGTTCACGTCGAGGGTGAGCGCGTCGAAGACCATCTCGTCGCGGATCTGGTCGCGCAGTTGACCGGCCAGCTCCAGCGCCGCGTCGGCGTTCTCCAGGCGCAGCGTCACCAGGAACTCGTCCCCGCCGGCACGGCCGACCAGGGCCGACGACGGCGCGCGGGCCCGCAGCCGTTTCGCCACCTCGACGAGGACCTTGTCCCCGGCCGCATGGCCGAGGGACTCATTGACCTGCCGCAGCCCGTCGACGTCGAAGAGCAGCAGCGCCACCACCTCGTCGGGCGCCCCGATCTTGACCGACTCGTCCAGCGCCCCGATGATCCGCCGCCGGTTGGGCAGCCCGGTCAACGTGTCGTGGTACGCGTCGTGCCGCAGTCGGTCGACCAGCCGCGAATTTTCCAACGCAACGGCGACGTGGGCGGCCACGGTCTCGAAGACCGGGATGTCAGCAGCCGAGAAGTGGCCGACGTCGCTGAGCCGGTTGACCACTTCGAGGGTGCCGATCACCGCCTGGCCGGACCGCAGCGGAACCACGATGAGGTCTTTGACCTTTTGCTTGCTGAGCGCCCCACGGACGTCCTCGTCATCGTCGAAGGCTCGGCCGGCGGCCAGCGTGCGGCCGGACTGCCGGACTCGTTCGCGGACGATCGAGGGGGTGAGCGCGACATCGAGCAGCCCGCGGTCATCGAGTCTGGCGCTCAACAGGACCTCGGGGTGGCGACCCTGGACCGGCAGCCAGAGCGTGGCGTACTCGGCCTGCATCAACGCGCGGACCCGATCCAGCAGCGCGTCGACCAGGCCGCCCTCCTGGCGGCTCTCGCTGACCGCCCGGGTCAACTCGTACATGCTCCCGAGCGTGCGGTGCTGGCGAAGGAACTGGGCGTACGAGCGGTAGACCAGGATGACTGCGATCGCCAGCACCGCGATCAGGAGCACGGACCACAGGTTGGACTCGATCGCCATCAGGATCACCAACCCGACGACGCTGTTGATCGCGCAGATCATCTGCGGGGCCGTGCCGTTGCGGATCAGTTCCCACCCTGCCTGCCACCCGTGCAGGAGAGTGATGACCGCGCTGATGGCTGCCAACGAGACCAAACTGTTGACACTGACCACCGCGAAGAGGACAGCCCAGGTCTTCGGACCCACCTCGTCGCCGATGGGAGGCAGCGCCACCAGGACGACGCCCGCAAGCGAGGCGGCTACGGCCGCTCTGGCGAGATTGAACCAGACCTTCGGGGCGCTGAGGCGTCGACGAAGCTGACCGATCAGAGCGGCCAGAACGGCAATCAGCACGACCGTCAGGGGCGGCAGATAGAAAAAGGCGAGGAGCAGTGGAATCTCGGTGACGATGACTTCGAGCGCCTGCCTACGCACCACAATCTGGAGCACTTGGGTGCTGACAACCACCATGACGGCGAAGATCACCGCCGCTCCGAGGAGGTTGCCCGGAGGTGGAGGCCCGGCCAGCGCGAGGACGAACGAGCAGACGATGGCCAGCACCGCCAACGGCCCGGTGATCAGCCAAGCCTGCTCGTTGGATCTCCGGGCTGGGGGCGAGTCAGGCCTCATTCCGCTCCCTCGCTGGGTGGTGCGGAGCGGGCCTATCGGACGACTGCAGCGCCCTTGTCAACGGCCGGAGCACCCCACGAGAAGTCGAACTGCTGGAAGTCGGTGGTCGCGCCTAGGAAGGAACCCGCGAACGCGACCGCGGCCGCGAACGCGAGGGCGGCGCGGAGGCGGCGAGGCGTCCGTCCATACATCAGCGTGCTCCTGTCGGGGGCAGAACAAGAATCAGTGCCCCCGATCGTGCCACAGTCGAATCGGCCCGCAAAGCCCACGTACGGCCGATCGGCATGGCCGACCGGGCGAGCCGGGCCGGTCAGATGGCCGCTCGGTGACAAGTAGCAGACGGAGCGTCTACGGAACGCGATCGCTGGCCAACCAGCGGCAAATAGAGCGGCTTCCAACCAAGGCGGCGATTCGGACCTTTACCCTCGCCCACCCCAGAGGCGACAACCCATGCATCCCTGACCATTGGACCTGGAGTGAGCTTTCGGCTGGCGACGCGCAGGCACTGCTCACTCTCCACTCACCACTGGAGTGCTGAGAGTAGCCGAAGCCGTCAGTCGTGACCAGGTTCAGCGCGTCGTGCGTCGCGCTCCTGCGCGCATGTCGCTGGCAGTTGGTCCAATGCCGATAGCACAGCCGAGCAGGTTGCCGTGAGCACCGAGCAGCGGACCTTGGCGGCCCGTCGCGTCCGTGCAGGCGGCGCCCACGTCGCCACCGTGCAACGCGTCCTGGAAAGAACCATCGTGCGCGGTTGGGGTCGGTGAGCGCGCCGACCACGCGAGCAGTTCGACGACCAACCCGGCCAGCCGTGCGTCACGGTAAGCGGTAGGGCGTCCTCGTGCTGCGAACGCAGTGCGATGAAGTGGATCTCCACGCCCCGTACGTGCTCGCACGGGCTGACTCAAGGGCAAGATCGACCTGTCCACAACCAGTCGTCAACGGCTGGACTCAGCCGGACTCGGCTAGATCAACGACAGCGGCCCCCGATCAGCATCTCTGCTGGTCAGGGGCCGTGTCTGCACCTGGTGGCGGGTAGAGGATTCGAACCTCTGAAGCTTTCGCGACGGATTTACAGGGCGTCCGTGATCTTGGTCGCGTTAGGTGTGCTGACCTGCTCCTTCTCGTCCCGCCGCACGGTCAAAGGTGCCGGCCGCCCACCATCTGCCCACGCCCCAAGGTTGGCCTTACATTCCCAACCTAACCTTCGAGGTTTTTTTGAGAGCTGGCGACAGCCCCGACACCACCTGCAGCCAGGCGAACGGTCCGGACTGAGTGTGCAACTTGCAGTATCGAGGTTTTTTTTTGGAGTCGGACGACTGGACGAAGGCTTCAGGACCGAAGGCGACGACGGTGCCCGTGAGAACAGCAGCAAGGCCCAGCATGATCAGTTGGGATAGCGACGGAGGCTCGACGAAGCCAGCAGAAGCTGCCGTCCAGGTGGCGCCTCCTGTGGCGAAGGCGCTCACAAGTCGCCGCCGACGCTCCCGACTCACTGCCATAGCGACGATGGTGCCATCGAGCTGCAACGTCATCCGAGCGCGTCGCCGATCTTGTCGTTCATGGTGTCGTCTCCCCCGTCGATGCAGTTGGCGTAGACCCGGAGCAGGACGGCGACGCCGTGGCCCAGGCGCCGGGCGACCTCGGTCGGCGGGACACCGGCATTCAGCCAGAGCGAGGCCGCCGCGTGCCGCAGGTCGTAGGGCCGGCGGACGAGCGGCGAGGCAACCTGCGATTCGGTCAACGCCTGCTCGCGAGCGAGCTTCCACCATCGGTCGTAGACCGACTCGGAGAGCGGCCCACCGTGCAGGCCCCGGAAGAACCGACCGTCCGGGCCCACCCCGTGATTCTCGATGTGCGCGCACAGCAGCTCGACGAGCCGAGGCGGGATCGGGACCGTCCGAGTCTCGGCTCTCCCCCGGTGCTTGAGTCCCCGCCGCTCGTGGGAGCCGCCGTCATCGGTCCAGTGCGACCCGGCGCGCGGCGAGGTACCGGCGAGCACCAGGCGACCCCAGCGATATTCGATCTTCTCGTGCTCGCAGGACCGGGATGGCTTGACCGCCGCCAGGTCGTCGAAGTCGGCCCCGCAGTCGGCGCACCGGCCGGCAAGGTCGCAGTCCTCTCGCCGTAGGTCCGCGGCTTCCGAGGGACGCATCCCCGCGTAGTAGAGACAGCCGAAGAAGGCCGTGACCTTGTCGGCGCGTTTGCCGAGAGATTTCACCGCCTCCAGCAGCGTGGCGACCTGGGCCGGGTTCGCCACCACCCGCCGGTCGATGGACTGCGCGACCTCGGGAGCGGTCCACTGGACCCGGTCGACCGGGTTGGAGGCGATCAGCTCCAGCTCGACGGCATACCCGAGGACGTTGTAGAAGGTGGCCCGCTTCCGCTGGACGGTGGAGGCAGCCGCGGGCTTGCCGTCGAGGCGTACGCAGAGGCTGTCGAGGACGCGGCGGACCATCGCGGGCGAGTCCAGCTCGACGACCGGGACCGACGCGGTTTCCAGCCAGGCCAGCGCCGCCGAGTGCTCGGCCGGGATCTCGTCGGACCAGCGGCGGGGGTTGAGGCCGTAGAGGTACAGCGCCTCACGGAGCAGCGCGTCAGTCGGTCGGCCCCGCTTTGCCGGCCGGGTCAGGGTCACCGTGATCGAGGTCAGTGCTTCAACGATCGAGCGCCGGGTCTTGGCCGCCGCCCGGGGCCACTTCATCTCGACGTACGCGCGGCTGTGCGCGTACCAGGTGGTGGGGTTCTTGGTTCTGGCCTCGGAGACCGGACGGCCGGTGGCCGGGTCGAAGGGCTCCCCCGCATTGGCCGCCTGGACCAGCTCGGCGCGGAACGAATGCGCCAGGGCCTTGGTACGGAACATGTCCTCGAAGCGTTGGCCGCTCACCGCCCAGCGGACCCGCCACGGCCGAGCCTTCCGGTCAGCGCGCTTGGCGATCTCCCAGATCTGGACCTCGTAGCTATTCATGCGGCGTCCTGCTCCAGGTCGCCGAGCCACCGGCCGAGCGCCGACCGACGGACCCGGAGCTGCCCGTTCGGGAGCTTGATCACCCGTGGTCCCTTGCCGGTCTGCCGCCAGTAGAACCAGGTGGAGCGCGGTACGCGCAGCTCGGCGAGCACTTCCGGCACGGTCAACAACTCCTCATTCACTGCGTTTCCTCCCCGTCGTGCTGTGCGCTGTGCTGAGTTGCCGAAAGATCTGGGGACCCCTGCGCTGCCCGGTCCTTGGCGGCGAGCAGTTCGGATCGCCAGCGGGCGCGTTCGCTGATCGACCGCATGAGCCGGTGGGTCATGGGGCCGACGTCGGGGTCGTCGGGTCGGGCCAACTCCCAGGCGTGCCGGACCCGTTCGGTGGTGGCACCCTGGTCGTCGACGAGTTGCGTGCCGTCGGTGGTGACGCCGAGCAGTGCCCGCACCCAGGCCCGCGCGTCGTGCTTGTGGTCGGCGAGGGTCTTGCCGGACCAGTCGCGGGAGATGAGGATGCGCCGGCCGCCGATGCCGAGGGTGTCGCGCTGGTGGACCTTGCCCTTACAGCGGCCGGGCTTGAGCTTGGCGTGTGCCTTCTTGGGCTGGACGCCGTAGAGCAGCCAGTTGGCGCACCGGTCGGTGCAGGGCGTGATCTGGAGTTGCTGCCAGAGCCGGTCGAGGTGCTTGCGTTGCCGGTCGGTGGTGGCCTTGTGGCAGTCGCCGGTGTGCTTGGTGATGTATTTCGTGACGTACCGGATGGTCCGTTCGGCGTCCTCAGTGCCGGGCATGACGCCGCGGGCGTCGACCTGGGTGCCGAAGCGCACGACGTGCACCGGTTCCGCGTCCGGGTCGTCGTCGATGGTGTCGAGGGCTTCCGTCCAGGTGGTCAGCGGCTCGCGGGTGTCCGGGTCGACCCATGTCGCTGCCTGTTCGTCCCAGATCGGGAGGCGGTCGAGGGTGTAGCGCTGGACGTCGACCGAGGGCCACCACACCTGGTGATAGGTCGCCGCCGCCACGGTGCGGAGGACGTCGCGAGGGATGGTGCCTCGGATGGCGAAGTGGGCGTGTGGGGCGAGTCGGCGTTGCGGCTCGACGCAGCCGGCGTACTGGACGTTCCAGCCCTCGCAGCGACGCAGGTTCTGCCAGAACCGGTCGAGGAGTCGGGGGAAGTGCACGGCGTCCCAGGCTGCGCGGCGGTAGTCGTACCTGGCCGGGTTGACGGGGGTGCCGTCGGGGCGGACCGGGCCGTACGAGTCGAGGGTGAGGGTCAGCCACATCGACGGTTGGTAGGTGGAGCCGTCCGGGGCGGTGTAGGTCTTGCCGACGGTGCGGCGCTCGACTTTGCGCCGGGGCAGTTCGGGGGCATCTTGGCGCCGCTTTGTGGAGCGCTTGCGCCGTGGGCCGGGCTCGTCGTCCTGGTCCTCGTCGTCGCTGGTGTGGGGTGGTCCGACGCGTCCGCGTAGGCCCTCAGCGGCAATGGCTTCCTCTACCTCGCGGATTGCCTCGTCGAGGTCGGTCACCTGGTCCCACTGGGCGGCGCGGACGGCCTCGTCGCGGGAGAACTCCAGGTGTGCGCGGAACAGGATCAGCGACTTCTGCGCCTCGGTCGCGGGTTCGGGGCCGGGTAGCGGCTCGTCGTCGCGGTGCCAGCCCTCGCGGATCTGGGCTTGCCGTAGCCGGCGGTTCTTCTTGGCGCACGGTGGACATTTGTCCTCGCGGGTCGCGCCGCAGGGCAGGTCGATGACTTCGGTCAGGCCGTTGTCGAGGTCGGTGCGGCGCATGGCGAGCGGGCGGACGCAGACGCCGTACTCGATGGCGATGTCTTTGAGGACGTCGATCGCGCGGGGCAGGGCCATGCGGGCCGCCCGCGACCCCGGCCGAGGAGCAACCGGGGTCGGGGCGGGTTCGAGACCGGGCAGGGTGGGAGCCGTCATCGGATGATCCCGACGACCTGGGGCCGGTTGGGCTGGATGGCCTTGATCGGGGGCAGCACCGCAGCTGATGCCGGCGGCATCACCGGAGCCGGCGGCGCGGGTTCGACAGGCTGCGGCTCGTCGTACCAATCGCCCTGCGGCTGATCGGGCTCGGGCGCCGGCGGGGTGGCGGGTGCGGTGGACAGGACGACCTTGACCAGGGCGAGGAAGGCCAGCGAGGGCACTGCCGCGACGATCCAGCCCCAGACGGATGGTTCGGCTTCGGCGACCTGGGCGGCGAGGGAGAGCAATGCGAACGCGATGAGGAGCACGCCGACCAGGCCGACGGGTTGACCGTTGCGGCGGCGGGCGCGGATCTCCAGGCCGAGGTAGATGGCCATCAGCTCGACGGCTACGGCGTTGGCCCAGCCGATCCAGTCGGGTTGGCCGTGGGCAACGGTCAGGTCGTGGACGTGGGTGAAGGCGGCAGCGCCGGCCATGGTGCCGACGACGAGCAGGATCAGCACCCGGACGCCGGACTCGGCGCGTTCGCGGATCATCGGCCGCTGCCGTTGTCGCGGATGGTCAGGGTGATGCTGATCTGTTGGCCGTTGAGGTCGCGGCGGCGGTTGACCATGTGCGCGAGGCCGTGCAGGGCACCGGCGAGTCGGTCCGGGGAGCCGTTGAGTTGGATGTGCAGCGGCTTGAGGCGGTGGGTGCCGAGGAAGAAGCTCTTGAGGGACATCGGTTACCTCCGGGCCGGAGCGACGCGGGTACGGATGTGCTCGGGTGGCTCGCCGAGGGAGGCCACCGCTTCGGAGAGGCAGCGCCACAGCGCCCACGCCTCGTCGGGGGTCAGGGACATGCGACGCCGGCCGCCACCGACGGCGAGATAGACCGGGTACGCGTCGGGCCGGGCGGGGTCGACGCGGACGGACACGGCCGTGCTGGTGGCGCCGTCGGTGCCGGGGGCGCGGAGCCGGTAGAAGGTTCGGCCGTCGGTCGGTGCGGTCACCGCGGCTCACCCCCGTCGGCGTCCCGGTCGAGGATGTTCAGCAGCGAGTCGGGCAGCAGCGGTCCACGACGCTGCCGGGGCAGAGGCGGCCGGGCCGGTTCGGTGGCGGTTTCCCGGCCGACCTGGGCGAGGATGTCCGCCGCGTCGGCCGGCGCCGGGTACTCCGCGGCCAGCTCCCGGATGTGGTCGTCGGAGATGTAGGAGAAGCGGACCCGGGCTGGCTCGGGAGTGCCGTCGAGGATCACGTAGCCGACGCCCTTAGCCCATCGCGGCATCTGGTCGGCGAGGGCACCCCGGTTGCGGGCACCGTCGCCCAACACGAGGTCGACCTGAGCGGCCTCGGTCAGGCCGAGCGCGATCCGTGTCGGAAACAGATCCCGGAACGGCAGCACCTCCTTGCGGGGATCCTGCAACGCGGCCACCACCAGGACGCCAACGCCGGCCCCCTGCGACAGCAGCAACCCGAGCGACCCGGCGATGCGCTTGCGCAGGTCAACGTCCTGGAGGTACGCGGTTAGTGCCGCCATCTCGTCGATGACGACCACGACCAGGGGGTCATCCAGGGTCGGAGTGTGGACCCGCACCGCGCCGGCAAGGCGGGTCTGCCGTTCCCGCATGACGGTCACGGCCTCGTCGAGCAGGTCGGCCATGGCCTCGAAGGACTTGCAGGCGAACCGGGCGAACAGCGGCCGACCCATGGCGAACTCCATGCCGCCCTTGGGATCGATCACCCAGAGCCGGACCAGTCCGGAGGAGATCCCGCCGGCCAGGACGCGGACCAGCGACCACAGCACCGAGCCCTTCCCGGAGCGGGTGGCGCCGCCGATGAGGACGTGGGTGGCGAGCAGGTGCAGGCACCAGTGCCGCAGGTCTTCCCGCCGAGCCAGGGGTAGCGCGGTGAAGTCGGGCACCGACGGGATGTCGAAGGGGTCGACCAGGGTGCGCAGCGCATCCGTGCGGACCACCACCAGGTAGACCACCGACGGCCGGTCCCGGAACCGCAGCCGGTCCACCGCGCCCAGGACCAGCGCCCAGTAGCCCGACCGGATCGGCGGGTCATCGGGACGCTCGGAGTAGACCCGGGCGTGCCGCCGACCGAAGGCGTACGCCAGGTTAGCCGTCGCCTTCTGGAACTCCTCCGGTGTCTGGCCGCGGACCATGCGGATGGTCAGCACATCGAGCGCCTGATCCGAGCGGACCCGCAGCAGCTCCGGCAGGACCGTGCGATGGTCGTACACCTTGGCCAGGCCGCATAGCGTCATTGCCTCACGCCAGGCCCGCCGGTAGACGAAGAGTTGACGGAAGCGGCCGAGGATCGGGCCGGCGCACCAGGCCCACCAGGACGACTCGTGCCGCCACCGCCAGATGGCCGAGACGGCAGCGGCCAGGACGACGGGCACGATCACGCCGGCCCGGCCGAACTCGCGGCAGAGGGTCACCCCGGCCACGACCAGGCCGACGGCGACCGGGTGGCGAAGGCACCACCACAGGCCCCGCCACAGCCAGCGCAGGACCAGGCCGACCGCGATCAGCCAGACCGGCAGCTCCAGCCGACGCGGTCGGATCACCATCAGGTCCCCGGCGGTGGTCATCACGACCTCGCCGCGCGGGCGGCGCATCATCGGGCGCCCGCCACTGTGGGCCGCCGCAGGACGGCGGGCATACGCTTGGACATGTCACTACCTCTCTCGACAGAGCAGGGGAAAGAGACAGAGGGCGGGGCTGCCGTCCGCCAAGACCTGACAGCCCCGCCCTCACCACATGCGGCTACTGCGCCGCCTTCGAAGCCACGCCCGCCGGGGCACGCATCCCGGTCGCCCGCAGCGAATACGCCATCCGACCGTTGTTGCCCACGTAAGGCGTGACGGTCATGCCGTCGAACTCCACCGCCTCGAACAGGCCACCCGTCGGCGGCACCGGCTGGTAGTCCGCCGAGATCTTCACCGTCGTCTCCCGCGACCGCTTCCCCAGCTCCGGATCCAGGTCCATCACCCGCACCTGCCACACCCGCTGGCCGGTCAGCTTGTCCTTCGCCGGGCTACGCCGGCCGGTCTTCTCGTCGTAGTCCTCGACCTCGCCCAGAGACTCGGGCACCAACGCGCACCCCGCCGGGAACACGTCCTCACACCGCACCGCGAACCTCGTACCGCCGCGCAGAGCCATCGCTCAACCTCCACTTGTTAACTTGTCTGCCAAGTTGCACTCCAAGGTAGACGACACTTGGCAGACAAGTCAACGTTCTGCGCCTCAGGGTGCGGCGGACCGTGGGGTCGATGAGGGAGGATCAAGGCGTGGACGCCCAGCGAAGCCCCAGGTACCTGAAGTTCGTAGCGGAGGCCGTCAGCACCTTTCGCAGCGAATTCATGCACTTCATGGAATTGCACGTCGCCAACGAAGAAATAGCGCGGGGGGGCCGCACCAGCCGCGCTTCCTCTCGATGACGCCGATCCTGCGAAGATCCGCGAGGTCCGTTCTCGGGTTTCCCGAGCAGCGGGTCGAGCATTGGAAGCTACCTCCCTTACCAACAGCTACATAATGGTTCAGGGCGTCGGGAAAATTGACCCGATTGCCAATTGGGCCTCAATCACCGACCCGAAGCCGGTCGTTGAACCCAGCAACGTATTGGATGCTTGCGACCAGATGCTGGGGCGCATAGAAGCCATGATTGCCAGGGCCGAAGCTGAAGCGGTCCCACTAGTCGGCGTAGAAGCCATGCATCCTGTGGTCTGGGGCGCCGCCGGGAGACTTTGGCGTGACGGACACTTCCGCCAAGCTGTGGCAGCGGCAGCGGAGGCTGCAATGGCCACCTTGAAGGCGCGGACGGGAAGGAACGACGTCGCCGAAACAGCTCTTTGGCAAGAGGTATTCTCGGATCGGGCACCAGCCCCCGGGAAGCCCCGCTTGAGATGGCCAGGACCCATGGGTGATCGAGACGTCAAGACCATGAATGATGGACTGCGACAGTTCGCCCCTGGCGTTCAGATGACCATTCGAAATTCGGCGGCCCACGGAATTGGCACGCTCGACGAACAGGCGGCGCTGGAGAGGCTCGCTACACTCAGCTTGCTTGCCAGGTGGGTCGACCACTGCGAACTGGCCGAGGCTCCACAGGCCAGCCCTAGCCCGGAATCTTGATCTAGGAAGCAACCCTAACCCCAGCCCGCTTCCCGCTGGAGGGGCCTTGAGCGACCCGCAGATCCCTCGGCAGTTTCGGAAGTTCGCGCCATATGCAATCAGGGCATAAGCGGTCAAAGTCTTCGACGATTTCGAACTGCGCCCGAAATGAATCCGCTTCGCGCAACCGCTACTCACTCAACCTCGTGCGGAGAGTTCACCCTCCCCACGGCTGCGCGTGATCGCCAATCCCTTGAATTTCCAGGAGAACGAGGCGGACGCCTCAACCCATAGCGTGACCATCGTCTATCACAACCTTGTCCATGTTTACATGGACAAGGTTTAGATGACCGTCAATGTAGCATGTGCGAGGGCAGCCGCAAAATCGCTCGGATCGTCCAGGTGCTCCCCTACCCCTCGTCGAGCATTGACCGGCTAACTTCGACATCGCGGCGAGATCTTCCCCGAGGTTCATTGAAATTCGGGATACCTCGCCGAGACAAGTGCCGGCAGACGTTGCTTGACTGAAGGAGGTGTAGATGACTGAGATTCAGTTCTCGATGCGGATCCCGCGCGAGGTCGCAATCCAGATCATCATCGTGATCGTGGTGGTTGTTGGCGGTGCCAGTCTGGCTATGTGACGAGCACCATTCACCTCGGGTGGAGGGGTCAGTGCGTGGACCCTTCCACCCGACCCGCCGGCCTTGAAGAGGGTGTAACTGTCGTAGTTGGGGTACTGACGTACGATGTCAGAGGAACAGCCACGGCAGTCAGTCGATGAGGCGCACCAGCGGCCCGCCGAGCTAGATAATAAGACCGTTGAGGCGCTGGGCGAGTTGAGTAAGGCGTTGGAAACGATCCATCGGGTGCGAGGTCACCTGTACTCGGCGCACCAACTCGTCGGTGGGGCGGACCTCACCCTTGACCGGGTGGTGAAGCTGCTCCGCGAGGCCGCCCACGACGAGATGGCCGACCGGGTTGAGCACGAGCTGTTGGGGCGCAACCTGCTACCCGGCCGGTGGACGTTCCAGATCGTGGAGGAGTTCGACGACGGCTACTACGCCGCGTTCCAGGAGATCGAGCGGGAAGCGCGGGAGAAGCTGGCCGGCGGTCGGCGGCACATCTTCGAGGCGGAGATGAAAGAGCGGCGGCGTACTCACGGGATGCCGGGACACGAAGCTACGCCGTAGCGCTGCCAGCAAAGCCGTTCGGGATCATCGAGGCCAGCGCGTTGGCTCTGGCCTCGATGATCCTCATACGTGCCTGATACTCGGCCGGTTCCCGGTGTGCGGCCTGGCTGGTGACTTGGCCGGGCCACTTGCGGTAGAGGAGGCCGTATTCGCGGGTGAAGTAGCCCGCGGTGACCGCGTTGGCGGCGAGCAGGAGGCCGGTGTCCTCGGAGGCGGGCAGGGCCATCCAACCGCCCAGGGCGAAGACGAGATCTCGCCGCAGGCACAGGGTCGCCGGGTGCACCGATGCGCGGTAGCCGTTGGCCTGCCAGAACGACAGGACCGAACTGCGGTCGATGATCCCGCCAGCCGGGTCCTTGTCCCATCCGGCGGTCGAACCGTCGGGCAGCAGGTCGAGTACCCGCGAGGTGGTCCAGCCGATCTGCGGATGCGCGTCGAACGCGGCGATGTCCCGGGCGAGCGCGCCGGGGGTCAACTGGTCGTCAGCGTCCAGGACCTTGATGAGCTGCCCGGCGACACGGGAAAGGGCGAGGGTACGGGCGACACCAGGCCCCCCGGGACGGCCGGTGCCCAGACTTATTCGAGGATCGTCAGGCAGCGCGTCGGCCAGGGCGCCGGTCTGCCCGTCCTCCTGGACCAGCCATTCCCAATCCCAGCCGGCAGGCATCTCCTGCTTGGCCAACGACTCGTAGGCGCCAGCCAGGTGCTCGATGCTGGGCGCGTGGACCGGGGTGATGACCGAGACGAGCTGCGTCAAGTTTTCCACCGCTGGAGTTTGTGGGAGTAGACAAGCTCGGTGCGGTCGCCCGGCATCACCACGTCGGCGACCTCGACGACGCGACCCGTGGTGTCGATCGAGGTCTTCCGGACGGTGAGCACGGAGACGCCGGGGTCGATGTCCAGCAACTCAGCCTCGTCGGGCGACGGAGGGCGAGCGCGGATCTCATCGTCGATCCGGTCCAACTCGATGCCCAGCGTGTGGAGCTGATGCTGTGTTCCGCCCGGCCACGGCTCCTTGCCCGCGTCGAGCAGGTCCGGATTCGCGGCCACCAAGTCATAAGGCAGGTAGGAGTACGACACGGTCAGCGGCGCGTTCTCGTGCCGCGACGACGTCCAGTAGACCCGGCGCAGCAGCTGCGTACCCGGCTCGACCTGCAAGGCCGCCGCCATCTCTGCATCTGCCTGCACCTGGGAGTACTCGGCGTGGAACTTCAAATCGTCGACGGTCAGGCCGGTGTCGTGCTCCGTGGCGCCAGTCTTCAGCCGCTCGTCCTCGTCGAGCAGGACGCGATCCTTTTCCCACTGGTACCGCTCGGTGTTACGACGGCGTACCCGCTGGCGGGGTGCCCGCACGTAGGTGCCGCGTCCCTGCTCCGCACGGACCAGGCCCCATTCGCGGAGCTGCCGGATGGCGTTGCGGACGCTTGTGCGTGACAGGCCCGAGGTGTCGGCCAGCTCGGTCTCGCTGGGCATGAGAGTGCCGGGGGCAAGTTCACCGCTCACGATCTTCGCCCGCAACTCCTCCGCGAGTTGCAGGTAGCGAGGGCGCCAGTCCCGGCCTTGCACACCGGCCACCGTACCCCCTAGACGTTCCAACGTCTGCCAGGTGGTCCCGCCCGCGGGTCGCTCCGGAACCGGCGGCATTGCTACCGCTGCTCGCGGTGGCCGCGCAGGGCGCAGGCCAGGAGCACGAGGAACGGCTGAGCCCCGACGGGTGTTGGCGTTCACCGCGTCTCTCCCGCCTGCTCGCCACCATCGGCCGGTGCCAACATCTCCAGCTGGGCGTATGCCAGCTCGTCAATGAGCCGGTCCACCTGCGCGGACGACAACAGTACGGTCTGCGTCGCGCCGTATCGGGTCGCATCGAGCTTCACGGCCAGGTCCCGGCGGGCGAACCGGTCAACGACCAGTTGGACGGTGACCCAGCCGGTTCGCTCCCTCCCGAC
This sequence comes from Micromonospora sp. DT43, assembly GCF_049841645.1. Taxonomy (NCBI): domain Bacteria; kingdom Bacillati; phylum Actinomycetota; class Actinomycetes; order Micromonosporales; family Micromonosporaceae; genus Micromonospora; species Micromonospora sp. DT43. Next base: position 497,401 of record NZ_JBNCKR010000004.1, on the reverse strand, counting down.
CGTGGAGAGAAACCCGCGGTGCATCGGGTCGTTAGGCCCGCAGCCTCGACACCAGACGGGGCACACGACCGACGCGATCGGCGGCACCGGCCGGCCTTCCGCAAGCGGGACACCCTCACTCATCGTCGGCCCCTGGCCGTCCGAGTACCTGCTTCACCAGGTCGCCAAGTTGCTCCGCCAGTTCGATCGCTTGCAGCAACGACAACTCAGCCCAGGCGTTCCCGCCCCGGCACGTCGCGTGAACACCGACCATGGCGCCACCCAGAGCCTCCGCACTGATGAGGTACGTGACGACCAGCCCGCCCGCCCGACTCTCACCGACCCGCTGCATGGGGCCACGATGACGGCGGGCCATGTGCGCCATCAGCGGCGGCACCAGGTAGCCACAGCGATCCGGGGCACACCAGTCCGGGTGGCTCGTGACTGCAGCCGGCTTGTTCGTACGACTCATCGCGGCCACCGCCCGCCGCTGCCTCGGTAAAGCTGAGCCCGCGTCATGAGCGGCGCGGAGCGGTGCGCAGGCAGTTCACGGATGGCGCCCGTCGACCACCGCGGTGAGGAGGTTGCAGAAAGCGCGCGAGGACCCGACGGAACGTTGCTGGTAACACCCCGGGCAGATGGGCGCCTCCGGGACCACCAGGACGAGAACCAACGGTACCGACGATGAGAGCCGGACATCGCACCTCCACAGGTAGACGGGGGCCGGTGGCCAGCCACGGGGGAATGCGGCCGGCCACCGGCCCGGATGAAGGCACGGCGCACCGTCCGACGCCGGACGGGTCGGGTATCGCCGAGCCAACTTGTACGCGCGGCTACCGCAACCGGTCCGACAGGACGCCGCGCTTCAGGTGCGGCCAGGGCCGGCGCGAGGCCACCCCTGACACGAGCCGTCACCCCAGCCGCACACCGAGAAACGTATCTACAAGTAGACGAGTTGTCTAGACGTCGAAACGGGTCACTTGGTTGGCACTTGGTAAGACAAGTGCCAGGTACGGTGAGCAGGTGCCCACCCCGCACTACGGACAGCCCCGCTACCGCGCCATCGCCGAAGAGTTGAGAGAGCAAATCGAGAGCGGCGTTATCGCGCCCGGAGCCCTCCTGCCGACCGAGAGCACCCTCACCGCCGAATTCCGGGCAGCGCGCGGCACGGTCCGTCAGGCGATAGCCGCGTTACGCGAGGCAGGCTTGGTAGCCACTGAACACGGCCGCGGCACCTACGCAACCCCTCAGCAACATCAGCCCGACATAGACGAGGGTTCCGAGACGGAAACGCAACAGCGCCGAGTCGCCGCCGACGCGGAGCTTGCGGCCCTTTTCGCCGTCGAGGTGGGCACGACCCTGATGGAACAACAGAGCCTCGCTCGAACAAGCGGAGCCGTCCGAACAGTAACTAGGACCTACCGGCTGCTACCGACAGAGCGACAAAGCAGTTCGCACCTTTAATTCATCCTCAAGATGGCGCCGCACGCGCCGCAGCCTGGGCGCGCCTCGGCCACAAGCCCGCCCGACGCAGGGGAGACACGTCGACTGTGGCACCGAACTGGCGACGGTCGGATGGGATGGGATGGGACCTCATGGTCGAGGGCACCCACGCTCGCTCTGCCCCGGCCTGGACGACCCTGCGACGACGGCCGACGATATCGATGCCCACGCTTGCCTCACTGACGGAATCCAGCGTTAGGCCGTCTCCATAACGCAGCCTGGTCCATGAATCGGCCGTCAGAGGTCAGCCATGGTTGGTCGCCAGCGACCGGCAAGGCCAGAAGAAACACCTGTCCAGGCCCCAATAGAGCGCCTGGCGTGACGGGCGACGGACGAGTCGACCTGCAGCCGGCGTCTGATTGCGTCGTGCGGTACTGCCGGCAGGCTGACTCCCGGGTGGTCGACTCGCGGGAGGCCGACGACGGCCAGCTCATCCGACGGCGGCGGTCCTGCCCGGAGTGCGGCAAGCGGTTCACCACCGTCGAGGAGGCGGTCCTCGCGGTCGTCAAGCGCAGCGGGGTGACCGAGCCGTTCAGCCGCACGAAGATCATCGGCGGGGTGCGTAAGGCGTGCCAGGGCCGGCCGGTGGACGACGACTCACTCGCGCTGCTCGCGCAGCGGGTGGAGGAGACCGTCCGGGCCAAGGGGGCCGCCGAGATCCCCAGTCACGAGGTGGGCCTGGCGATCCTGGGCCCGCTGCGCGACCTGGACGAGATCGCCTACCTGCGGTTCGCCAGTGTCTACCGCTCCTTCGACTCACTTGCCGACTTCGAGCGCGAGGCAAGGGCCGGGCGTTCCCAGGCTCAGATGCCGGTAGGGATCGAGAAAACACTACGAGAAGGAGGAAGCATGACGGAAGGTCACGTCCGGGGCGATATATGTCCGATTGCCCAGGAGGAAATTCCGAGCGAAGTTGTCGAAGGAAGGCGTGTGTGCTGTCGATGCGGGAAGCGGTGGCCGCACCGCGAGCGAGCCCGTGCTGCGACGAGTTCGGCTTGAGATCAGAGATTGACACCGGCGGCCACCATTAGACACGGGCACGCCTACTCGAATTGACTCATCTCTCAATATCGCGGCAGTGACAATCTAGTCTTCCAAACATTCAGCATTTAACCAGCCTTGGCACCCCTCCTATAAATCCCGCCGCCACGAACGCAACAATCAACTTCCGACGAGGGGACTTTGATGACAGGGGGATAATCATCAGCTGGCTCGCTTTCCAAGCCTACGAACTCAACCACCGCCCTCGACTCAGCCCCCACATAATGACCCATACTCCAGCCAACCGGCAGAACGTGTCGATTGAGAAAAGCGCGCGTCACAACCGATCCTTCAAACTCCACACTCGCCCCAAAAATCGCCCGCCGAAAATTCACTGCATCATTGAAATAGCAGCGAGTGAAACCCGCCCTCTGAATGAAACGGGAACCTTCGAAGACCAAAGCCCCGAAGCTGGCCGCATCGAAATCCGCGCCTCCCAAAAACAATGAAGACGCAAAGCTACTACTCTTCTCGAAGTTCACGTAGTTAAAAGCCGCACCAGCTTGGAACACAACTCCAGTCGCATCAATTACTCCAAAATGAGCACGTTCGAACCGAACTTCCTCCACGAACGCACTTTCGCTCATCGCAAGAAGCGAAGCCTGAACGTCGCGAAAGTCAGCTAAACCTGCGAAGGTGGCTCCAACGAAAGTTGCCTGCTCCCAGCGACTAGATGAGAAGATCGATCTTCCGTAGAAGATAGCCCCATCGAAGACAGCTCGATCAAATTCGACCCCGGAAAAGTCCAAGTCCAGCAGGGACGCACCCGCCAGGTTCAGCGCCACATGATCCCACTTCCGAAAACTTCCGTTCAGAGTTGGACCTCTTGAAGGAATGCCAGCAACTGATGCGGGAGACGAATCAGAAAGTTCAGCTCGGTGCAGGTGCCTCCGCAACACGGACTGGACGGTTAAGCGTACCTCTCGCTCTCGCAGGGCGGCGTCGAGTCTCACTCGATGCCCTTCCGATTCAATTTCACCCACAGCTGGATCAAACTCCAGGTCACTCGGGTTAAACGGCATGCGTAGGTACGCGCACAACAGGTCGACAATTGTTTGCCTTTGGCTTGGCGTGTCGTCAGCAAGCCTCTCAAGCGCGTACACTCCAGCCATACGGATCGGCGCCTTCTCTGAACCGAGCTGTTCTGCCGCCTTGACGTACAGCTCTGTAATTCGCTTCTCTGTAGCGTCAACTTCAACATAGTCGGCGGTGCGCTGCTTCAGATAAAGATCATCACGATCGAGGCGCTCCCTCACATATTGTCGCCGGAGCGCCAAGAGCAGCGCAACCACAGCCCCCATTGCCGCAGCGACCCCTAAGGCATTTCGGATAGCGTCCAGTTTAATCTGAGTGCGCCGCAATGTTATGTCTGCCTGCTCGACGACAGAAAGCGAGCCTGAAGTTAGGCCGTCCCCCTCAAGGGCGGTTCTCCACATCCATGCAGCAGCCATCAGGACAAGCAGAAGAAGAACAACCGTGCCGACAACAAGAGTGATTGGACGCAGGGGTTCGTAGCTCCGCCAATCCCTGATGCGTTTTCCCGCCCTGTTGGTCTTGAGCGATCGTTTCCAGAGCGCCCGCGGTCCCAACGAAGTCGTGGCGGCACGTACTGCCATGGCACGGAGCCTCTGTCTTGCCCACATACGGCCGCGCTTCATCGGACTACCTTGCCGAATTCACCTCTTTGAGATCAAGGCGCCGCGCTCCGCGCGGCGCGGGCGGTGAGCCGGCCGGTGGCAAGCCGCCCCGGCCGCCTCCGGCGCCGGGGCGGAGAGCCACCGACTGCCGCCGGGCCGCCGCCCCGAACTCCACTGATGCAGACACAGGATGACCACGGTCAGGCGGCACGGAAGCCAGCAGGTCGACCTGATCGAGGGTCAGGGCTTCCGACTGCCGCGCCAGTCCAACCCCAGGACTGGCTTGCCCCCGGCCCATCTTCCGTAGCCAGCAGAGCCCGACAAGCAGCCCTCAGCCGGTCGCTCCAGGCGCGCGGCCCACGTCAGGCCGGCAACTCACTAAAGCACGAGCGTGGCAGCCCCAGGAGAGCCCTGAGAGGCAAGATCGACCTGCCCACCATCTGCCCACAACCAGTCATCATCGCCTGGACCCAGCCGGACTCGGCTAGACGAACGACAACGGCCCCCGATCAGCATTACTGCTGGTCAGGGGCCGTGTCTGCACCTGGTGGCGGGTAGAGGATTCGAACCTCTGAAGCTTTCGCGACGGATTTACAGTCCGCTCCCATTGGCCGCTCGGGCAACCCGCCAGGGCACCCCACCGCGTCGTAACGCGGCGGCGGAAGCAAGGATAGCGGCTCACCCCGGGACCGGCGCAACCGGGTACGGTCAGGGGGTCGTGCCGCTGGTCGGCGGCCGACGGCACGCCCGGACCGCCCGACAGCAGGAGCAGAAGCATGCCAGCGAACCCGTCATTCGACATCGTGAGCAAGGTCGACCGCCAGGAGGTCGACAACGCCCTTCGGCAGGCCGAGAAGGAGCTCTCGACGCGGTTCGACTTCCGCGGCACGGGCGCGGAGATCTCCTGGTCGGGCGAAGAGGCGATCGGCCTCCAGGCGGAGACCGAGGAGCGGGTCCGCGCCGCGCTGGACGTGTTCAAGGAGAAGCTGGTCAAGCGGAACATTTCGCTGAAGTCGCTGGACGCTGGCGAGGCGCGCCCGTCCGGCAAGGTGTTCAAGATCGACTGCAAGGTGATCCAGGGCATCGAGACGGACAAGGCCAAGGCGATCAGCAAGAAGATCCGCGACGAGGGCCCCAAGGGCGTCCAGGCGCAGATCCAGGGTGACCAGCTGCGCGTCACCGGCAAGAAGCGGGACGACCTCCAGGCGGTCATCTCGCTGCTCAAGGGCGAGGACTTCGGCGTGGCCCTCCAGTTCACGAACTACAGGTGAGGGCGCCTGCCGCCACTGGTCGACAGCGATGCGACGGCGCTGCCTCCGGCACCATCGGTCGGCAGGCGGCGTAGCTCGCTGACCGACGGCCTGACGGCCGCCGGGTCTCTCGTCGGCGCGGTCGCTGTTCGAACCCCATCAATCCCGCACGAGGCAGAGCAAGGGCGGTGCCTGGATCCAGGTGATGACATGCTCGTGATGTGATCACCCACCCGCGCGAGGCTGCTCGACGCAGCGCCGCCGTGCTCATCGCGATGCTCTGCGCTGCCTGCACGACAGGTCAGCGAGACGCCGAAGCCGAACCTCCGCGAAGCGCGGCGGCCGAACCCGCGCCGGCGACTACATCTGAGCAAAGCCCGAATGATGCGCGCATCATCGTCCCAGACCACTTCATCGGCGCGGGAGTGCGGATCCCCGACGTCGACGCGGGCGCTGTTGTTGTCCAGAGCACGTCAGGCCAGGCGGGGTTCTGCCTCGACCGGCCCGGCCGAGTGACCATCGACGATATTCAGCCCGACATGTCCATGGGCAGCATGCGAGTGGAGGCGTTCGCGCTCGTGCCGCGGAACGCTACCGACGGCGGCAGCCGGATCCCGTTGTCCCGGAAGCCCATCATTTTCGACAGGGCTGTTGACTGCATGCCTGATGATCCGCACGCCAGGAGCCGCGGTGCAGCCATGACCGATCTGCGCGTGCAGGTGCGCAAGATCGGAGAGGAAACAGCAGTCGCCGAGCAACTGATCGTGCGCTACACGTCAGGCGGCCACCCCTATGAGTTCTCGTTCCGCTACGGCATCGCTCTGTGCTCACCGGTTGATGACACAACCAGACATTGCCGGCCCCCTGAATAACCGGCGGCTCCTCCAGCGGGCACGTGATCGTCAGGCCGCGGCTGCGTCTGCGCAGACGGCCGGGCCGACGAATGATGCGACGCGGTGGGGTCAGACGGGGATGGGCTCTTCGGCGCGTACCGCCGAGGCTTCTGCCCGGGCGATGGGCCCGGCGGGCAGCGCGGCGACCGCGGCCCCGACGGCCACCGCCGCCCCCGCGAAGACGAATGCCCACGGCACGCCGCCGGCGCGGTCCACGATCAGGCCGGCCACCGCGCCGCCGGCGGCGCTCGCCGCCACGGCGACCGTGACGACCCAGGTGTACGCCTCGTTCAGCATGCCCGCCGGGGCGATCCGGCCGACCAGGGTGTTCTCCAGGGTCAGCGCCGGCGCGATGGTGGCCCCGCCGACGACAAGCGCGACGCCCAGCGCCAGTGGCGTGGGCATGACGGCGAACACCACGAACGTGCCGGCCAGTGCCCCGAGCAGCAGGGCGAACTGCCTTGTCATGTTCGGCGCCGGACGGCGGACACCGAACCAGAACCCGCCGATCGCGCTGCCGATCCCCCAGACCGCCAGGAGCAGTCCGGCCAGGCTCTCCGGATCGTCGGTGGTGGCGTTGCCGGCGTACGCCGGAACGATCACACCGGCGGCCCCGAACGCGATGCCCAGCCCGGCCACGCAGACCAGCAGGGCCGGAAAGCCGCCGACCCGCAGCGGACCGAGCCCACGGGCGTGGTGTTCGCGCGGGTGCGGGCGCCATCCGCGCATCACCCGACCGAGGGCCACGGCGGTGGTGCCCACCAGGGTGACCACCGCTGCCCCGATCAGCGCCGCGGCCGCGTCGGCGACCAGCACGAAACCGGCCACGAGCAGCGGGCCGAGCACGAACACGATCTCGAAGAGCGAGGTCTCCGCGGCCAGAGCGGTGTTGCGCAGGGCGTACCGGCCGGAGGCGGGGCTGGTCAGCTCGTTCCAGGCGCCGCGGATGGCGGCGGTGAGCGGCGGGTACGTCGCACCGGCGACACCGGCCGTCAGGTAGATGGCGGCGAGTGCGTCGTCACCCGAGCGGCTGGCCAGCAGCAGTCCGGTGAGCGCAAGCGGGTGGGCCACGGCGGTGACCAGCAGCACCGGGCTCGGGCCGACCCGGTCGGCGATCCGCCCGGCCACCGGGCTGAGCGCGGCGCCGGCGACGGCGTAGATGCCGCCGGCGACGGCGGCCAGGGCGTACCGGCCGGTCACCTGCTCGACCACCAGCAGCAGCGCCAGCGGTGTCATGCCGATTCCGAGTCGACCGATGATGCCGGTGACCAGCAGGATCGGCGCACCGGGGATCCGCCAGACACCCAGGTACTGACGCAGCGCGGCCACCGTGAACCTCCCGGGATGTAATGGGTGTGAGCGGTTATGACCCTAACGCCGCAGAGTCTTCGGGCTGTACCGGATATCAGCCCCGACACAGCACTCCGCCCGCACCCGCTGCATCGCGGGTACGGGCGGAGAGCGCAAAGGTCAGCGCTGGAACTGCACCGGTCCGGAGTTGGCGGCCATCCGCTCCAGGCGGGCGACCCGGTCCTCCATCTTCGGGTGGGTGGAGAAGAGCGCGGCCACCGCGCCACCGGAGAACGGGTTGGCGATCATCAGGTGTGCGGTGCTGGTGAGCGTGCCCTGGGCGGGTAGCGGGCGTCGCCGGGCCACGGCGTCGATCTTGCGCAGGGCGCTCGCCAGCGCCAGCGGGTCGCGGCTCAGCTCGGCGCCCGACTGGTCCGCCTGGAACTCGCGGCTGCGGCTGATCGCCAACTGGATCACCGTGGCCGCGATCGGGCCGAGGATCAGGGTCAGCAGCAGGACGGCCGGGTTCGGCGAATCCTCGTCGTCCCCTCCGCCCAGCGGGATGAACCAGGCGATGTTCGCCAGGAAGGTGATGATGCCGGCCAGACCGGCCGCCACGCTGGAGATCAGGATGTCCCGGTTGTAGACGTGGGACAGCTCGTGCCCGATCACACCCCGCAGCTCCCGGTAATCCAGGATCTCGGTGATGCCCTGGGTCACGCAGACCGCCGCGTGCTGCGGGTTACGCCCGGTGGCGAACGCGTTGGGCTGGGCGGTCGGGCTGACGTACAGGCGCGGCATGGGCTGCCGGGCCTCGGTCGCCAGCTCGCGCACCATCCGGTACAGCTCGGGGAACTGCGCCTCGCTGACCGGTTGCGCCCGCATCGAGCGCAGTGCGAGCTTGTCGGAGTAGAAGTAGGAAATGCCGTTCATGACGAGTGAGATGAGGACGGCGATGACCAGGCCGCCACTGCCGCCGAACCCGTAGCCCACCGCAAGGATCAGGGCGGTGAGCAGACCGAGCAGCGCGGCGGTCTTCAGACGGTTGTGGTGCACGATCTCTCCTTCGGTGCACGGATCTCCGGGATCCGCTGACCGGTTCAACAACCCGGTACCCGTCAACCATCCGTCCCAACGCTGAGAGTTGACTGAGACTCAGCGGCCGGCGAGGTCGAGCACCACCTGCGGGGCGACGCCGAGCACCACGGCGGCCACCGTGGCCACCGCCAGCACCACCGCCACCACGCCCCCCGCCGGCACGACCGGAACCACGGCGCCCGGTGTCGCGGTCGGCGACCACAGGCCGGCGGTCACCCGCAGGTAGTAGGCCAACCCGATCACCGCGTTCAGCGCCACCACAAGCGCCAGCCAGGCAGCTCCGCCGTCCAGCAGGGACCGGACCACTGTCACCTTCGCGAACAGGCCGGCCAGGCCCGGCGGCAGCCCGGCCAGACCCACGAGCGCGAGACCGAGCGCCGCGCCCCGCCACGGGTGCCGGCGGGCCGCCCCGCGCAGGTCGTCAAGCGTGCCGCCGTCCGCGCCCGCCGGGCGCAGCGCGGTCACCCCGGCGAACGCGGCCAGCTCCAACACCACGAAGAAGACGGCGTACGCCACAGCGGCGGCGTACGCGGCGGACCGTGCCTCGCCCGTGCGACCGGCGGCCAGCGCCAATGCGCCCAGCGGGGCCAGGATGTAGCCGGCCTGCGCCACCGAGGACCAGGCGAGCAGCCGGACGGTACGCCGCTGGCGCAGCGCCACCAGGTTGCCGACTGTCATCGTGAGCACCGCCAGCAGGGCGAGCACCGGGCCGGTCTGGTCCGCCGGCAGCGCCCGCTGCACCACTGCGAGCAACGCGACGAGGCCGCCCAGCTTCGACGCCGTCGACAGGTACGCGGCCACCGGCAGCGGAGCGCCGTCGTAGGTGGCCGGCGCCCACGCGTGGAACGGCACCGCCGCCACCTTGAAGGCCAGCCCGAGCAGCAGCAACGCCACGGCGGCGGTGGTCAGCGGCAGGTCGCGCAGCTCCGGGCGCTCGGCCAGCAGCGCGCCGAGCCGGTCCAGGTGCAGCGAACCGGTCACCGCGTACAGCAGTGCCGCGCCGAGCAGGGTGATCGTGGTGGCCACCACGCTCACCACGAAGAACGTCACCGCCGCCTCGGCGCTGGCCAGGCTGCCCCGGCGCAGGCCGACGAGCACGTACAGCGGCAGGGTCAGCGTCTCCAACGCCACGATCAGGGTGATCAGGTCGCCGGCCGCGCCGAGCACCACACCGCCGGTCATCGAGCAGGCGAGCAGGAAGGCGTACTCCCCCACCGGCGACCGCCCGGCCCGCAGCGCCGGCACCGACAGCCCGAGAACGCCCAGGGTGAGCAGCGCCACCACCACGGCGACCAGTGCCGCCCGCCCGCCGAAGACCCAGGAGCAGTCGGCGCCGACACAGAACGTGCGCCGCTCGTCACCCGCACCGACCACGGCGGCGCCGACGGCGGTGCCGAGCGCGCCGAGGGCGGCCACCGCGACAGTGGCCCGAGGCCGCGCCAACACAAGATCGACGATCAGCACGAGTACTGCGGTGCCGGCCGCCAGGTACGCCGGCAGCAACGCCACGCTGTCCACGCTCTGCACGGTGCTCATGCGGACCCGCCCTCGTTCGCGTCCACCCACTGCGTCGCGCTCACCGGGAAACCACCTCGATGAGGGCGTCGACGGGAGCCTCGGCGACGCCGAGGACCAGCGCCGGGACCAGCCCGATGGCAAGCGCGAGCAGCACCAGCGGGGCCCACGCGGTCAGCTCCGCGCCGGCCAGGCCGGAACCGACCCGGCCCACCGTGGGGCTCGGCCGCCCGTGGGTGACCTGACGCAACAACCGCAGGAAGTACGCGGCCGTGAGCGCGCCACCGATCGCCGCCAGCACCGCGAGAGTGGTCCACAGCGGGCCGCCCACCTGGATCGCCGCGACCACCGCGAACGCCTCCCCCCAGAAGCCGGCCAGCCCCGGCAGGCCGAGCGACGCGATCGCCGCGAACGCCAGCAGACCGGCCAGCCGGGGCGCGGTCTCCCGCAGCCCGGACAGCTCGGTGAGCGCGCCCGTGCCGGTGCGGTCCTTCACGGCACCGGCGAGGAAGAACAGCAGAGCGGTGATCACGCCGTGCGCGACGTTGCCGATCAGGGCCGCCTGGACGCCTGTGGCGGTAAGCGTGGCGACGCCCAGCAGCACGAAGCCCATGTGGCCCACGCTTGAGTACGCGATGAGCCGCTTCACCTCGGCCTGGGCCAGGCAGACAAGCGAGCCGACCAGGATCGCGGCGACCGCCAGCACGCCGAGCACCGGCGCGGCCCAGCGGGCGCCCTCCGGTGCCACCCCGACCGCCACCCGGATCAGGCCGTACGTACCCATCTTGAGCAGCACGCCCGCCAGCACGACGCTGCCCACGGTCGGGGCCTGCGTGTGCGCGTCGGGCAGCCAGGAGTGCAGCGGCCAGAGCGGGCTCTTCACCGCGAACGCGAGCGCGAGCAGCGTGAACGCCGCCAACTGGGTGCCCCGGGACAGCCCGCCCCCACCGGTAAGCGCGACCACGTCGGCGGTGCCCGCGGCGGCGACCACGACGTACACACCGACCAGCAGCAGCACCGACCCGAACAGGGTGTAGAGCGCGAACTTGCGGGCCGCCCGCCGCCGGTCCGCGCCACCCCAACCGGCGATGATCGCGTACATCGGGAGCAGGACGACCTCGAAGAAGAGGAAGAACAGCACCAGGTCCAGGGCGAGGAACGTACCGAGGATGCCCACCTCGACCACCAGCAGCAGGGCCACCAGCGCCCGGCCGCTGCCGCCGCCCGGCACCCGCCACACCGTGTACGCGCAGCAGAGCAGTGTGAGCAGCGCGGTCAGCACCACAAGCGGCCAGGAGATGCCGTCGACGCCGAGGTGGAAGCGCAGGGCCAGACCGGGCACCCAGGGCAGGTCCACCTGGTGCCAGGGGCGCACCGCAGGCGTACCGGCCGACCAGGCGAACCACCCTCGCCCACCGAACACCAGCGGCACGGCGGCGAGCAGGGTCAGCGCCGCCGCGACGGTACCGACGATCCGCGCCGCCCGATCCCGAGGAGTCGCCGCCACCGCGACCGCCCCCAGCGCGGGCACCACCAGCACGGCGACAAGCAGAACCTGCCCAAGCGTCATCGGATCGCCTCTGTTCGCGACTGCGGGGCTCGCAAACCCGGCTCACTCCTCGCGCTCACTGGATTACTCCCAGCAGGGCGGCGGCCAGGCCGATCAGCAGGGCGCCGGCCAGCACACCGGCGGCGGCCCGGGGCAGCGCCGCGCGGTGCAGCGCGGCCAGCCCGGCGCCCAGACCGGAGGCGGCCCGGCCGCTGCCCTCGACCGCCCCGTCGACCACCACCTCGTCGCCGCTGCGGGCGAGGCGGGCCAGCGTCCGGACGGGGCGTACGACAAGGGTGTGCTGCACGTCGTCGAGCCGGAACGCGCGGGCGAAGACCGGCCGCAGCGGACCCAGCGCGGTCGCCGGGTCGGCGGCCCTGTCCCGCTGCCAGCCCGCCCAGACCAGGCCCGCTCCGATCGCCAGCAGCGCCAGCGGCAGCAGCAGCGCCGGCCCGACGTGGACCAGGCCGTCCTCCGCACCGGCGACCGGCACGGTGGCGAACCGCAGCCGGTCGGCGAACGCGCCCACGAACCCGCCCAGGCCGAGCAGCGCGGCCGGCACGGCCAACAGCAGCACCGGCCACCGCAACACCGCCGGAGGGTCGTGCGGCGTGACGAGCGGCAGCCGCGGCTCGCCGAAGAAGGCCCGCAGCAGGAGCCGGCCCGCGTACCAGGCGGTGATCGCCACACCGAGCAACCCGGCCAGCCAGACCAGCCACCCCACCCACGACGGCGCCGGCCCGGTGCCCTCCAGCGCGGCCGACTCGGCGACCGTCAACACGCCGTCCTTGCTCCAGAAACCGGCCAGCGGCGGCACACCGGCGAGAGCGCCGAGGCCGATCACCGTGCACCAGAACGTCACAGGCATGCTGCGGCGCAGACCACCCATCTCCGACATCAGCGTGGTGCCCACGGCGTGGATCACCGCGCCGGCGGCGAGGAACAGCAGCGCCTTGAACGCGGCGTGGGTGAGCAGGTGGAACAGCGCCGCCGACGGTGAGCCGACGGCCAGCGCGCCGGTCATGTAGCCGAGCTGGGACACGGTCGACCAGGCCAACACCCGCTTGATGTCGTCCTGGGCGGTGGCGGCGAGCGCCCCGAGCAGGAGGGTGATCGCGCCGAGCACCCCGAGCACTGTCAACGTCACCGGAGCGGCAGTGAACAGCGGGTAGAGGCGGGTCACCGCGTACACCCCGGCGGCCACCATCGTCGCGGCGTGGATCAGCGCGGAGATCGGCGTCGGGCCGGCCATCGCGTCCGGCAGCCAGGTGTGCAGCGGGAACTGCGCGCTCTTTCCGGCCACCCCGGCCAGCAGCAGCAGACCGGCGGCGGTCAGGGTCGCGCCGCTGTGCTCGTGCGCGAGCACGTCGGCGATCCGGAAGCTGCCCGTCGACACGCCGAGCAGCGCGATGCCGAGCAGGAAGCCGACGTCACCCACCCGGGTCACCAGGAACGCCTTCATCGCGGCGGCCGGCGCCCCCGCGAGCCGGCGGTCGTGGGCGATGAGCAGGTACGAGCAGAGGCCCATCACCTCCCAGCCCACCAGCAGCATGATCAGGTCGCCGGAGACCACCACCAGCAGCATCGCACCGGTGAAGAGGCTGATCTGGGCGGCGTACGGCGGGTAGCGGTGGTCGACGTCGACGTCGTCGTGGGGGCCGCGCCGCAGGTAGCCGATCGAGTAGACCTGCACGGCCAGGGCGACAGCGGCGACCGCCACGGCGACCAGCGCGGCGGCGCCGTCCAGGCGGACGCCGAGGGTCACAGTCAGCCCACCGATGTCGACCCAGGTCGTCGACGTCTCGGTCGGACCGTCGACAGTCACCAGCAGGGCGACGGCCAACGCCAGCGCGCCGGCAGCGCCGGCCACGCCGATCGTCACGGCGGCCGTCCGCGCCCGGTCACCGGCGGCCGCGCCGCCCGGGCGACGCGGGGCCGGCGGCAGGAGCAGACCGAGCAGACCCGCGAGCAGCGGTACGGCCGGCAGCGCCGCCCCGAGCAGCCCGGTCACCGGTCCGCCTCCACGTTCTGGCCGACGGGCTGCGCCGACACCGCTGGCTCGGTCAATGCCACGTCGTCCACCGCCACGGTGGACCGCAGGCGGTAGAGCTGCAGGACGATCGCCAGCCCCACCCCGATCTCCGCGGCGGCCAGCACGATGACGAACAGCGCGAACACCTGACCGGAGTGCGGCAGCACCGCGCGGGCAGTGGTGTCCGCGGTGACCAGGATGAGATTGACCGCGTTGAGCATCAGCTCGACAGCCATCAGCACCAGCACGGCGTTGCGTCGACGCAGCACGCCGTACACGCCGAGGCCGAACAGCAGCGCCGCGGTGACGTACGGGATGACGGGCCTCACCGGCGTACCCCGGAATCCGCGCCTGCCGCCCGCGGCGCTGCCGCCGTGCCGTCGCTCTGCGGGGCGGGCCGGCCGATGTCCGGCCGGGACAGCACCACCGCCCCCACCAGGGCGGACAGCAGCAGGACGGAGAGCACCTCGAACGGCAGCACCCAGGACCGGAAGATCTGCTCGCCCAGCCGCTCGGCCGTGCCCGCGCCGGGCAGCGTGACGGTGCTCCAGCGGTAGGCGTCGACGAGCAGGACGCTCAGTCCCAGGCCCGCGCCGCCACCGATCAGCGCGGCGGGCCAGCCCGGCCGGTCCAGGTCGTCGGACGCCCCGATCGGAGCCCGCGTCAACATCACCGCGAACAGCAGCAGCACCACCACCGCGCCGACGTAGATCAGCACCTGCACCCAGGCGACCAGCTCGGCGCCGAGCACCAGATAGTCGCCGGCCAGCGCGCCCAGGCAGACCACCAGGTAGAGCCCGGCCCGCACCAGGTGCTTCGTGGTCACCACCAGCACTCCGGCGCCCACCGCGACCGCGCCCAGGGCGAGCAGCAGCAGATCCGCGCCGGTCACCGCGCCGCCCTTCCGCCGGGGCGGGCCGCGCCTCGGCCCGTCACGACGTGTCCCGCCACGACTCGGGCGATCGCGACGCGGGCCGTCACGACGACGGCAGTCACGACGCGGGGCCCGGGTCGACGTCGGGGCGTACCGCCGGTGGGACGGAACGTGCGGCCTTCTTGGCCGCAGCGGTCTCCTCCTTGGCCGGCTCGCCGTTCGGGTCGTGCGCCGGCGGCGGCGGAACCGTGGCCATCCACTGGCCGAGGTGCTCCTTGTCGTGCAGCAGGTCCTTGATGTCGTACTCGGCGTACTCGAATTCCGGGGACCAGTAGAGCGCGTCGAACGGGCAGACCTCGATGCAGATGCCGCAGTACATGCAGAGCGAGAAGTCGATGTCGAACTTGTCCAGCACGTTGCGCTGGCGGGGGCGGGCGGCGCCGGGCACCGCCACCTCCTCCTTGTGCGAGTCGATGTAGATGCACCAGTCCGGGCACTCACGGGCGCAGAGCATGCAGACCGTGCAGTTCTCCTCGGACAGCGCGATCACCCCGCGCGAGCGGGGCGGCAGCTCGGGGGCGACGTCCGGGTACTGCTGGGTGGTCGAGCGGCTGGTCATCGTCTTGAGGGTGACCGCCAGCCCCTTCACCAGGCCCGCGCCGGGCAGGCCGCGCTCGCTGGCGCCGCCGGCCGGGCCGCCGTGCTCGCTGGGGTCGGTCATGTGGACCATCCTGCCCTGTGGCCCCGGCGCGCGCGACCACCACCCACAGGTCCACGACCCTAGGGTGTCCGTGGGATGCGCAAACCGGCCGGAGGATCGATGACGACCGAACTGGAAACGTTCTGCACTCCGGAGGGCGGCTGGACCACCGGAGATCTCGACAGACTCCCCGACGACAATCGCCGCCGCGAATTGCACGACGGCATTCTGCTCATGCCGCCGCCTCCTCGAACCACGCACCAGAAGCTCACGGCGCGTCTCATGGCCGTGTTGGACGACATGTCACCGGACGGGTACGCCGCCGTCCACGGCGTGGAGGTGCGGCTGAACGACAGACGGACGTTCGTGCCTGACGGGGTGGTCCTCCACGCCGCGAACGACGAAGGGCACCGGCACTGGTACGCCCCGCGCGAGGTCGTGCTCGCCGTCGAGGTCGTCGGCGAGGGCACCGAAACACTCGACCGGGTGTTGAAGCCGGCGCTGTACGCCCAGGCCGGCATCCCGTTCTACTGGCGGATCGAGACCGAGGGTGGCGCGTTGGAGGTCGTCACCTACCGGATCGACGCGGTGAACGAGGTCTACACCGAGACGGGGCGGTGGACGAAATTCGTCGACACCGGCGAGCCGTTCCCGATCAACCTGCCACTCAGTCGGATCACGCCCCGGGTCCGCTGACGACTGTCGGTGGGAGCATCTCGACGCCGAGCTGTTGCAGGAGCTGGAACAGCTCGTTGCAGCTCCACACCTCGACGATCTGGCCGGCCGTGTCGAAGCGCAGGAACGTCGCCCCGGAGTAGCTGACCACCTGCCCGGTCGGGGGCACCGGCCCGAACTGTCCGGCGTGGGTGCCGGCCGCCCGCCAGTGCACGGCCACCCGCTCACCGGCGGCCACCACGTCGACGATCTTGTAGCGCAGGTCCGGGAAGGCCGCCCGTCGCTCGCGGTGCCAGGCCAACGTCGCCTCCGGACCGGTCCCGCCCAGCCCGGGGCACTCCGCGGCGATCAACTCGTGGGCCGACTCCTCCCGGCGGGCGTTCCACACGTCGGCGATGAAGCGCCGGGCCGCCGCCTCCACATCCGTCATGCCGGCAGGGTATCCGGCGTCGCTGAGCGGTAGATCCGTAAGGATGGGGTAGAGACAATGAACCGGACCGGGAGGGTGACGTGGGCGAGGAAACAGGCGGCAAGTACGTCGAGCCGGGTGGCGAGTTCACCCGGGACCAGCGGTACATCGCCACACGGATCACGGCTGACGGCCGGGACGGCTATCCGGTGGAGCCGGGCCGGTACCGGCTGGCGGTCAGCCGGGCCTGCCCGTGGGCCAACCGTCTGATCATCGTGCGGCGGCTGCTCGGCCTGGAGGACGCCATCTCGATGGCGGTGGCCGGCCCGACCCACGACGCGCGGAGCTGGACCTTCGACCTCGACCCGGGTGGCCGGGACCCGGTGCTCGGCATCGAGCGCATCCAGGAGGCGTACTTCAAGCGCTTCCCCGGCTACGAGCGCGGCATCACCGTGCCGGCGATTGTGGACGTGCCCACCGGTCAGGTGGTGACGAACGACTACGCGCAGATGAGCCTCGACCTGTCCACCCAGTGGACCGCGTACCACCGCGAGGGCGCCCCGCAGCTCTACCCGGAGCACTTGCGGCAGCAGATCGACGAGGTCAACGACGTGGTGTTCCGCGACGTCAACAACGGCGTCTACAGGTGCGGGTTCGCGGGCAGCCAGGAGGCGTACGACAAGGCGTACCACCGCCTGTTCGACAGGCTGGACTGGTTGACCGAGCGGCTGACCGACCAGCGGTACCTGGTCGGCGACACCATCACCGAGGCCGACGTGCGGCTGTTCACCACGCTGGTCCGCTTCGACCCGGTCTACCACGGCCACTTCAAGTGCAACAGGCAGAAGCTGAGCGAGATGCCGGTGCTGTGGGCGTACGCCCGGGACCTGTTCCAGACCCCCGGGTTCGGCGACACCATCGACTTCGACCACATCAAGCGGCACTACTACGAGGTGCACCGCGACATCAACCCGACCGGGATCGTGCCGCTCGGCCCCGACCTGTCCAACTGGGTCACCCCGCACGGTCGGGAAGCCCTGGGTGGTCGCCCCTTCGGCGACGGCAGCCCACCCCCACCGCCTGCCGAGCCGGTCGACCCGGCCCACACCCCGCTGCGCTGACCGGGGTGCCTAGAGGGCTACTCGGACGGCTGCCGTGAGGACCAGTTGTGCCAGGGACGCGGGCACCAGGACCAGCCAGCAGAGGCGTTGGAGCTGGTCCTCGCGCAGCCGGGGGTAGGACACCCGCAGCCAGATGATCACGAAGGCCACCGCGAAGATCTTGAGCAGCGTCCAGAGCCAGCCGAGCTGGTCGTCGGCGAACGGGCCCTGCCAGCCGCCGAGGAACAGCACGGTGGTCAGCGCGGCGATCACCACGATGCCGACGTACTCGGCGAGCAGGAAGAACGCGAACCGCAGCCCCGTGTACTCGGTCATGTAGCCGAAGACCAGCTCCGAGTCGGCCACCGGCATGTCGAACGGCGGCCGGCGGATCTCGGCCAGCCCGGCGACGAAGAAGATGATCATCGCGGGGGCCTGCCAGAGCAGCCACCACGGCTGCCACGCCTGCACGATGCCGGACAGGCTGAGCGTGCCCGCCGCCATCGCCACCGAGGCGGCGGCCAGCACCAGCGGCAGCTCGTAGCCGAGTAGCTGGGCGGCCCCGCGCAGCCCGCCGAGCAGGCTGTACTTGTTGGCCGACGCCCACGCCGACATGAGCACCGCCACCACTCCGATGCCGACCACGGCCAGCACGAAGAACAGGCCGATGTCCAACGGTTGCCCGACCAGGTCGTTCGGGCCGAGCGGGATGACCAGCAGCACCAGCAGATAGGGCACCAGCGCCACCGCGGGCGCCAGCCGGAACACCGCCCGGTCCGCCTCGCGTGGGGTGATGTCCTCCTTCTGCACGAACTTGACGCCGTCCGCCACGAGCTGCGCCCAACCGTGGAAGCCACCCGCGTACATCGGGCCGAGGCGACCCTGCATGTGCGCCATCACCTTGTGCTCGGTCTGGCCGACGAGCAGCGGCAGGGTGAGGAACGCGACGACCACGCCGCCCACCCGGAGCACCAGCTCCACCCAGAGCGGCATCAGGCCGTACCCCCGTCGTGGTCGGGCCGGTCATCGCCTGCCGGCGGGTCCGCGACGGGCTCGCCACGGGATGCGGTCGGGTCTGCGCCGGGCGCCTGCTTGTCGGCCGGCGACGGGCCGTCGGCCGTGCCGGCGGCCCGGGGAGTACGCGCCGGACGGGCCCCCGGGGCCGGCCGCGCCTGTCGCTCGACGGCCGGTCGGGCCGGGGTGCCGCCGCGTGGCCCCTCCCCCACGCCGCCCGCGCCGGCAGGGGTCGGCGTCGTTCCCCACTCGCCCGGAGCGGGCACGCCCGGCGGGCGGATCGGTCGACGGCCACCGCCGGCCTCCGACTCGCCCGGCTCCTTCGCGCCCGGCCAGGGCTTCGCCACCCTCGACGCGAGCACGAACTCCTTGCGCAGCGGATGGCCCTCGAACTCCGGGGGCAGCAGCAGCGGTCGCAGCTCTCCGTGGCCGTCGAAGTCGATGCCGAACATCTCGTGTGTCTCCCGCTCGTGCCACGCGGCACCGGGATAGACGTCGACCACCGAGGCCACCGAGGGCGCGTCGCGGGGCACCCGGGTGCGCAGCAGCACGCCGTGCCGGTGCCGCGTCGACCAGAGGTGCGCCACCACGTCGAAGCCCTCGGCCAACTCGTCGACAGCCGAGAGCCAGTCGAAGAAGTCGCAGGCCAGCTCGCTGTCGTCGCGGGCGACGCGGATGGCGGCCGACCAGCTCGTCGGGGGTACGTCGACGGTGGCCCGGGCGAACCGCTGCCCGCCGGAGACCGACGGGGTCGCCTCGACCGGCGCGAGCAGCGCGACCAGCCGAGCGCCGACCTCTTCTCCAGTCATGCCGCTGATCCTAGGGCGTCCGCCCCCCGCCGACCCGGCCCGCGGTCCACGACCGACCCCCGGTGATCTGCCCGCTTTACCGAGCGGCCGGCCCGCCGACGGGGAAGGATGAGGGCGTGCGCGCTGTCACAGTGAAACCAGGGGTCGCCAACTCGCTGAGCCTCGCCGAGGATCAGCCGGAGCCGGCGCCCCAGGAGGGCGCGGTCCTGGTCGAGGCACTGGCCGTGGGGATCTGCGGCACCGATCACGAGATCATCTCCGGTGTGTACGGCGAGGCGCCACCCGGTGCGGACCGCCTGGTCATCGGCCACGAGTCGCTGGGCCGGGTGCTGGAGGACCCGACCGGCACCGTGCAACCCGGCGACCTGGTGGCCGGCATCGTCAGGCATCCGGACCCGGTGCCCTGCCCCAACTGCGCGGTCGGCGAGTGGGACATGTGCCGCAACGGTCTGTACACCGAGCACGGGATCAAGGCGCTGCCCGGGTTCGCGCGGGACCGCTGGCGGATCGAGCCCCAGTTCGCGGTCAAGCTCGACCCGGCGCTGGCCCAGGTCGGCGTGCTGTTGGAGCCGACGAGCGTGGTGGCCAAGGCGTGGGACCACATCGAGCGGATCGGCCACCGGGCCGAGTGGCAGCCGCACACCGTCCTGGTGACCGGCGCCGGGCCGATCGGGCTGCTGGCCGCTCTGCTCGGCACCCAGCGCGGGCTCGCAGTCCACGTGCTGGACCGGGCCACCGACGGGCCCAAGCCGGAGCTGGTCGCCGGGCTCGGCGCCACCTACCACACGGTGCCGGTCAACGACCTGCCCTTCGAGCCGGACGTGGTGATCGAGTGCACCGGCGCGCCCACTGTCGTCCTCGACGTCATGTGCAAGGCGGCACCGAACGGCATCGTCTGCCTGGCCGGGGTTTCCAGCGGCGGCCGGAGCATCGACTTCGACGCCGGGGCGCTCAACCGGGCGCTGGTGCTGGAGAACAACGTGGTCTTCGGCTCGGTGAACGCCAACCGGCGGCACTGGACCATGGCCGCGCAGGCACTCACCCGCGCCGACCAGGTCTGGTTGGAGTCACTGATCACCCGTCGGGTCCCGGTGAACAGGTACGCCGACGCGTACACCGCCGGCCCGGACGACATCAAGGTGGTGCTGGAGTTCGCCTCCTGACCGGCGGTCCGCCGACGTCAGATGCCGGGTAGCTTGCCGTTGCGGAACAGGTCCACGAAGAGCTGGTGGTCCTGGCGGGCGCGAACCCCGTACGCGTGCGCGAAGTCCACCAGGTGGGTGACGAAGCCCGAGGCGTCGGTGTCCACGGCGGCGACGATCGCCTCCTCGGTGGAGTAGTCCACCAGGTCGTGGCTGGACTCGTCGTCGGCGACCGAGTGCATCCGGGCCACCGCCCGACCCAGGTCGGTCAGCACCCCGGTCAGCTCGTCCGGCTCGTTGACGTCGGACCAGTCCAGGTCGGCCGCGTACGGGGAGACCTCGGCGACGAGCTGACCGGCACCGTCCAGCTCGGTGAAGCCCAGCCACGGGTCGGCGTGCGCCTGCAACGCCCGCTGCGACTCGGCGGTCCGGTGACCCTGGTGCTGGAAGTAGCCGCGTACCGAGTCGTCGGTCGAGTAGCGGGCAACCGCCGGGACCTGCGCCTGCTTCATGTAGATCACGACGTCGTTCTCCAGCGCCTGCGTGTGCCCCTCCAGGAGCAGGTTGTACGACGGCAGGCCCGCCGAACCGATACCCACCCCCTTGCGCAGCACCACGTCCTTGATCCGCGTCGCCACCGGGCGCAGCCGAGCCGAGGCGGCGGGCAGGGTGCCCAGGTACTCCTCGAAGGCCGCGACAACCCGGTCCCGGGTCTCCCCGTCGACCTCGAAGACCCCGTCGCCGACGGAGAACCGCCGTTCGTAGTTGTCGACGGTGGTCTGCTCGGCGAGCAGGTCGACCCGCGTGTTGAGGCGGGCCTGCTGGAGCACCCGACGCAGCACGCCGTCGGCGTTCTCCAGGGTGATCGAGCCGATCGCGTCGTCCCCGCCTGCGGCGATCGCCCGCAGCTCGGTCAGGTAGGAGCGGGCGAAGCCGGCCACCAGCTCACCGATCGCCGTGTCGGAGAGCGCCTTGCTGTAGCCCAGCAGCGCGACGCTTGCCGCGAACCGGCGCAGGTCCCAGGTGAACGGCCCGACGTACGCCTCGTCGAAGTCGTTGACGTTGAACACCAACTGTCCGGAGGCGTTCATGTAGGTGCCGAAGTTCTCCGCGTGCAGGTCGCCGTGGATCCACACCCGGCCCGTCCGCTCGTCGAGAAAGCTGTCGTCGGCGAAGTCACCACGCTGGTCGGCGTAGAACAACGCGGCGCTGCCCCGGTAGAAGGCGAACGGCGACGCGGCCATCTTGCGGAACTTACGGCGGAAGGCGGCCGGGTCGATCGCCATCGACGCGCCGAACTCCTCGGTGAGCACGTCGATGATGTGGGCGGACCGCTGGTCCACGGAATTGCTCATAGTGCGCAGGCTAGCCGGGCCCGGCCAGCACCGGGATCAGCTCACGGTGGGTGGGCGTACCGGCGGGGCGGTGAGCGAGTCGACCGAGCGTGGCGCGGCGGCCTCGCGGGGCGGGGCGTCCAGCGGCGCGGCCAGCACGTCCCGCTGGGGCACACCCCCGATGCCGGACTGCTCGGCGGCGATCTTCTCCTGTAGGCGCAGGATGCCGTGCAGCAGCGCCTCCGGGCGCGGCGGGCAGCCGGGCACGTACACGTCGACGGGGATGAGCTGGTCGACGCCCTTGGTCACCGAGTAGGAGTCCCAGTACGGGCCGCCGCAGTTGGAGCACGCGCCGAACGAGATGACGTACTTCGGCTCGGGCATCTGGTCGTAGAGCCGCTTGATGGCCGGGGCCATCTTGTCGGTCACGGTGCCGGAGACGACCATGAGGTCGGCCTGTCGGGGACCGTGCGCGAACGGAATCACGCCCAGCCGGATGAAGTCGTGGCGACCCATGCTGGTGGCGATGAACTCGATCGCGCAGCAGGCCAGCCCGAAGTTGAAGACCCAGAGCGAGTAGCGGCGTCCCCAGTTCAGCACGAACCGGATCGGCTCACCGAGCACTGCCGGTAGCTGCACCTCGGGCCTCCCTCAGCTGTCTCCGAGTCGACAGTCAACCACAGGCACCACTGCGGCAACCGGCGCAACCGATACCCGCGTCAGGGCGTGTGACCGACGTGACCGCGTCGGCGGCACGCGTACGGGGAGGACCAGATGACGGTGATGAGGGAGCCACGGCTCGACGAGCCGCCACCCGAGGGGACCGCGGAGCGGTCGGCGCGCTCGCAGGAGCGCGAGGTGATCGACTTCGACGGGCTCTACCATGCGCACTTCCGGTCGCTGACGCTCCAGCTCGCCGCCTACTGCGGTGACCTGTCGCAGGCACAGGACCTGGTGCAGGAGGCGTTCTGCCGGGCGTTCGCCCGCTGGTCGCGGGTGTCCCGCTACGACGATCCGGTGGCCTGGGTACGTCGGGTCGCCTGGAACCTGGCCACCAGCCGCTGGCGACGGCTGCGGACAGCCCAGTCGTGGCTGCACCGGCAGCGCGAGGAGCACATGCCCGGGCCGGGGCCGGACCGGGTCGCGCTCACCGCCGCCCTGGCCCAGTTGCCGACCACCCAGCGCCGCGCCGTCGTGCTGCACTACCTGGCCGATCTCAGCGTCGTGCAGATCGCGGCGCAGGAGGGAGTGCCGGAAGGAACTGTCAAGTCCTGGCTGCACCGAGGACGGGCAGCCCTGGCGGTCATCCTGGCCACCACAGACGAGGTGAGCGACAATGACTGAGCTCGACGACATCCTGCTCGGCGGCGAGTTCGCCGCGTTCCGCGAGGCGTACGCCCCGGCGGTGCACCCGGCCGGGACGGCCGCGGTGCGGGAGACAGTCCGCCGTCGGCGCCGGCGCACCCTGGTGGTCACCGCGGCGGCCGTGGTGCTCGCCGTGGCGATCCCGGTGGGCGCGAACGCGGCCCTGCACCGGCCGCCCGAGCCCGGACCGGCTCAGACCGTAAGTCCGAGCCCGTCAGAGACGAGCGCCTCGCCCACCCCGTCCACCTCGCCCGCACCGAGCACGGCCAGCCCCACCTCGGCCGCGCCGGACGGCCGGATCACCCGGTCGCAGCTGCTCGCCGCCCGGCTCGCCCTGCCGCGCTGGCCGCAGGGCGCCCCGACGACCTGCCTCACCGACAAAGTCCGGCTCCGCTCCGGGCCGCAGCAGGACTCGGTGGCGACGCTGCTGGGCGAACAGCGCTACGCCGACCTCGACGGCGACGGTGCCACTGAGACGGTCGCCCTGGTCGCCTGCCGCCAAGGCGAGGCCTCGGCCAAGCAGGTGATCGCCTTCGACCGGGACGGGGCCGGTCGCGTGGTGACGATGGGCCGAGTGGTCGGCACCCGGGAGGGGATGGACGACGTCACCGACTTCGCCGTGCAGGCCGGCGGAGAGATCCGGGTGCACGTGGCGGACATCCAGCCCTGCTGCAGCACCCCGCAGTGGGCGCCGCAGCGGCAGTGGCGGACGTACGCCTGGACCGGCGAGCGGTTCGACCAGACCGCCGGGCCGACGAAGTTCGGGGTCGACCCCCGGCTGACCAACCTCACCCTGACGGCCGGTGACCTGATCGTCGGGGCACCGGACGCGAAGGGCAAGCGGGCCGCCACGGTGACCGTCACGGTGGTGAACAAGGGGAGCGTGGACGTGCCCCTGCTCGGGTTCAGCAACTTCTACACCATCGGGGAGGCCGCCGGCGGGGACCTGGCCCGGTGCCGGAAGGTGCGGTCCGACGGGCCGGACGCCTGCGTCCTGGACGGCCTGCCGGCGGGGGGACGGAAGACGTACACCTTCACGTTCCGCTACGAGCCGCTGAGCAGCGACAATCCGCCGAGCCTGCAGGTCATCCACTACGACTCCCAGGAGCGGTGGTGGAGCGATCTGAAGTGGAGTGACAACGAGGTCGAGCTGAAGACGGCCGGCTAGCCGCGCGGCGGTGTGAGATTGGCGACAGACCCGGCCGCAACCATCCATCCACATTGGACGTGTGAACATCATCGGGCGACGGAGATGCCGCCGCCCAGCAACGGGGATCCACGGGAGGACTTCGACATGACTACTCGTACCGCACGGCGGCTGACCGCCCTTGTGCTCGGCCCGGCAGCGGCGCTGCTGGCGTTCACCGCGCCCGCGGCGGCGGCACCTGCCGGCCGCGGCCTCGACGCCGACGTCTCGGTGGGCCGGCTGGTGCTCAACCCGACCGAGCGCGGTTACCAGGGCAACCTGCCCATCACGGTGACGAACCGCGGTACAGCCGACACCTACTTCGGCGTCACGATCGTCGAGCCGGTCGCCGGTTCCATCGGCAACGTGTCGCCGGAGAGCGCATGCGTGTTCCAGGGCCTGCAGGACAACCGCCGGGTCGTCGGCTGCGAGGTGCCCGGTGGCGACCTCAAGCCGGGCGAGCGGCGGTCGTTCACCGTCGCCTTCCAGGTGCTCACCACGCCACGGAAGGTGGCGATGATCGCGACCGGGGGCGAGGTGTCGGTGAACGTCGGCGACGGCAACCCGGCGATTGGTGACACGGAGAGCTTCGCCGCGCGCTTCCGCTCCACCTCGGGTTCGCTGCGCAACCCGGTGCCGTACGTGCAGGACAGCCAGGCGCGGGCGTCGATCAGCACGGCCGCCGGGGCCACCCTGGTGCTGCAGGAGGACGGCAGTTACCTGGGCCGACTGCCGGTGACCGTCCGGTGGGCCGGTGACGCCGCGCACGACCTCCTCTTCGTCGAAGCGACCACGTTGCCGGCCGGCGTGCAGATCTGGGGCACCGACCCGCAGGACCTGCCGAGCTTCTTCACCGAATTCGTCGTCCCGGGCGAGCGCTTCATGGCCGGCGAGGAGCGGAGCTTCGACGTGCTGCTCCGGGCGGAGCCCGGCACCGTCCCGGGTGATCTCGGTGCCGCCACCTTCCAGCTCGACACCCGGTGGGACGGCGACGTGGTGGCCGACGCCAACCCGGGCAACAACACCGCCTCGTTCACCGTGACGGCCAGCTGATTTCAACGCGTCGCCCGCCGAGGGCCCGGGACCGCTTGCGGTCCCGGGCCCTCGGCGTCCTCGGGGGTCGACCGCTGTCGCAGCGGAACCTTCAGGGCCGACCGTTCGTTCGGCGACAACACCGCCGGCCGCCCCGAGCGGCAGGTCACCGTCGGTAAACGGTCAGCGCTGCGTCCAGGTGGGGCGTTGGAGCAGGCCCACGAACTCGACAAGCAGTCGCTCGCGGAGCGCGGGCGGGGCGGCGTCGAGCAGGGTGTTCACCACCGCCATCCGCTCCGGCAGCGGCGCACCGTCCGGCTCGCCGCCCAGGCCCAGGCCGGCGGCCAGACCGACCACCAACTCCGGGGTCAGCGCCTCGGGGCTGAGGGCGCCGACCAGGGCCGCCAACTCGGCGGGCAGCCGCACCGGGCCGGCCGCGTGGGCCGCCGCCGCCGCGTCGGTCAGGTCCGGGCCGAACTCGGCCACCCGGGGCGCGACCGAGGCGGTCACCGTGAGGTGCACGCTTGCCGGCAGACCGGCGTACGACAGTTGGGGTTGGGTGTGCCAGCCGCGCGCGGTCAGCTCGTCGACCAGGACGAACAGGTCGGGGCCACCCTCGGTGGCGGTGAAGCAGACCACTGTGGACTCCGGTTCGGCCAGCAGCCGCAGCCCGTCGACGGCGCGGACCGCGTCGGCCAGGCCGGCGACCGCGTCCCTGGTGACGGCGGCCAACCGCAGGTAGCCAGCGTCGCCGAGGTGCCGCAGGGTGGCGTACGCGGCGGCGATCGGCCCGCCCGAACGGGTGGACGCGATCACCGGATTGATCATCGTGTAGCCGGGCCAGTCCGCGTACGCGAAGTACTGCGGGGCGCGGAGCGCGGCGTCGCGGTGCAGCAGCACCGACACGCCCTTCGGCGCGTACGCGTACTTGTGCAGGTCGACCGAGATGGAGGTGACCCCGGGGACCGAGAAGTCGAACGCCGGCACCGGCTCGCCGAGGCGACGCAGGTACGGCAGGGTCCAGCCGCCGAAGCAGGCGTCGACGTGACAGCGCACCCCGGCGTCGGCGGCCGCTGCGGCGATCTCGGCGACCGGGTCCACCACCCCGTGCGCGTACGAGGGCGCGGAGCAGGCGACAAGCACCGTCTCCGGGCGGATCGCGGCGGCCATCGCGACGGGGTCGGGGCGCAGCGTGTCCACCGAGACCGGCACCACGTCCAGCGCCACCCGCAGGTAGTGCGCCGCCTTGGCGAACGCGGCGTGCGCGCTCGACGGCACCACGATCCGGGGTACGGCGATCTCCGGGTGGGCGTCCCGGGCCGCCTTGACGGCGAGGATCAGCGACTCGGTGCCGCCGCTGGTGACGCTGCCGACCACGTCGGGCGCGGTCGTCCCCGGCCCACCGCCGAGCACCCGGCCGGCGGCGCCGACGAGCGCGTTCTCCATGGCCAGCAGGGAGGGGAACGCGGTTGGGTCGAGTCCGTTGACGTGGGCGCTCTCCCGGTGGGCGGCGGCGGTCAACTCGTCGAGTCCCGGCACCGCCGGGTCGTACACGTAGGCGAACAGCCGTCCCCCGTGGGTGGGCCGGTCGCCCGCGCGCAGTCGCCGGACCTCCTCCAACGCGACATCCGCGGCCACCCCGTCGCGGGACAGCGCCCCCGCCCCGACCGTGTTCTCGTCGATCATGGAGTTCTGGTGCCCTTCTCGATGCGGCCCACCGCCGTGAGGTGCTGGCCCTGCGCGGAGGCCAGGACGGCGGGGGTCAGGGTGTAGCGGCGCAGGAGCAGGATCGGGGGGCCCAGCAGCAGGGCCGGGATGATCGTGAAGCCGAGGAGTACGCCCAGTCGCGCCGTGTCGGACTGCGCGGCGGCGGTTCCGGTGTCGGAGGAGACGTAGCCGGAGAGCTGGAGCACCAGCCCGTACACGCCCGGGCCGAGGGCCAGGCCGAGGGTCTCCCCGGCGGTCCACAGGCCGGTGAAGACGCCCGCCTGCCGCCGGCCGGTACGTGCCGTGTCGTACGCGATGCAGTCCGGGAGCATGGCCAGCGCGAACACCTGCTGCCCGGCGTACCCGACGCCGAGGACCGCGACCACCAGGTAGACGATGATCGGGGGCAGCACCGGGGCGGCGGCCAGGGCGAGCGCCCCGACGGCGAGGATCAGCCCGGCGGCGACCAGGGCGGACCGTTTGCCCACCCGGGCGCCGACGCGGGACCAGAGCGGCATCACCAGCAGCGCCGGCCCGACGAAGCAGGCGAAGAGCAGTGTCGGCCCGCTCTTCTCGTCGCGCAGGATCTGCCCGGCGAAGTAGTTGACCCCGGCGAGGATGGTCGCCACCCCTGCGGACTGCACCACGAAGCAGACCAGCAGCGCCCGGAACGGGCGGTTGGCGGCGGCCACGGCGAGTTGGGCGCGCAGTGTCGGCTCGCTGGCGCCGACCGTGCCACCGGGAGCGGACCGGGTGCCGAGGAACGCGCCGACGGCACCGATGGCGATGAGGGCCGCCACGAACAGGCCCATCCAGCGGTGACCGGGGACACCGTCGCCGCCGGCCGTCACGACCAGCGGGGCGACCGCGCCGGAGACCAGGATGGTCAGCGCCAGCACGGCGATCCGCCAGGTCATCAGCCGGGTGCGCTCGGCGTAGTCGTCGGTCATCTCGGCGGGCATCGCCACGTACGGCACCTGGAAGAAGGCGAACGCGGTGGCCGTGGCGAGGAAGGCGAGCGCCACGTACGCCGCGGCGGCCGGCCCGTTGCCGAACGGCGCGGCGAAGATGGCCGCGAAGAGCACGGCGAGCGCGAGACCGGCGACGAGCAGGTACGGGCGGCGGGCGCCCCAGCGCGACCGGGTGCGGTCGGAGATCCGCCCGGCGACCGGGTTGACCAGCACGTCCCATGCCTTGGGCAGCAGCACCAGCAGGGCTGCCAGCCCGGCGGCCACGCCCAACGTGTCGGTGAGGTACGGCAGCAGCAGCAGGCCGGGCACGGTGCCGAACGCGCCGGTGGCGAGCGAGCCGAGCGCGTACCCGGCGTGCACCGGGCGGGGCAGCCGACCGTCGGCCGGCGGGCCGGACGCGTCCGCGCCGGCGGCGGGCAGGCTGGCCGCATTCGCGCCGGCGGCGGGCAGGCCGGCGGCACCCGGCGGCTGGTTCATGGGGCCGAATGTTACTCACGTTATGCCGGAGGTCACATCCCCTCCTCCGGTGACCAACCCGCCCGACCGATGTCGACACCCTCGCCGCGCAACGGTGTCCCCTCGGCCCGGAGCCGCGCCCGGGCCTCCCGCTCGTGCCCCGGGGGCAGCCGCCCCGCCGAGGTCACCACGCGGTGCCACGGCACCGAGCCACCGTGTCGGGCCATGATGTTGCCGACCAGTCGCGCGGAGGAGCGCCCCGAGCGCTCGGCCAGGGCGTCGGCGACCGCGCCGTACGACATCACCCGACCCTCCGGGATCCGCTCCACCAGGTCGAGCACCGCCTCGACGTACTCGTCAGGAGTCACAATCGGCCACCATATGGGAACGCAACCGGGCGACGCCGGCGTGACCACGCAGAATGGGCGGGTGCGCGACGCAGTCACGGCCGCCCGGCGGGTCGTCGTCAAGATCGGATCCTCCTCGTTGACCACCGCCACGGGCGGACTGGCCGACGAGCGCGTCGATGCGCTTGTCGACACCCTCGGGCGGCTCACCGCCGAAGGACGCGAGGTGGTGCTGGTCTCGTCCGGCGCCATCGCCGCCGGCCTGGCCCCGCTCGGGTTGACCAGGCGTCCGCGCGACCTGGCCACCCAGCAGGCCGCCGCCAGCGTCGGGCAGGGCCTGTTGATCGGCAGGTACGCGGCCAGCTTCGCCCGGCACGGCCGCACCGTCGGGCAGGTGCTGCTCACCGTCGACGACGTGACCCGACGCGCGCACTACCGCAACGCGTACCGCACACTGCGCAAACTGCTCGACCTGCACGCGGTGCCCATCGTCAACGAGAACGACACGGTGGCCACCGAGGAGATCCGGTTCGGCGACAACGACCGGCTGGCGGCGCTGGTGGCCGCGCTTGTGCACGCCGACCTGCTGGTGCTCCTCTCCGACGTGGACGCCCTCTGGACCGGCGACCCGGCCCGCCCGCACTCGACGCGGATCGCTGAGGTCCGCAGCGACGAGGACCTCGCCGGGATCACCATCGGCGGCGCCGGCCGGTCCGGGGTCGGCACCGGCGGCATGGTGACAAAGGTCGAGGCGGCCCGCATCGCCACCGGCTTCGGCATTCCCGTGGTGCTCACCGCCGCCGACCTGGCCGCGTCGGCGCTGGCCGGCGAGCCCGTGGGCACGCTGTTCCACCCGCAGCGGCAGCGCCCGACGGCCCGACTGTTCTGGCTGGCCCACGCCACCTCGCCCCGGGGGCGTCTGCACCTCGACCCGGGCGCGGTGGCCGCAGTCGTCGGCCGACGCAAGTCGCTGCTGCCCGCAGGCATCACCGCCGTGGACGGCACGTTCACCGCCGGCGACCCGGTGGACCTGGTCGACACCGCAGGCGCCCCGGTCGCCAGGGGCCTGGTCAACTACGACGCGGTGGAGCTGCCCGGGCTGCTCGGCCGCTCCACCTCCGAACTCGCCGCGGCGCTCGGCCCGGCGTACGAACGGGAGGTCGTCCACCGCGACGACCTCGTGCTGCTCTAAGGAGTCAATGATGAGCGTCGTCGAGCAGGCGCGACGGGCGCGGGACGCCGCCGCCGACCTGGCCGTGGCCACGCGTACGGCCAAGGACGCCGCGCTGGTCGCGATGGCCGACGCGCTTGTGGCGCGTACCCCGGAGATCCTGGCCGCGAACGAGACGGACCTGGCGGCCGGTCGGGAGGCCGGGCTGAGCGCGGCCGTCCTGGACCGGCTCGCGCTCGACGCGGGCCGGGTGGCGGGCATCGCCGACGCGCTGCGCGAGATGGCCGCGCTGCCCGACCCGGTCGGCGAGGTGGTCCGCGGCTCGACCCTCCCCAACGGGCTGGAGCTGCGCCAGATCCGGGTGCCGTTCGGTGTCGTCGGCATCATCTACGAGGCACGCCCCAACGTGACTGTGGACGCCGCCGGGATCTGCCTGAAGTCCGGCAACGCGGCGCTGCTGCGCGGGTCGTCCTCGGCCGCGCACTCCAACGCGGCGCTTGTCGCGGTGCTGCGCGACGCGATCGCCGAGGCCGGCCTG
Source organism: Micromonospora sp. DT43 (assembly GCF_049841645.1). NCBI lineage: Bacteria > Bacillati > Actinomycetota > Actinomycetes > Micromonosporales > Micromonosporaceae > Micromonospora > Micromonospora sp. DT43. Next base: position 466,784 of record NZ_JBNCKR010000004.1, on the reverse strand, counting down.
CCGGCCGACACGGTGCAGCTGCTCGACGCCAGCTCCCGCGACTCGGTCAAGGAGCTGATGCGCGCCCGAGGGCTCGTCGACGTGCTCATCCCGCGCGGCGGCGCGTCGCTGATCCGCACGGTGGTCGAGGAGTCGACAGTGCCGGTGATCGAGACCGGGGTGGGCAACTGCCACGTGTACGTCGACGCCGCCGCCGACCTGGCGAAGGCCGTGGCGGTGACGTTGAACGCCAAGACGCAGCGCCTGTCCACCTGCAACACGGCCGAGTCGCTGCTCGTGCACGCCGACGTCGCCGACGCGTTCCTGCCGCCGGTGCTTGCCGCGTTCGCCGAGGCCGGCGTCACAGTGCACGGCTCCCCCGAGGTGGCCGCGTACTCGGCGGCGGTGGTCCCCGCCACCGAGGAGGACTTCGCCACCGAGTACCTGTCCGCCGACATCTCGGTGGCGGTGGTCGAGTCGTTGGACGCGGCGGTCGCGCACATCCGCCGCTTCGGCACCGGGCACACCGAGGCGATCCTCACCGACTCGGCGAGCGCGGCCCGCGACTTCGTGGCCCGGGTGGACGCGGCGGCGGTGATGGTGAACGCGTCGACCCGGTTCACCGACGGGGGCGAGTTCGGCTTCGGCGCGGAGATCGGCATCTCGACGCAGAAGCTGCACGCCCGCGGCCCGATGGGTCTGCCCGAGCTGACCAGCACCAAGTACGTCGTCACCGGGGACGGGCACCTGCGCTAGCCCGGCTGCGGGGCTGCTCCGCTCGCCGGCGGTCGGCAGGCCCGGATCGCGGACAGCGTGGAGTGCACGTCGAACTGGTGACCGTCGTCGCTCTCCCAACCACCGTCGCTGCGCTGGGTCTCGGCGAGCCGCCGCAGCGCCCGCACCATGATCCAGTCGTGGTGGTCGATGCCGACGCGGCGCAGCGTGGCCGCCAGCCAGGCCACGTCGCCCGGTGACATCGTGGGCATCCGTTCGGCGAGCACCACCTGGATCCGCGCCGACTCCTGGAACATGTCCTGACGGTGCAGCACGGCCGCGCCCAGCCAGCCGGCGGCGAGGAACGACGGCCAACTGCCGTCCGGGCGCAGCCGCGCGACGATGGACTGCGCCGCCGCCTGCACCACACCTGCGTACGCCCCGCCGACCCGGTGATCCAGCGGACCCGAGGCGCGGGCGTCCAGGCCGGCGACGGTCAGCCAGAAGCCGGCGTTGGCGGTGAGGAAGAGTTTGGCCTCCGGATCGCCCGGGCGTGCCCACTCCGGGGCCGAGCCGGTCAGTGAGAGGTCCTCGTCCCAGCCGCCGTCGGGCTGCTGCCGGGACGCCAGCCAGTCCAGGGCCCGGCGGGCGGCGGGACGGCCCAGCGCGCCCAGGTCGTCCAACTCGGAGAGCCGGAAGCAGGTGGCGTCGACCGAGGCGACCTCGCCACCCCAGGTCGCCGGCCAGGCCCCGTCCGGCGACTGGCCGACCTCGGCCGTCTCCAACAGCTCCGGCGGCACCGGCGTGTTGTTGCGCAGCCAGGAGAGGCGGGCGCGTTCCACCGCGTCCCCATGCGCCACGACGAACCCGATCGCGGCTTCCAAGTCGACCACGGCGGAGACGCTACCTGCGCAGACGCGATCGCGCCTCGGTGAATCGGCCAGCCGGAACTGGCTGCGTCGCTCCGGCCCGAGCGCCGCACGCAGCCAGCTGCGTCGATTTACCGTCGGCGCCGGGGCGGCGCGGTGTGGCGTCGCCCCGGCGGGCCGGTCAGTACGCGGGCAGCGACGGGTCGATCTGCTTGATCCAGGAGAGCACGCCGCCCTGCACGTGTACGGCGTCGCGGAACCCGGCCGCCTTCAGCGCGGCGAGCGCCTCCGCCGAGCGGACGCCGGACTTGCAGTGCAGCACGATCTGCCTGTCCTGCGGGAGCTTGGCAAGGGCCTCGCCGGAGATGATGTCGCCCTTGGGGATGAGGGTGGCACCGGGGATCCGCACGATCTCGTACTCGGCCGGCTCCCGCACGTCGACGAGGAAGATGTCCTTGCCGGCGTCCTGCCACTCCTTGAGCTCCAGGGCGGTGATGGTCGAGTCGAGCGTCGCCTCCTGGGCCTCCTCGGAGACAGCGCCGCAGAAGTCCTCGTAGTCTTCCAGCAGGTCGGTGACGGTCGGATTCTCGCCGCAGAGCACGCAGTTCGGGTCCTTCCGGACCTTGATCTTGCGGTACTCCATCTCCAGGGCGTCGTAGACCATCAGGCGGCCGACAAGCGGCTCGCCGATGCCGGTGAGCAGCTTGATGGCCTCGTTCACCTGGATCGAGCCGATCGACGCGCAGAGCACGCCGAGCACGCCACCCTCGGCGCAGGACGGGACCATGCCGGGCGGCGGCGGCTCCGGGTAGAGGCACCGGTAGCAGGGGCCGTGCTCGGCCCAGAACACCGACGCCTGGCCGTCGAAGCGGTAGATCGAGCCCCAGACGTACGGCTTGCCGAGCAGCACCGCCGCGTCGTTGACCATGTACCGGGTGGCGAAGTTGTCGGTGCCGTCGACGATCAGGTCGTACTGGGCGAAGATCTCGCGGACGTTCTCGCGGTCCAACGCGGTGTTGTGGATCTCCACGTTGACCAGCGGGTTGATCTCGCGGATCGACGCGGCGGCCGACTCGGCCTTGGAACGGCCGATGTCGGACACGCCGTGGATGATCTGACGCTGGAGGTTCGACTCGTCGACGGTGTCGAAGTCGATGATGCCGAGGGTGCCGACCCCCGCCGCGGCGAGGTAGAGCAGGGCGGGCGAGCCGAGGCCACCGGCGCCGACACAGAGCACCCGGGCGTTCTTCAGCCGCTTCTGGCCGGTCACCCCGACGTCCGGGATGATCAGGTGGCGTGAGTAGCGGCGGATCTCGTCAACTGTCAGCTCGGCGGCGGGCTCGACGAGCGGGGGCAACGACACGGTGGACTCCCCGGGATCGGCGGTGTGAACCGCGCCATTGTTGCTCGCCCGGGCCGCACTCGGCCATGAGGGAGGACACGTGGCCCGCGATGCGGGAGGGGAATATCTGACGGCGGGTCGGTCAGGGGACGATGTCGCCGGCGTAGCGACGGCCGTCGAGGTAGGGCCAGGCGTTGGCCACGCAGCCCCGCAGCCCGTACGTCTGCTGCTGCATCACCGGCGCGGGCTCCCCCGGACCGGGGCACGCCTCGTGCTCCTCGCCGAACTCGTGGCCGACCTCGTGGTTGATGACGTAGGTGCGGTACGTCTCCAGCGGGGCACCGTAGTCGGGCACGGCCTCCTGCCAGCGGGCCAGGTTGATGATGACCTGCCCGGGCAGCCGACAGGAGGTGTAGCGCTCGGTGGTCAACCCGCCCTCGGCACACATCCGCTCCGACGTGACAGGGGTGGCGAGGTAGACGGTGAAGTCGGCGATCTGGGCGTCGGCCACCCGCTGCACGCGCAGTTCGCCGGAGGCGATCCAGCTGCGCCTGTCGGCCAGCACCTCGTCCACCCGTGTGGCGAACGCGTCGGCGTTCTGACCGCTGCCGCGCTCGACCACTACCCGGTAGCGACGCAGCGGCCCGTCCGCACCGTGCACTGTCGTCCCGCCGTGCGCGACTGTGAAGTGTCCCGAACCGACCGACGGATAGCCGCTGGGCACCGGGTGGGCCTCCCCGCCACCCAGGCCCATCCCGCCCTGCGTCGGGGTGGGCGGTACGTCGACCGGCGGCTCGCCACCCCGCGTCACTGTGACGCCGACTGTCGCGGCGGCGAGCACGAGCAGGCCGAGCAGCAGGCTACGGCGTCGTCGACGGCGCATCCGTACGAGCGTGGGACGCGCACCCTCGTACACCGAGCCCTCGGGCGGGTCGGGCGGCACGGGCGGGCCGTAAGGGGACGACGGCGTCATGACGCCCAGCCTGCCAGATATTTCGGGTGATTCTCCGCTTTTGCCGCCATTGATGCAATATGCCAGGACACCGGCGCTCGGGACCGGAACGGTCAGAGAGCCGGCCCGGTGTAGCGCCGACCGTCGACGTACGGCCACGGGTTGACCCGGCACCCGTGGAGGAAGAGGGTCTGCTGCATCATCACCGGCGCCGGACGCCCCGCGCCAGGGCAGCGCTCGTGCCGGTGCCCGAGCTGGTGACCCACCTCGTGGTTGACCACGTACGTCCGGTAGACCGCCAGCGGCACGCCCGCCGACACGAAGTGCGGCACCGACAACCGCCAACGATCCAGGTTGATGATCACCTGGCCGGGCGCCCTGCAGGACGTGTACGGCCGCCCACCGATCCGGATGTCCACGCCACCGTCGGCGCACATCCGGCCCGCCGTACGGGCGGTCGCCAGATAGACGGTGAAGTCCCGGGGAGCGTCCCCCGGGACCTGCTGCAACCGCAGCCGGCCGCTGTCGACCCAGCTCCCTGGCCCGGTGAGCGCCACCTGGACAGCCTGCGCGAACGCGGCGACGTCCTCGTTGCTGCCCGACTCGACCGCCACCCGGTAGCGGCGCAGCTGACCCGCCCGACCCAGCACCGGGCCGGCGTGGTCGGCGTGGCCGAATCGGCCGGTCCCCGCGGTCGGCACCGCGCCCGGCATCCGCAGCACCGGCGGCGGGGGCGGCGACGGACTCGGCGACGCGGCGATGGCGGTCGGCAACGGATCCGCCGACGGCGGCAACTGCCCGCCCACCAGCGGCGGCGGCGCGACCTCCTCGGCGGTCAGCCGATCGGGTGGCTCACCCGACCTCTCGGCGATCACACTCACCGCGGCACCGATCGCCAGCACCACCGCCACCAACTGGGCGATCAGCGCGAAGCGTCGACGGCGGCGAGCGGACCTGGACATCCTGGTCAGCCTGCCAGATCGGACGGCCGAACGGCCTCCTCCGTTTCGGCGAGCAGGCCGACCACCGCCCGGGCGACGAGCCGGGGAACCTCCAGCTGCGCCACGTGACCGACACCGTCGAGCATCAGCAGTCGACTGTCCGGGATGACCCGGGCGGTCTGCGGCGCCACGCGGACGTCGACGAGCCGGTCCTGCCGGCCGCCCACCACAAGCGTCGGCGCGCGGACCGCCCCGGCGAGCCGCCACAGCGAGCCCGCCCCCGGCAGGTACGCCCGCAGGAAACTGGAGACCAGCCCGCGGAACGTCCGGACGTACGCGGCCGCGTAGTGCTCCGCCTCGTACCGGACCCGGATCTCCTCCAACGCCTCGGCACGACGTTGGGCGCAGATACGGCTGAGGTCGGCGACGCACGCCTCCAACACCTGCTCGGCCATCACCTCGGGCGCGAGTTGGGTGAGGTGCCGGGCGACCAGCCGCTCACCCCGGGGGATGACCAGCACCGGCAGCATCCGTCCCTGCAACGACCGCCGGAAGTCCAGGAACGGCAGCGCCGGAGAGATCAGGGTGAGGGTACGGACCAGGTCGGGCCGCAGCCCCGCCACCTGGACCGAGACCGCGCCGCCCAGCGAGTTGCCGAACAGGTGGACCGGCCCCCGACCGGAGTGCTCGATCCACCTGATGACCAGGTCGGCGAAGGCCGGAATCGTGTAGCGCGGACCCGGCTCGCTGCGGCCGAACCCGGGCAGGTCGATGGCCTGGCCGTCCAGCCGGTCGGCGAGCAGCCCGGCCAGGTCGGTCCAGTTCTGCGACGAGCCGCCGAGCCCGTGCACGTACAGCGCCGGCTCCGCGCCGGCGGTCGTCGCCGGAGTGTCCCGCACGTAGGTGGCGACGCCGTCGAGGCGAACCTCCCGGCCCGGCCACGGCGGTGGGACACCGACCTCGGGGAGAAGATGGTCCGGCCAGAGGGAGGCGCGTTTCATCCTCCCAGTCTGCCTCGGACCACTCAGGACAGCAGCGCCTCCAGCCGACGGTTGACCGCCGCCAGCGTCGCCCGGACCACCGCCTGCCGCGGGTCGCCAGCCACGAGAGCCGAGCCGGCGAGCTGCTCGACCCAACCCTCGCAGACCAGCAGCACCACCACAGTTGCCACCTCGCAGTTGCCGAACGGCACCACCGCCGCGTGCTCGACGAAGCAGCGGCCCCGCTCGGCGTTCTCGGCGCCGCGCAGCAACTCGTCCACCGCCGCGGCCGCGGCCACCGCGCAGAGCCGCAACACGTACCCGTCCACCGCCGGCCCGGTCGCGTACCCGGCGGCGTTGTCCTCGCCGGCCAGCAGCCGCACCTCGACGTTGGCGTCCAGACCGAAGGTGCTGACCTGCACGTGGTCGATGACCACGCGCGGCCCCAGCACGCCGCCGGTGTCCAGCGGCCGGGACGGCGCCGACTCCGTCGTGGTCACCTGACCACCGGAGTACGACGTACCGATCGTTGCCGGGCTGCCGGTGGCCCCGCCGGTGGGCGCGGCCGAGACCGAGCCGGGTTCCTCGACCGTGGCGCGGCCCCGGTGCGGAGCGCCAGCCCGCCGTCGACGTGCGGCGTCCGGCCCGGCCCACTGCTCCGCGCCCTCGGCGGTACGCGGTTCCGCGCCGGTGTCGCCCGGCTCGGCGACGCGTTGCTCGACGACCGCGCGCGGCTCGACGACCGCGCGCTGCTCGACTGCGCGCGACTCGACGGGTCGTGACGCCGCAGGGCGCGGCTCGGCGGCGCGACGGCGGACCGGCGGGGTCGGCGTGGTGGGCAGGCCGGGCACGTTCTGCGGAGCGGCGGCGAGCCCCATCCGCTCCTGGAGCAGCCGGGCCACCTGTCGACTCACCTCGGCCGGATCGGCACCGTCGGCCAGGTCCAGCCGGAGACTGTGCGCCCCGGCCGGGGTACGCCGCAGGGCCGCGTCCCGGACGCCCGCGACCTCCCGTACGGCGTCCAGGATGGCGTTGACGTCGAACCCCTCGGGACGCTCCCGCAACGGGGCGGGCTCGTCGTCGCGGCGCAGGTGGGTGGCGATGCGAGCGAGTTCGGGAGTTTCGGCGGGTGGCTCCACGGCTGGCGGCTCCGGCACAACGGGCACGTCCGGTTCCGCGGGGACGCGCTGGGGCAGCACCGCCAACGTGTCGGGACGTCGACCGCCGTCGGCGGGCTCGGTCGGCGACGCCGGGTCGGGGGCGGATCGGCGAGCCGCGTAGGGAGGGGCGGACGCGGGTGACGGCTGGTCGTGACGCCCCGACCCGCTCGTGGCGGGGGCCGGACCGGCGCCGATCGAGGGAGGCGGAGGGCCGGCGAGGGCAGGACCGCTCGCCGTCGGGGTGGCAGGTGTCGGCTCGGCGGGCGAAGCCTCGGGCGGCTCGGGGGTCGCTGGCCGGAGCCGGAACGGTGCGGTCGGCCGGACCGGCCCCGTCGACTCGCCCGCGCCGCTCGCCCGGGGAGAGGTCGCCGGCCGGGTGACCGGCCAGGACGGACGTTCGGCCGGAGCTGCCGGAATGCGTCCCTCGGACCAGTCGGGTCGCTCCGCCGCCACGGGCGTCGGCGATCCGCCCGACCAGGAGGGCCGCTCGGCCACCGGGGGGACCGGTGGCGCCGACGGCGGCGCGTCAGTCAACGTCGGCGGTGGGCCGGCGGGCGCCGGTGGCGGCGGATCGACAGGCGCGGGCGGGTCGACGGCTGCCGGGCCCGCCCAGGACGGTCGCGTGCCCGCAGGTGTGCCGGCGGGTGTCGGATCGCCCGCCCAGGACGGACGTGACGGCGGGACGCTGGTCGGCACCGGCTCGGAGCCACCGGCCCAGGAGGGGCGGGGCGGCGGTGGGAGCGCCGATGCCGGGCCGGCCCAGGACGGGCGCGACGGCGGGGCGCTGGCCGGCGTCGGATCCGGCCCACCGGCCCAGGAGGGACGTTCGACGGCCGGCGGGCCACTGGTCGGCTCGGCACGGGCGACGCCGCCCGACGCAGCACCAGCCCACGACGGGCGCTCGATGGCCGGCGGGCCACTGGTGGGGGCGGGGCCACCGGCCCACGACGGACGGTCGACGGCCGGCGGGCCACTGGTCGGCTCGGCACGGGCGCTGTCCGACGCCGACCCACCGGCCCACGACGGGCGCTCAACGGCCGGTGGGCCGCTGGTGGGGGCGGGGCCGCCGGCCCAGGAGGGGCGCTCCGCGGCGGGCGAAGGGGTGCGTGGGGGTACGGGCGGGCCGCTGGTCGGGGTGGGGTCCGTGCCGCCCGCGCGGGGTGACGGGTCGGCCGACGGGCTGACCGGGACCGGCGCGGCCCAGGACGGGCGGCCCGCGGGGAGGGTGCTGGTCGGCTCGGGCGTCGGTCCACCGGCCCAGGGGGGGCGCTCGGCCGGCTCGGGCCGGGAGGCCTCCGGAGGCCCGCTGGTCGGGGCCGTGGCCGGTCGTTCCCCGGCCCAGGATGGGCGCGTGGGCGTGCCGCGGTCGGCGTCCGCCTCGGCCTGGGGGGCGTCCCGGGTGACGTCGTACGCCCGGGGTGGTTCGACGGACACCGGCTCGTACGGACGGGTCGGCTCGGCGCGCACCGGCTCGTAGGGCAGGTGGGGCTCGGCGGCCCAGCCCGGCGCGGACTCGTCCCGCGCCGTTCGACCGACCGGCTCGCCGTCCTGGCGGGACCAGGGCGGCGCCCACCCACTGCCCCAGCTCGGGCGGTTCCAGCTGGGCCCGGACCAGTCCGGCTCGATGGAGGGAGACTCACCCGCTCGGTGCGTGTCTCCGGTGGGGCGCTCCGACTCGAAGTCGTCGCCGCGCCCGGACTCGGCCGATGCCTCCGCTGCGAGCGGGGCCCGCCAGTCGCGCGACACGGCCGGGTGATCGTCGACGCCCGACCGTTCGCCGGTGGGCGCGCGGAGGCCGGGCGGCACCTCGAAACCCGAGGCGGCCGTGCCGACGGGTGGCACCTGGATGGCTGCCGGTGCCGTGCCGGGCACTCCGGGGTCGGCCCAGCGGACGCTGCGCGGCGCGGCAGGATCGGTGGTGGAGTGCCGGGTCGGACCGGTCTCGGCATCGCCCGGCCCCTGCTCGACGACCGGCGCGGGGCGCTGGGCGGGCACCACCAGCCGGCCGGCGCCGACGTCGGGGCGATCCTCGACGGTCCGCCCGGGTGGCGCGCTCACCGGCGTCTGGCGGGCTATCGACGCACCGCCGCCGAGGTGCGTGACGCCGTCGATCTCCGCATCGCCGTGGCGGACGCCGTTGGGCTCGCCGTCGCTGTCGCTGTCGATCTCGGCCTCGTCATGGTGGACGCCGTTGGTGTGGTGGCCGTTGACCCGGGCCTGCCGCTCGGAGTCACCGACCAGCCCGCGCAGGGGCGCGGGCAGATCGCCGTGCCTGGTGGAGGAGGTGTGCCAACCCGACGCGGGGGCGGACCGCCACGGCGTTGCCTGCTCACCGGCCGCCGCACGCTCGGACGGGGACCACCCGCCCGTCGAGGGCGCCCACCCGCTGCCGGAGCGGTCCGGGTCGTCGTGCTGACCCGTTCCGTCACCGTGCTCTCCCGGGGTGGCGGCTCCGGGTTGCTCTGTTTCACTCACCGCGCGCTCCTTGGTCGCCCTCGCTGAGGCTACCGTGTGGGGAGAGTGGCGATAAGTTACAGCGGCGGGCCATTTCCACGACGCGGTCGAGGGCCGTCCCGATCTGGGGGGAAAATGCCGGCCCGTACGGAGAACTCGGAGGAGCCCATGACCGCTGTGGGAAACGGCGCACAGACCGCTGGCAGGCCCACCCGCCTGCCCCGCTCCGCGCGCCGTAAGCAGCTGCTCGCGGCGGCGCAGGAGGTATTCGTCGCGCAGGGCTACCACGCCGCGGCGATGGACGACATCGCCGAGCGGGCCGGGGTTTCTAAGCCGGTGCTCTACCAACACTTCCCGGGAAAGATGGACCTCTACCTGGCCCTGTTGGACACGCACTGTGACGCCATCGTCGCTCAGGTGCACGAGGCGATGCGCGGCACCAGCGACAACAAGGAGCGGGTTGGCGCCTCGGTGCGCGCGTACTTCGACTTCGTCGATCACGAGAGCGAGGCGTTCCGCCTCGTCTTCGAGTCGGACCTGCGCAACGACCCGGCGGTGCGGCAGCGGGTGGAGCGGGTCGAGCAGGGCTGCATCGCGGCCATCACCGACACCATCATCTCCGACACCGGCGTGAGCCGGTCGCACGCCGAGTTGCTCGCCTCCGGGCTGGTCGGCGCGGCGGAGACCGCAGCGCAGTTCTGGCTGGCCGGTGGCCGGCAGGTGCCGAAGGCGGAGGCCGAAGCTCTGGTGGCGGCGTTGTCCTGGCGGGGCATCGCGAGCTTCCCGCTGCAAGGTGAGTCAGCCTGACCGCCGACCCCGTGATCGGATAGCCTTCGCAGGGCGGTTATCGCCCCAGTTGAGGAGGCACAGTGGAGGTCAAGATCGGCGTGCAGTACGCGCCGCGCGAGCTGGTTCTGGACAGCGCGCAGTCGCCGGCCGAGATCGAGCAGATCGTGACCGACGCCTTCGCCGGCAACGGCGGCACGCTCTCCCTGACCGACGAGAAGGGCCGGCGGGTCATCGTTCCGGTCGAGAAGGTCGCCTACGTCGAGATCGCCGAGGCGTCCCCGCGATCGGTCGGTTTCACCGTTCGCTGACCGGTCCGGCCGTCGCGGCAGGTCGGCGCTTCCAGGCCACCTGCCGCGGGCCGGTTCCGCACCCGACGGGTGGCGGTCAGTTGTTCAGTCCGGCGACCGCCATCCGCGCGGTGTGCGCGGCGGTGAGCCTCCCGAACAGCCCCGGCACGTCGACCCGGTCGCCCCGCGCGATGAGCGCGGTGAGCGCGGCCCGTTCGGCGGCGACGCGCCCCGCCTGGGACAACGCCTCGCCGACCAGCCGCCGGGCCCACATGGAGAGCCGACCGGCCACCCGGGGATCGTCGGCGACGACCACCCGGATCTCGGCGACGGCGAACTGGGCGTACCGGGAGTCGTGCAGCACGTCCAGCACCAGCGCCCGGTCGGGCTCGTCCAGCGCGTCGGCGATCTCCCTGATGAAGTCGTCGGTGATCGCGTCGCCCACGTACGCCTTGGTGACCACCTCCGCCCAGTCCCGCGGCTCGGTGGAGTCGTGGTACGCCTGCAACGGCTGCACGTAGGGCGCCATCGCCTCCTCCGGCGGCACACCCAGCGCGGTGAGCCGGTCGGCGAGCCGGCGGTAGTTGCCGATCTCGGCCGCGGCCATCTGGCTCAGCGCGGCGCGCCGGTGCAGGTCGGGGGCGAGTCGCGCGTCGCCTGCCATCCGTTCGAAGGCGAGCAGCTCACCGAAGGCGACCAGGCCCAGCAGGTCGGCGACGGCGGGACCTGGGGTGGTCGGCGCGGACACGAGCGCAGGCTACCGCGCGGGGCCTCGGCCGGGTGGCCCGTACGGGGCACGGACGAGCACCCGAGGAAATGTGGCACAGGTCACATCTGATGCCCCCGCGTGGCGGCTGGCCGACCGGGAATCGGGACGTGAGCTTGCCTGTTCAGGTAGCATAGAGCAGTTGCCGTGGGCGCCGATCTGATCGAAGCTCAGCCCGCGGCGCGCGTGCGGCCCGGTCCGGCTCGGCAATCTGCCGCCGACCGTGTGGCCCGCGTCATACCGAACGCGCCCTGAGGACAGGACGGGCGCACCCACGAGAGGGCACCCCCACATCCACATGAGCGAGCTGACTCAAGATCTACTGGACGGCCAGGAACTGGCCCCCACCGCCCCGGTCCGACCCGAGGCTCCCACCTTCGCCGCCCTCGGCGCCCGCGAGGAGACCGTCGAGGCGCTGGCCGCAGCCGGCATCACCCGCGCGTTCGCCATCCAGGAGTACGCGATCCCGATCGCGCTGCGCGGCGTCGACCTCATCGGTCAGGCGCCCACCGGCACCGGCAAAACCCTCGGCTTCGGCGTACCGCTGCTCGACCGGGTCTTCGCGCCCGGTGAGGGCAGCGACGGCGTGCCGCAGGCGCTTGTCGTCGTCCCCACCCGCGAGCTGGGCATCCAGGTCGCCAAGGACCTCGCCGCCGCCGGCCGGACGCGCGGCGTCCGGGTGCTGCCGATCTACGGTGGCGTGGCGTACGAGCCGCAGATCGACGCGCTGCGCAAGGGTGTCGAGATCCTTGTCGGCACCCCCGGGCGACTGATGGACCTGCAGAAGCAGAAGCACCTCCGACTGGACCGGGTGCACGCGCTCGTCCTCGACGAGGCCGACCGGATGCTCGACCTGGGCTTCCTCGACGACGTCGAGAAGATCCTGGCGATGCTTCCGGAGGACCGGCAGACGATGCTGTTCTCGGCGACCATGCCGGACCCGATCGTCACCCTGTCCCGGCGCTTCCTGCGCCAGCCGATGACCATCCACGCCGGGCACACCGCCGAGACCGGGCCGTCGCCGCAGACCGAGCAGTTGGTCTACCGCACCCACTCGATGAACAAGGTCGAGGTGGTGGCACGCATCCTCCAGGCGGAGGGACGTGGCCTGACCATGATCTTCACCCGCACCAAGCGCGCCGCCGACCGGGTCGCCGAGGATCTCGACTTCCGCGGGTTCGCGGTCGCCGCGGTGCACGGTGACCTCGGCCAGGGTGCCCGCGAGCGGGCGCTACGGGCGTTCCGGGCCGGCAAGATCGACATCCTGGTCGCCACCGACGTGGCGGCCCGCGGGCTGGACGTCACGGGCGTCACCCACGTGATCAACTACGACTGCCCGGAAGACCAGGACACCTACACCCACCGGATCGGTCGTACCGGCCGGGCCGGGGCCACGGGTGTCGCGGTGACCTTCGTCGACTGGGACGACATGCCGCGCTGGCGGATCATCGACAAGACCCTCGGTCTGGAGATGCCGGAGCCGCCGGAGACGTACCACACGTCGCCGCACCTCTACACCGACCTGCACATCTCCACCGAGGTCAGCGGCACTCTGCCCACTGCCGAGCGCACCCGGGCCGGGCTGTCCGCCGAGATCGAGGAGGACCTGGGTGGGACGACCCGCTCCCGCCGGGGTGAGAGCGGTGGCCGGGGCTCCCGACGCGGTGAGAGCCGCGGCGACGGCCGTGGTGAGAGTCGGGGCGAGCGCCGTGGCCGGGGCGACGGTCGCCGCGACCGCGCCGACGCCGGCACGTCGACGCCCGCCGTCGCCGAGGCACCCACGGCTGACGCAGCCGAGGAAGGCACCCGTACCCCGCGCCGCCGGCGTCGCCGCCGGGCCGGCGAGGCGGTAGCGGGCGAGCCGACCGCGGTGATCGTCGCCGACGCCGGTCCCACCGAGCCGGCCGCCACCGCGTCCGACGGTGAGCCGTCGAAGCCGCGCCGCCGTCGGCGCCGCCGTGGTGGCGGTTCCGACGCGGGTACGCCTGCCGAGGCGACCGCAGACTGACCACCAGCCACAACTGACATCCCCCGCACCGCCGCACGCGGCGCGGGGGATGTTCCCTTCTCCCACCCCACCTGCCGAAGATGGAACGATGCCGGAACCACTGGACGCCGCCCTGATCGAGATCCGGGCGTTGCTGCTCGACCCCGCGCTGACCCGGGCGGTCGCCGCCGGACGTCGCCGTGGCCGTCGTCCCACAGTTGAGCGGGCCGAACTGCGGCCGGTGACACTCAAGGCGGGGCCCCGAATGCAGATCACCACGTCCGATGGCGCTCGCCCGTACACCCGCAACATCGCCTCCGGTCCCGAGGCCGCTGCGGTGGTCGACGAACTGCTCGCCGAGCCGTTCGGCAACTGGCACGTGGAGACGACCGCCGCGACTCTCCAACTACGGGTGACCAAGTCCGGTGAGGCCCAGGTGCACCGGGCCGCGACGACCCGACCGGCGGCGACGCCTGGCGGAAACGACCGGGCCAAGGAATACCTGCTCGACCCCGGCGACCCGATCTTTGCGGAGATCGGCGGCTCGGCGGCCAAGCGCCGCCAGGTCGACGCCTTCCTGCGGGCCCTGGCCGCGACCCTGCCCGACGACCTGACCGGCCCGCTGCGGGTGGTCGACCTGGGCTGCGGCAACGCCTACCTGACCTTCGCCGCGTACCGCTACCTGACCAGCCGAGGACTGGACGTCGAGTTGGTAGGCGTGGACGTCCGCGAGGACCAGCGGCGGCGCAACACCGAGCTGGCGCAGCGACTGGGCTGGGCTGACAAGGTCAGCTTCGTCGCCGGCACGATCGCCGAGGCCGTCGTCGACCCCGCCCCTGATCTGGTGCTGGCGCTGCACGCCTGCGACACCGCCACCGACGAGGCGCTGGCCCGCGCGGTGCGCTGGGAGGCACGCTGGGTGCTCGCCGCACCGTGCTGCCACCACGACCTGGCCAAGCAGCTACGCGCCCAGCCCACCCCGGCGCCGTACGAACTGTTGACCCGGCAGGGCATCCTGCGTGAGCGCTTCGCCGACGTGCTCACCGACGCGCTCCGGGCGGGTCTCCTGCGGGTGCACGGGTACCGGGCCGAGGTGGTGGAGTTCGTCGACTCCCAGCACACGCCCCGCAACCTGCTGATCCGGGCCCGCCGCAGCGGCACCGGCGACCCACGAAGCGCCGAGTACCGCGAACTCGTCGACCAGTGGGGGGTCACACCCCGGCTGGAGACCCTGCTCGCCGCCGACGAGCCGCTCACCACCTAGGGCCTGGAAGCCCCTGGCCGGCCTGCCTCGACGATCGACTCGGTTTCAGCGTCGACGGTCGCCGTTGTTGCCCCGGTCCCGGCCGCCGGAGCGGTCGAAGACCGACACCCGGTCCCCGCTCTGGCGCAGGGTCGAGCGGTCGTCCTCGCTCGCGCTGCTCGGGAAGGGCACCACCTTTCCCGAGCTCTCGGCGTTACCGGCGGCCGTGAACGCGTTCCAGGAGATGTCGACGAGCAGCTTCTTCGTCTCGGCGTGCCGGATGGCGGCGTTGTGTTGCAGCGCCATCCGGGCACCCAGCACCACGCCGACCAGCGTGGTGGTGATCGCGCCGGTGGCGGCCAGCACGTGGGTGCCGGTCGCCGCGTCGGTGCGGAGCACCAGGATCAGCAGCCAGACCCAGAACCCGGCGGCGAAAACGCCGGCCTTGGCGACGAAGAAGAGGCTCACCGCACCGGGCTGGTGCGGCTGCGGACGGCTCGATTCGGCCATGGTGCTCCTCGGCGGTGGTCCGGACGGACGCGGCAGGCGCGCGTGCGCCGTGCCGGGACGGGCACCGAGCCTAGTGGAAGAACGATGACGATCGCTCGGTGCCGGTCCGAATACTGCCCGAGTTGGAGTCTCGCCCATGGGACAGTTTGTGCGGTCAGTCAGTGGTTTCCGGCCCCTGGCGTACTACTCTCGGGTAGCGCGACTTCCCCGTGCCCAGCCGGGAGGGAAAGACAGACCGGGATGAGTTCGGCAGACGTATCACCGCAGATGGCCTTCGCCCGCTTCGTCCGGCGTGCCATCGATGACGCTCGCGACGAGCGCGGATGGACCGTGACCGATCTCGCCTCGCACACGGGCGTGGGCCGTTCCACCGTGTTCCGCTGGCTCGCCGGTGACTGGCAGGATTACCCCGAGTTGGCCAAGGTACGCGGCTTCTGCGCCGCACTGGATCTGCCGGTGGCTGCCGCGTTCCGGGCGCTCGGGCTTCCCGACGCCGGCCCGGCGGTCAGGCGCCGCGGCGACGACGGCCCGGTCGAGGCCGACGTGCGGGCCATCCTGGACCGGCTGGCCGACCCCGCCGTTTCGGCCGAGGAGAAGCTCCACATCCGCGACCTGCTGCGCTACCTGGCCCGCCGCCCCACCCGCCGCGCCAGCTAACCCCCACCCCCACCCCCAAGACCCACCCCCCACCCCCCCACCCCCGCGCGTTGATCATGAAGTTATTGCCCCGACACGCCGCGGACAGTGGCAATAACTTCATGATCAACGCCGCAAGGGCGGGGGTTGATCAGCCGGTTAGGGGACTGTGAGGGTGAATTCGGCGGTGTGCACCTTATTGGCTACCTGGAAGTCGAGGTAGAGGCGGTAACGGCCCGGCCCCGGGGTGGTCAGCCAGAACTTCACCTGGCCGCCGGCCAGCTCCGGTTCCGGATGCACGTGCAGGTAGCCGAGGTCGCCCTCGCGCAGCGCGACCAGGTGCCCGTACGCCCCGAGGTAGCGCTGCAGCACCGCTCCACCGGCCGCGCCGTCGATCCGGAAGGTGAGCGGCACCGTGACGCCTGCCTGCGGACTGCCCTGGTAACCGACTGTGAACCCGTCCACAGTCGTCGAGGTGGTTGCCGCCGGCAGGGGACGAGGCTCGTACCGGCCCGGCGCGACCAGGTCCACGCCGAGGGTGAGCGCGCTCTGGGCGCCGTTGTCGGCGACCACTGTGAAGTCGGCGTACGCCCGCCAGACGCCCGGCTGCGGGAGGGTCACCGGCACCGCCCAGGTGCCGTCCGGTGACATGGTGGGGTGCAGGTGCTGGTAGCCGGTCAGGTCCCGACGGACCACGATGAGGTGCATCGGCTTGTCGTGCACGACGGCGAACCGGGTGACCGGGCGTCGCTGCACGTCGCGGACCTGAAAGCGGAGCTGCCCGGGGCGGCCAGCCGCGAGCTCGGTGGCCAGCGGGACGAGCGTGTATCCGCCCGAGCTGACCGCCAGGCCGCCCGGCTCGGCGGCAGCGCCCTGGTCAGCGCCCGCGACGGACCCGTGGTCATGGGCCCCGGTGCCCGGCGGGTGGGTGTGGTCGGCGGTCAGCGCCGCTGCGCCGCCGCTGCTTGCGCCGGTGGTGGCGGTGCCGTTCATGCGGCCGAGGCCGAAGCCGAGCAGCACGGCGAGCACCAGCCCGCCGACCACCAGCGCCAGCCGGACGGTGCTCCGGTCCGGCGTGACGGCGGTCTGCTCAGGCACCGCCAGCGTCCAGCACGTAGCCGGCCTCGTCGACGGCCGCCCGCACCGACTCGTCGGGCAGCGGATTGTCGCTGGTCACCGTCGCGGTGCCGGAGGCCAGGTCGACCTGGACCTGGCGCACACCGGGCAGCGCCGACAGCTCATCGGTGACCGCAAGCACGCAGTGCGCGCAGGTCATGCCAGTGACGGCGTACGCGCGGGTCACGGGCTGCTGATCGGTCATGCCGCCACCGTACCGCCGCGCCCGGCCAGCCCCGCCCGACGCCGGGACGGCGTGGCGACCGTCGCAATCCGCAGGGCCCGGGAACTTTCCGCCGGGCAGCCGAGCCGGTGGACCGCTGGCTCCCGCCGCCCACCCCGCGCCGGCCCACGAGGCCCGGCCCGCAAGCACTCTCTGGCCCCGGAGGCCGGGCCGCCAACACCGCCGGGCCGCCAACACCGCCGGGCCGCAAGCACCGCCAGCCCACGAGCGCCACGAACGCGAACAGCGGATCAGCCGGCCACGGCGAGAGCCAGCGGCAGCACATCGGGGGCGCCGGCCCGCCGCAACGCGCGGGCCACCATCGTCATCGTCCAACCCGAGTCGACCAGGTCGTCGACGAGCAGCACCGGCCCCTCCAGGGCGGCCAGCGCGTCGGCCAGGTCGGCCGGTACCGAAAAGGCGTCGTGCAGCGCGCGGACCCGCTGGGCGCTGTTGCCACGCGGCCCGCCGGGACCACCGGGACCGGTCGGGGTGACCGCGCCGAGCAGCGGCAGCCGACCCACGGTGGCGATCCGCTCGGCCAGCGAGCCGACCAGCCGGGGCCGCTGGCGGGAGCCCACCGCGACCACCCCGACCGGACGGCGGGGCCACGGGTCGTCGCCGTGCGCCCACGCCTTCAGCACCTCGACCACCGCGCCGACGACGTCGTCGGGCACCGGCACGTCCGGTGCCTCCGGGCCGACCAGGTCGCGCAGCCGGCCACCCCAGCCCAGGTCGGAGAGGCGCCCGACCGCGCGACCGGGCAGCGCCTGGTCCGCCGGGGCGATCCGGCCCTTCAGCGGTACGCCCACCGCGTCCAGCCCGGTCGGCCAGAGCTTCTTCGGGGCGATCTCCACGCCGGGCCGGCCCAGGAAGGTCTGTGCTGCCGCGAGCGCTGCCGTCGACACGTCGGCGGCGAAGAGCGGGTCGGCGCACCTGTCGCACCGGCCGCAGTCGGTCGCCTCGGTGTCGTCCAGGCGTTCCCGTAGATACCGCATTCGGCAGTCGGACGTGGTCGCGTACTCCCGCATGGCCTGTTGCTCGACGGTGCGCGCCTCGGCGACGCGGCGCAACCGGGCTTCGTCATAGACCCAGGGCTCGCCGGTGGCGAGCCACCCACCGCGCACCCGGCGGACCGCGCCGTCCACGTCGAGCACCTTGAGCATCAGCTCGAGGCGGGCCCGGCGCAGGTCGACGAGGGGTTCGAGGGCCTGGGTGGAGAGCGGGCGGTCGGTGTGCAGTGCGGCCAGCACGGCACGGACCTGCTGCTCCGGTGGGAACGCAAGCGAGGCGAAGTAGCGCCAGATGGCGGCGTCCTCGACGCCTGGCAGCAGCAGCACCTCGGCGTGCTCGACGGCACGGCCGGCGCGGCCGACCTGCTGGTAGTACGCGATCGGCGACGGCGGCGCGCCGAGGTGGACGACGAAACCCAGGTCGGGCTTGTCGAAGCCCATGCCGAGCGCACTGGTGGCGACCAGCGCCTTGATCTTGTTGTCCAGCAGGTCCTGCTCGGCGGCCCGCCGGTCGGCGTCGTCGGACTGCCCGCTGTACGAGGCGACCGGGTAGCCCCGGGAGCGCAGGAACTCGGCCGTCTCCCCCGCTGCCGCGACTGTCAGCGTGTAGACGATGCCCGAGCCGGGCAGCCGATCCAGGTGGTCGGCGAGCCAGGCCAGCCGGTGCGCCGGGCTGGGCAGGTCGAGGACGCCGAGGCGCAGCGACTCGCGGTCCAGCGTGCCGCGCAAGACGAGGGCGTCGCCCAACTGCTCGGCCACGTCCTGGGTGACCCGGGCGTTGGCGGTCGCGGTGGTGGCCAGCACGGGGGTGCGCTCGGGCAGCTCGGCGAGGAACGTCCGCAGCCGCCGGTAGTCGGGGCGGAAGTCGTGCCCCCAGTCGGAGACGCAGTGCGCCTCGTCGACCACCAGCAGGCCGGTGGTCGCGGCCAACTTCGGCAGGACGCCGTCGCGGAAGTCCGGGTTGTTGAGGCGTTCCGGGCTGATCAGGAGCACGTCCACCGCGCCGGTCTGGATCTCGGCGGTGATCTCGTCCCACTCATCGAGATTCGCCGAGTTGATCGTGCGGGCCCGGATGCCGGCCCGGGCGGCCGCCTCGACCTGGTTGCGCATCAACGCCAGCAGCGGCGACACGATGACCGTCGGCCCGGCCTGGTGGCCCTGCTCACGATCCCGGAGCAGGGCGGTGGCCACGAAGTAGACAGCCGACTTGCCCCAACCGGTCCGCTGCACGCAGAGCACCCGTCGCCTGTCGACGACAAGTGCCTCGATGGCACGCCACTGGTCCTCGCGCAGCCGGGCGTGGTCACCTGCCAGCCGGCGCAGCACCGCCTCGGCCCGCTCCCGTACGCCTGCCCGCTCGTCGCCCATCCGGCATTTCTACCAGGTAGGGCGGACGTCCCCTCCGGTCTGCTGCTGCTGGGCAGCGGTCTGCTGCGGTATCGCGGTGGACGGACGCGGTATCGGGGGAAGGAAGACGAGGTGGTCGCGGAGAGAGTCGGTGAGCACCAGCGGGAGGAGACAGCGGGCGGCCAGGTCCTCCATCGAACCGAACGGGCCACGCAGCCAGCGATCCACCACCACCTGCCGGGCCTGCTCGGCGGTGATCCCGGGCATCTCGGCGATCGTCGCCTCGGGGACCGCGTTGACGTCCACCAGGCCCCCGTCGTCGAAGGTACGGGGCAGGTCGGGCCGGCCGATGTGCAACTCCTGGCGCGCCGCCGGGTAGTGGTACAGCAGGTAGCGGGCCTGCTCACGGCGGACCCGGCGCTCGTGGGCGACCGGCCCGGTCGCCGCCGTGCCCCGTCCTGTGATCGCCGACCAGATCGCGCCGTTCAGCAGCAGTGTGTGCAGGACACCCAGCAGCCAGGTGAACAGCCAGGCGATGATCGCGACGAAGTCGACGGTGGTCACCTCGTCCGGGTCACCGGAGCCGACCACGCCGATGAACACGGCCATCGCCGACAGGTAGCCGAGGGCGGCGAGCCCGTCTCGCCAGCTCCGTCGCCACAGCGCGTAGACCAGCACCACCAGCCACGTGAGCAGGCCGAAGGAGAGCACCCCGATCAGCGCGGCGACTATCGCCGTGCTGATACTGGCCCACCGCCGCGCCCGCCGTGGTGGGGTGCCACGCACCGGGTACTGGCCCCGCGGCATCGGTGGGAACGCGGTGGACGGCGGAGCAGGCGGCGGAACGGCGGAGACCGGGTCGGCTGGGTCGACCGGGTCGGCTGCCCGCTCCTGGGCCGGCACCACCGCGACGGATCCCACGGTCGCTGGCATGGGTGCCTCCGGCTCGCTCGCCGGCTTTGCCACCACCAGTGTCGGGTCGGCGCGCAGTATCCGCCCGTGCAGCACGCGCAGCGCCTCGCCCGGCTCGATGCCGTACTCCTCGCGGAGCAGGTCGCCGAACTCCCGGTAGGCGGCGAGCGCCTCGGCCTGCCGCCCGCTGCGGTAGAGCGCCAGCATGAGCTGCTGCCGCAGCCGCTCCCGAACGGGGAACTCGGCCACCAGTTCCACCAGCTCACCGACCGCCTCGCGGTGCCGCCCGAGGTCCAACGTCAGCTCGGCCCGGGTCTCCAGCGCCACGGCCCGCAACTCCACCAGTCGCTGCCGGGCCGCCTCGAAGATCGGCCCGGTGAAGCCGGTGAACGGCTCCCCCTGCCAGAGGTCCAGGGCGGTGGCCAGCTCACTCAGCGCCTGCTCCGTACGCCCGGTCGCGTGCCGCTGGCGGGCAGCCTGCACGCCCCGTTCGAAGCGGACGGCGTCCACGGCCTCGGGGTCCACCCGCAGCAGATAGCCGGCGTCGGTCAGGCTGAGCACCTGTCCCGGTGTACGCGGCGAACGGTCCGGTTCCAGCACCCGGCGCAGTCCGGCCACGTACTTCTGCACGACGTTCGGGCCGTTCGCGGGTGGATCCTCCGGCCAGACCGCGTCGACGATCTGCCCGGTGGACACCGGACGGCCGGCGGAGAGCAGCAGTACGGCGAGCACCGCGCGCTGCTTACCCGGACCGAGGTCGATCTCCCGGTCTGCGTACCAGGCCCGCTGAGGCCCGAGGATCTCGAAACGCAGCTGTCCTGACATGCGAGTTTCCGCTCCTGACACCCCCGGGAGCGCCGGACGGCAGTGCCCGGCAGCCGGACGGCAGCATATCGGCAGCCGATCGGCCGTGCCGGCCGGCAGCATCGTCATCGGCAGAAGCCAGGCAGCGAGAAAGAGAAGTGCGATGACACAGGCAACGGGCACCGCCGGCACCATCCGACGGACGGTCGGTACGGCCGCCGCCGTGCTGGCCGCGACCACCCTGCTCACGGGTTGCGGGCCGAAGAGCGAACCGGCTGCGGCACCGCAGAGCAGCCCGTCCGCCAGCCCGAAGGAGGCGCTCCTGGAGGCCGTCCCGGATGGCACCGAAGGGGCGTTCCGGTTCAGCGGCAAGGACGCGACGAGCACGATCAGCGGCCGGATCGACCCGGCGGCCAAGGGGTTCGAGCTCAACATGGCCATGCCTGCGGACTCCGACGGCATCGTCGTGAAGATGTCGTTCCTGGTGATCGAGGATCAGAACTGGGTGAAGGCGAAGTTCAGCGGCCGCCCCGGCCTCCCGAAGTTCCCGGACAAGTGGATGCAGCTGGACCCCAAGAAGCTGACCGACGCCGTTGACATCCCCGCCTACGACGGCGTGGACCAGGGCAACACCGGGCCACTCATTCAGGCGGCCACCTCGGTCGAGGAGAAGAGTCCCGGCCAGTACGTCGGGTTCATCGACGTGAGCGAGACGGAGGCGGCGAAGGCGCTTGAGGACGGCGAGGCGGCCGCCCTCGGCGAGGCCGCCAAGAAGGTGCCGTTCACCGCAGTCGTCGGCGCGGACAAGCACCTGGCCTCGCTGACGCTGAAGATGCCCGCCGCCGGCAAGGCGAAGGCGTACGACTACGTCGTCAACTACGCCGACTACGGCAGCGCCCCGAAGATCAGCGTGCCGACCGGCGCCGCCGCCACGAAGGCGCCGGCGATGGCTTACGAGATGCTGAACGGCTGACCCACGACACAGGAGGGCGGCGGCCGCACGGGGGGCCGCCGCCCTTTCGGCGTCGCGGACAGTTCCGTACTCGCTCAGCGGCCGAGAACCGAGCCGCCGTTGACCCCGAGGACCTGGCCCGTCACGTACCCGGCAGCGGGGCTGGCGAGGTAGAGCACCGCCTCTGCGACGTCGTCGGGCACGCCGGCCCGTCCGACCAGGGTCGCCGCGACCCTCTTCGCGTGCCCCTCGGCGGTCATCCGGTCACCGAAGAACTCGGTCTCGGCGACGTAGCCGGGGCTCACCACGTTTACCGTGATCTGCTCCGGGCCGAGCTGCGCGGCCAGGTCGTACGCCCAGCCGTGCAGGGCCGCCTTCGCCGCCGAGTACGGCCCGCCGCCGCCGCGCTGGGCGGCGATCGAGCTGACCAGGATCACCCGCCCACCGGGTCGACGCAGGGCCGGCCGTAGCGCCTCGGTGAGCAGAACGGCGGTGAGCACGTTGGCGTCCAGGTTGGCCCGCCAGTGCGCGGCGGTGCCGGCGAGCGTGTCGGTGTCCCCGCCCAGGTACCCGCCGGCGTTGTTGACGACCACGTCGACAGGCCGGTCACCGACCGCCGCGAGGACCCTGTCGAGCTGCTCCGGGTCGGTCAGGTCCGCCGTGACGGCGGTGACGGCGTCAGCCCGCCCGCAGTCCACGGAGATCCGCCCCGCAGCGGCAGTCAACACGTCCGCCCGCCGCCCGACGATCAGAACGTCGTACCCGTCCCGCGCGAGCGCCCCCGCAACGGCCGCCCCGATCCCGGTCCCACCCCCACTGACAACAGCAACCCGCGGTCCCACGTCCCGACCTCCCCTGCCCACTGAAACCCGTCGATCATGAAGTTATCGCCATCCGCGACGGCGTGTCGTGGCAATAACTTCATGATCAACCAGGGGGGCGGGGGTCAGCGTGGGGGGCGGAGGGATCGGGTTAGGTGGGACAGGCGGGGGGCCAGGCTGGTTATGCCTCCGGGGAAGAAGTAGACGGCCAGGATGAAGACCGTGCCCAGGACGAACAGGGGCTGGCTCAGCGGACGGCTGAGAAAGGCGGGCAGGTTGTCGACCGCGTCGCTCGTGCCGAAGGCGGTGAGCCGGTGGTCCAGGTACATGTAGAGGACGCCGCCGAGCACCGGCCCCCACCGGGTGCCCGGCCCGCCGAGCACCACCATGACCAGCAGCGACAGGGTCAGCTCGGAGGACGTGATGTGCGGTGACGCGCCGCCGACGATCAGGACGTAGACCACCCCACCCGCCGACGCCAAGCCACCGGCCAGGGTGAACGCCACAAGCTTGTAGCGGTACGGGTCCAGCCCGAGCACGCCGATCCGCCGCTCGTCGTCGCGCAGCCCGGCGAGCACCCGACCGGTAGGCGACCCGCTCACCCGGTGCACCACGAAGACCACGAGCGTCAGGTACGCGAGCGCCAGCCAGTACAGGTTGACGGTGTTCGTCACCCCCACCAGGCCGGCGGGCAGCCCGGACACGTCCAGCGGCAGGCCCTCCTCGCCGCCGGTGAGCCCGCCGAAGTCCCGGGCCACCAGGATCGCCCCGACCTGCGCGAACGCGAGGGTCACCATGGCGAACGCGATACCCACGGTCCGCAGGGCCACCGCGCCGAGCAGCGCCGCGAGGATGGTGCCGCCGGTGATGGTCAGCAGCGCCGCCTGCCACAGCGGCAGCCCGGCCCGGGTGACGAGGATGTCGGTGCCGTACACCCCGGCCGCGAAGTACAGCGCGTGCCCGAAGGACAGCATGCCGGTCCGGCCGAAGAGGAGGTCGTACCCGGCCGCCAGGCCACCGAAGATCAGGCAGATGGCGAGCAGTTGCAGGGTGCCGGGCGAGTTGACCGGCCCCTCGAAGATCCCCGGCAGGGACATCGTCGAGTACGGCAGGATCGCCAGCACCGCCAGCGCGACAAGCGGCAGGAACGGGCGGACCCGGTGCCACCGCCCCCGCTGCGGGCTCAGTTCGTCAGGCACCTGCGCGGGAGGCGCGTCGATCACCGTCATGCCGTTGCCACCTTTCCGGCGATGCCCTGCGGGCGCAGCAGCAGCACCACGGCCAGCAGCCCGACCACGCAGATGTCGCCCAGCCCGGACGTGCCGTAGTAGTTGACGAACTGCTGCACCAGCCCGACGACGACCGCCGCGTACGCGGAGCCGACCACCGAGCCCATCCCGCCGATCACCACCACGATGAACGCGAAGATCAGCAGCGAGCCGCCCTGGCCGGGCGAGACGGTGCCGAAGTAGACCCCGCCGAGCGCACCGGCGAGCGCGGCTGCCGCCCCACCGATCGCGAAGACAAGCGTGAACGCCTTGCGCACGTCGATGCCGAGCGCGGTCACCATCTCCCGGTTCTCCACACCGGCCCGGATCACCAGGCCGTACCGGGTCCAGCGCAGGAACGCCAGGATCGCGCCGAGCACCAGCACCGCCGCGACGATAAGCAGCAGGCCGCCGTTGGGCACCTGCGCGCCGAGGATCCCGGTGACCTGTCGGGTCCAGTCCGGGCGGGGGAAGGTGCGCGCGTCCGCACCCCAGGTGGCCTGGAGCAGCGCCACCCCGGCCAGCGACAGGCCGACGGTCACCAGCACCTGCTCGATCGTGCGGGAGTAGAGCGGGCGGATCAGCACCAGCTCGACAAGGATCGCCACGAGCGTGCCGGCGGCAACCCCGAAGGCGACGGCGAGCACGAAGCCGAACCCGTCCGGGCCGGCGCCCGGCAGGTTGCCCGCCGCCCACCAGGTGCCGTACGCGCCGACGCCGAGGAACAGACCGTGCGCGAAGTTGAGTACGTCGGCCAGGCCGAAGACCAGGGACAGGCCCGAGGCGACGAGGAAGTACAGCGCCGCCAGGCCGAGCCCGGTCAACGCCAACAGGATCACGGTGCCCATCAGAGCCGGTCCTTCCTCGCGACTGCGGGGCTCGCAAGCTCACTCCTCGCGCTCGGCGAGCTCACCTCCGCAGAGCCGACACCCAGCAGCGACTTCGTCAACGCGGTCTCCAGCAGCAGCTCGCGGGCGTCGCCGGTCCAGGCCACCCTGCCTGCGGCCAGCACCACCGCGTCGCGGGCCAGTCGGCGTACGACGGCAAGGTTCTGCTCGACGAGCAGCACCGGCACCGACTCCGCGACCCGTTCCAACACCTCGGCCACCTCGGTCACCACCTTCGGCGCCAACCCCTTGGTCGGCTCGTCGATCAGCAGCAGCCGGTTGTCGTTGAGCAGCACCCGCCCGATCGCGAGCATCTGCTGCTGCCCGCCGGAGAGCGAACCGGCCCGTTGGCGTCCGCGCCGGTCCAGCTCCGGAAAGAGCGCGAAGACCTTGTCGTACGCCGGGGTGGTGCCGCGCCGCTCGGCGAGCCGCAGGTTCTCCGCGACGGTGAGGCCGGCGAACACACACCGGTCTTCGGGAACGTAGCCGAGTCCCCCACGGACCAGCCGGTGCGTGGGCCGGGCCAGCAGGCTCTGCGCGCCCATGCGGATGGTGCCGCGAACCTCCCCGGCGGGCGGGGTGAGCCCGACGATCGCCCGCAGCGTGGTGGTCTTGCCGACCCCGTTGCGGCCGAGCAGGACTGTCACGCCGGTCGGCGCGACGGTGAACGACACCCCCTGGAGGATGTGCAGCCCGGAGATCCGGACCGAAAGGTCCTCCACGGTGAGAACGGGTTCGCTCACAGCGCCTCCCCCAGGTAGGCCTCTTGCACGGTGGGGTTCGCCATCACCGTCTCCGGGGTGTCGCAGGCCAGCAGCGCGCCGTGGTGCATGACGGCGATCCGGTCGGCGAGCTCCAGGATCACGTCCATGTGGTGCTCGACCATCAGCACCGCCCGGCCGCTGTCGCCTGTCAACGACTTGATGACGGCGACCAGCTCGGGCACGTCCTCGGCGCTGACGCCGGCCATGGGCTCGTCGAGAAGCATCACGCGCGGCTCACCGGCGAGCAGCAGAGCGATCTCCAGTTTGCGTTTCTCGCCGTGGGCCAGGGTGCCGGCCAGTGCCGTACCCCGGTGGGCGAGGCCGACCCGGTCGAGCGCCGCGTCGGCGGCGGCGGCGACCTCCCGGTCGGCCGCCGCCCGCCGCCACAGCGCCATCGAGCCCCCGCGGTGCGCCTGCACGGCGAGCCGGACGTTCTCCCGCACGCTGAGCGAGCCGAAGACCGACGACGCCTGGAAGGTACGGCCCAGACCGAGGCGGGCCCGCCGGTGCGGCGGGAGCGCCCCGATGTCCTGCCCGTCCAGGGTGATCCGGCCCTCCGTGGCCCGGCGCAGGCCGGTGATCAGGTTGAACAGTGAGGTCTTGCCGGCGCCGTTCGGCCCGATCACGCCCAGGAACTCCCCGGGCGCCAGGTCGAGGTAGACGCTGTCGACGATGGCGACCTCACCGATCCGCCAGGTCAGACCGCGGGTGGCGAGCATGGTCAGCCCTTCATGGCCACGGCCGGCGGCGCGGTCTCGTCACCGGTGAGGCTCTTCTGCGCGGTAGCCGTGAAGGCGGTGCCGCTGCCGGTCAGCTTGGCCTGGAACATCGGCTGGAGCAGCGCGTGGTCGGCCGCGCGGATGGTCATCTTGCCCTTGACCCCGTCGAAGCTCCAGCCCTCCAGCGCGGTGACCATCTTGTCGACGTCGTCGCCGCCCTCCTGCACCGCGCGGACCACCATCTGGGCGGCGGCGAAGCCGTCCGGGTGGAACAGATCGATGGTGTTCACCTTGGCCTTCAGCGCCTTGCTGGCCTCGGTGTCGGACGCGCCGTCGAAGTAGTGCGACAGGAAGGAGATCTTCGCGCCGGCCGCCCCGAACGTCGGCCAGGAGGCCCGGATGTCCAGGCCGGTGACGACAGTGGTGGAGGAGAGCACGCCCTGCTGGTCGAGCGTCTGCCACATGGCCGGGGCGGTGGTGCCGGCCCAGGCGACGAAGAGCAGGTCCGGCTTGGCGGCCTTGATCTGGCTGGCGAACGGCGTGAACTCGGTGGCGCTGGCCGGCGCCCGGACGCTGCTGACGGTGGCGCCCGCGCTGCCGATGACGGCCTTGACGGCCGCCTCGTTGGCGTCGCCGAACGCGCCGTCCTGGGCGAAGACCACTACCTTCTTGCCGGCCGGGTCGCCGATGAACGACTTGGCGGTCACCACGTCCTGGTAGGACTGCCGGCCGGATCGGAACGTGTACTTGTTCGCCCCGGTCACCGCGTCGGTAGCGGCCGGGCCGGAGATGAACAGGACCTTGTTCTGCGCCGCGATCGGCGCGACCTGGAGCGCCACACCGGACGCGGTCGAGCCGGCAATGATCTTCGTACCCTTGCCGATCAGATCCTTGGCGGCGGAGACGGCCTTGGCCGGGTCGCCCGCGTCGTCGACCTCGGTCAGCTCGATCTTGCGGTCACCCACCTTGCCGGTGCCCTTGGTAGCGAAGTCCAGCCCCGCCTTGAACCCCTCGATGTACTGCTTTCCGTAGCTGGCCAGGGCTCCCGACTGGGAGTACACCAGGCCGACCTTGACCGGGGCGGCGCTGTCGCCGCCGCCGGTGGCGGTGTCCTGCGGGCTACCACAGGCCGTGGCGGCCAACGCCGCGGCCATCATCGTGGCGGCGGAGAGGAACGCCCGCCGCGTGTGCCGGACCGTCATCGCGACTCCAGGTGAGGACAGGATGCTGTGTTGTCGGCTCACGCTAGAAGTGACGTCACCCACGGGCTATGTGGCGGAAACACACAAGTAACGGGAAGGGGATGGTCGGGGGTTACAGCGGGCCGCACCACCACCCGGCGACCCGCGCCCCCGATGGCCCGAATCCCCACGGACCGCCCGAGCCGTGTGTCGCCTCGCGCCATCCGGCCCGCCCGCTCAATCGCAGGGCCCGTCGTGGTCGGCCGGGCGCGGACACCGCCGACGCCCGCCGAGCAAACGATCACAGAAAACCCGATGCCGTACGCCCTGAGCATCCTCTTCCGACACCGTCGTCTCGGCCCGGTCAACGTCGGCGAGAAAACCCAGCGCTCTTGTGATCGCCCGAGCGAAGCGCACCGCCCCCGACAGGTCCTCCGCGACCACCGGCAGATGCACCACGAACCGTTCCCGCCCCGCGCCCATCTTCACCTCGTCCACTCTCGCCTCGTCGGCTCCTCGTCGGCTTGGTGGGCGGCCCGGTGTGCGGGTAGGGGACGCCCACCGGACCGCCCGGCCCCACACCCGCAGCCCAGACGGCGGTACGAACGCGGAGCCCATCTCACGCCCGCACCCCGAGGGTTTGCCGAACCAACCGGAGCCGGACATCAGCAACCTACTACAGCAGGTGTAGTAGGTCGACCCCGCAGCGCAATCGCCGGGCAACTTATTGCAGTAGCTAGAGCAGGTCGTGCATGATCAGAGGTGCCGAACCAACCGGAGTCCTCACCATGGCCACTGCACAGCCGTCGTTCCGTCGCATCGTCGACGAGATCGCCGAACGAATCAGGACCGGCGACCTCAAGCCTGGCGACAAGCTGCCCTCGACCAGCCAGCTCGCCGACATGTACGACGTCAGCACAGGCACGGTCTATCGGGCACTCTCGCTGCTGCACGACCGGAACCTCATCATCGGCCAGTCCGGCCGCGGCACCTACGTAGCTGAGCACCCCGGCCGCTGACACTCCCACCCGAGCGCGCCCACCCGAGCGCGCCCACCCGAGCGTGCCCGCGGGAGTGCGCCCCCGCGGACGCCCAGCGGGCGAAGATCGCCACAACATCACTGATGTTGCTGCCTCGACCGGTGAGGAGACAGCAACTTCGCCGATGTTGCTGCCTCGACCGGCCCCGATACAGCAACATCGGCGAAGTTGCGGCCCGAACCCAGGATCGAGCGTGACCTTGGACAGGCACACGTGTACCGGCGACGGCGTGGGCGAGCGTCGGCGTGGACATCGGCGTTTAACAGACGTGGGCGGACGTCGGCAGTGCGATTCGTTTACGGCATCAGCTCCATAGCGTCCGCAGCGTGATGCCCGTGCCCGCGAGGGCGCCCGAGCGTCAGCCCAGATGTGTCGCTGGCCCGCCGTCCGGGTGGCGGACGACGGGCCAGCGGGTAGGCCGGGCGTGATCGGCCCGGCGGTCGACTCGGAGCGGATCAGCTCCGGGCCGAGATCAGCTCGGCTGAGACACCCGCCGAGGCTCGGACAGGGTCAGAGGCCGGCGCGGGCGGCGACTGCGGTGTCCGGGTGATCGCTGAAGACGCCGTCCAGACCCAGACCGAGGAAGAGTTCGTACTCGGCCGTGATGTCGCCGCGCGCGTTCGGGTCGGTGCCGATGCGGAAGTCCACGGGGAGGAACTGGTTCTCCGCGCGGAACGTCCAGGAGTGCACGAGCAGCCCGTCGCGGTGCGCGTCGCGTACCACGTTGGTCGGGGCGAGCAGGGCGCCGGCCGCGTCCCGGGGCACGATCAGGTTCTTGTTCGCCCCGATGCCGTCGGCGTACCCGGCGATCCACTTCAGGCCGGCCGCCGTGGCGAGGTCCTGGTAGCTACGGGTGTCGCCGGCGACTGTGAAGTCGTACGGGCGGCCGGTGGCGTCGAGCAGCTGGACGAGCTTCACGTCGGTCAGCCGGCTGAGGCGACGCAGGTTGGCCGTCTCGAACGACTGGATGAAGACCGGCGAGTTCTTGCGGTCCAGCTTGTTCTGCCGCAGCACCTTCAGCAGCGGCTCCTCCAACGGCAGGCCGATCGACGTGAAGTAGGTCGGGTGCTTGGTCTCCGGGTAGATGCCGATGGTGCGGCCCCGTGTCCGCCCCTCGGTACGGGCCAGGTCGATGACCTCCTGGAGGGTGGGCACCTCGAAACGTCCGTCGAAGGCTGTGTTCGCGACGCGTACCTGCGGCAGCCGCTCCTTGGCCCGCAGCGTCTTCAGCTCGGCCAGGGTGAAGTCCTCGGTGAACCAGCCGGTCACGGCGGCGCCGTCGATGGTCTTCGTCGTCTTGCGGGCGGCGAACTCCGGGTGCGTCGACACGTCGGTGGTGCCGGAGATCTCGTTCTCGTGCCGAGCGACCAGGACACCGTCGGAGGTGGACACCAGGTCCGGCTCGATGTAGTCGGCGCCCATCCGGATCGCCAGCCGGTACGCCTCCAGGGTGTGCTCCGGCCGGTAACCGCTGGCACCCCGGTGACCGATGACGATCGGCCGGTCGATGCCTCGGGCGCGGTCCAACCCGGTCGAGGGGTCGGCGGCCGCCATCGTGGGCACGGCCACGGCGGCGGCGAGCAGCGCGCCGGCCACGCCGATGGTCGAGAGGGTACGTCGCAACGCCGTCTCCTGTCCTTGGGGATGTCGCAGACAGCAGACCGTCCACGATTGACCGGGAGTTGGTCGATGGCTGGACGGCAGGTGAATCTCCGGAATGGGCGTTCCCACTCGGGCGGGCACCCGGAAAAGGAAGATTGTCTGGTGCGCTGGTTTTTCCGCAACCCCGTGCGGCTGGTGCCGCTGGGGTTCCTGGTGCCGATCCTGCTCGGCACCGGGCTGCTGCTGGCGCGCTGGTCGACGGTCCAGCACCAACGTCCACCCCTGATCACGGCCCTGTTCACCGCCACCTCGGCGCTGTCCGTCACCGGCATGGCCGTCACCGACACCCCCAACTACTGGTCCGGCTGGGGCCTGTTGGTGATCACCCTGCTCACCCAGCTCGGCGGTCTCGGCATCCTCACCGTCGCGGCGCTTGTCATCCTCGTCGTGTCGCGCCAGCTCGGTCTGCGTAACCGGCTGTTGGTGCAGGCCGAGACGGCGGAGTTCGGCATCGGCGACGTGGCCCGGCTGCTGCGCCGGATCGCGATCACCGTCTTCGCCTGCGAGGCGGCGATGACAGCGGTGGTCGCCGGCCGGCTCTGGTCGGCGTACGACTACACGCCCGGTCGGGCCCTCTGGTCGGGCGTGTTCCACGCCGTCCAGGCGTTCAACAACGGCGGCTTCTCCCTCTACACGGACGGCCTGCTGGCCTTCGGCCGCGATCCGTGGGTGTCGCTGCCGCTGGCGTTCGGCGCCGTCGTCGGCGGGCTCGGGTTTCCCGCCCTGTTCGAGGCCGTACGCGAGTGGCGCAGGCCGGTGCGCTGGACGGTGGCCACCAAACTGACCATCTGGGGCAGCGCGGCGCTGGTACTGATCGGTGTCGCCGGTCTGCTCGCCGCCGAGTGGACAAACGTCAGCACCATCGGCTCGTACGACGTCGAGGGCAAGGTGCTCGCGTCGTTCACCCAGATCGCGTTGAGCCGCACCGGCGGCTTCAACGTGCTGAACATCGCGGACCTGCAGGAGGAGAGCTACCCGCTGCTGATCGTGCTGATGTTCATCGGCGGCGGCAGCGCCAGCACGGCCGGTGGCATCAAGGTGTCCACGTTCTTCCTGCTGGCGTTCACCATCTGGGCGGAGTTGCGCGGCGAACCCGACGTGACGGTCGGGCACCGGCGGTTGGCCACCGCCAGCCAGCGACAGGCCGTCACCGTGGCCCTGCTCAGCGTCGCACTGGTCACGGCCGGGACGATGGTCCTGCTGCTGCTCACCGAGGGCGTGCGGTTCGTCGCGGCCCTGTTCGAGGTCACCTCCGCCTTCAGCACCACCGGGCTGACCATCGGTCTGGCCGCCGAGCTGCCGGCCAGCGGTCAGGTGGTGTTGACCGTACTGATGTTCATCGGCCGGGTCGGGCCGCTCACCCTCGGGTCGGCGATCGCCCTGAACACCAGGCGGAAGCTCTACCGCTATCCCCAGGAACAACCCATTGTCGGCTGACGAAGAGGAGGGTCGAGGTGTCGGCGAGACGATCGGACGGCAGCGGCATCGTGGTGATCGGGCTTGGTCGGTTCGGCTGCCACCTGGCCGGCGCGCTCACCCGGATGGACCGTGAGGTGCTGGCCATCGACCGCGACCCGGATCAGGTGCAGCGCTTCTCGACCCAGCTCGACCGGGTGGTCCAGGCGGACGCGACCGAGGAGAACGCCCTGCGGCAGCTCGGCGTCAGCGGCTTCGGCCGGGCGGTGGTGGCCATCGGAGCGTCGGTGGAGGCGAGCGTGCTCACCGTGCTGGCGCTCGTCGAGCTGGGTCTGCCGCAGATCTGGGCCCGTGCCACCTCGCAGAAGCACGCCAAGATCCTTTCGTCGGTCGGCGCGCACCACGTGATCTTTCCGGAGGCGGAGACCGGGGACCGGGTGGCGCACCTGATCGTCAGCCGGCTGCTCGACTTCATCGAGTTCGACGACGACTTCGCTATCGCCACCGTCCGGGTGCCGCAGTCGCTTGTCGGTCGTACGCTGCTCGACCTGCGCCCGGACGAGCGCTACGGGGTCCGGGTGATAGGCGCGAAGGTGCCGGGCGAACGCTTCCGGTACGCCTCGGACGACACCGAACTGCCGCAGGGCGGGGTGCTCGTCGTGGAGGGCGGGATCGAGCAGGTGCAGCGGTTCGCGGGGCGGCGCTGACAATCACTTCCGGTGCGCGCCGTGCCCCGCGGGGGCCTTCACCCTTTTCCCGGACCACCCTGCCCCTTCCCCTTCCCGGGCTTCTCCGGCTTGGGTGCGGCCTTCGCCGGTGCCTTCGGTGCGGTCGGCGCCTTGGGCGCTGCCTTCGTCGTCTTCTTCGGCGGGGCCGCCTTGCTCGGCGGAGCCGTGATCGGGGCCGTTCCGGCCACCCCCGAGACGCGTACTCCGCAGGTGGCGTCGCCGAGCCGGAATTCCACAGGCAGCGGGTTCGCCCCGCTGTACGTCCCGGCCAGGGTGAGCTTCTCGGCCGCGCCCGGCGCCAGGGTCGTCCGCTGTGCCGCGGGCCGGATCTGCACCGTGCCGCCCTGCTGCTGCACCGGGGCGGGCTGCGCCTTCGTCACCTTCTGCTGGCCGGGGAACGTGAAGTGCATCGTCCAGTCGCGCAGCTCGCGGGCGCTGGTGTTGGTCAGGGTCAGCTCGGCGGTGAAGTCCTTGCCGGAGTCGGTACGCAGCGCGTACGCCACCTCGCAGGGCGCGGTCTCGGGCAGGCCCATCCGCGCCTCGGTCGTTGGCCGGTCCTCCCCGCTGGCCGGGCTGCGGGAGGTGAACCCCCACATCGCCCCGGTGACCGCGATCAGCCCGACTGCTGCCACTCCGGCCTCCACCCGTCGCCGCCGGTTCACCCGTCCGGCGCGGCTGCGCCGGGTACGCGACAGCGGAAGCGCATCCGTCTCGGCCGACCAGGGCAGGATCGTGGTGCCGGCGTTGGCGAGCGCGGCGGCGTCCAGCGGGCCGCCCGCCGGCGAGACCGGCACCGCCGCCAGCATTCCGGCCGCCTCGGCGAGTGTCCGGGCCAGCTCGGCGGTGGCCGGACGGTCGGCGGGACGCTTGGCCAGGCAGCGTCGCACCAGGTCGGTCACCTCGTCGGGCAGTCCGGGTACCGCCGGCATCGGGTCCGGCTCGCTGTACATGTGCGCCCGCAGCATCTGCGTGGTCGTGTTCGCCTCCCACGGCAGCCGACCGGTGAGCATCCGGTAGAGCAGCAGCCCCACGGCGTACACGTCGGTGGCCGGTGAGACCTGCCCGTTGTCCAGCCGTTCCGGCGCGAGGTACGCGGGCGTGCCCAGCAGCGCGCCGTCCGGCCCCTTCTCGCTCTCCCCGACAAGCGCGGAGATGCCGAAGTCGACCACCTTCACCCCGGTCGAGGTGAGCATGACGTTGCCCGGGGTGACGTCGCGGTGCACGACACCGCGACCGTGCGCGGTGGCCAGCGCGGAGCTGACCTCCGCGCCGATGGTCACCGCCTCGCGCCACGGCAGCCGCACCTCCCGGCCGAGTCGACTGGCGAGCGAACCACCGTCGACAAGCTCCATCACCACGTACGGCACGGTCAGGCCGACCTGGTGGGACTCGCCGTAGTCGTACACGTTTGTGATGTTGGGGTGGCAGAGCCGCGCGGCGGCCTGCGCCTCGACGCGGATCCGGTGCCGGAAGGCCCGGTCGCTGGCCAGCCGCGAGGCCAGCACCTTCACCGCGACCTGGCGGCCCAGCACCTCGTCGTAACCGCGCCAGACCACCGACATGCCGCCCGCGCCGAGCTGCTCGATGAGCCTGTACCGCTCATCGAGCAGTTGCGCGCCGTTCCGGTCCCCACCGCCCATGGTGGCCGTTGTTGCCCGCAGGTGACCGGGCTACACCTGGAGGATCGGAATCGGTCAGGAATTTCACCCGATCAGGCGGTCGCCAGCAGTTGGTCCACCGGCGCGTAGTCGTCGGTCAGCACCATCGCATCCCCGACGAAGTCCGTGAGGTCCGCGCCGGAGAGCAGGCTGACGCTCGGGTCGACCTCGTCGAGGCGGGCGCGGATCGCGGCCAGCGGCAGCGGCGCGTCCGAGCCGACGATGAGGAAGTTGCTGCCCCGCTCCTCGGCGAGCGCCTCCGGCGGGGCGATCAGCGCGACGTTTGTGAATTCGGCGGCCACCGTGGCCAGCTCGGCGCGGATGAACCGCAGCGGCGGGTAGTCGATGACGTTCTGCACGTAGACACCGCCGGGGCGGGTCACCCGCCGGATGTCGGCGGCCATCTCCCGGGTCGCCAGGTGCCAGGGCACCACCAGGTGACCGAACGCGTCACCGACGACCAGGTCACGGCTGTCCGCCGGCTCACCGGCGACAAGCATCCGGGCGTCGCCCACCATCACCCGCAAACCAGGCCCCGGGCGTACGCCCAGCTCCCGCTCGTCCAGCTCGACGAGCCCGCCGTCGATCTCGAATACCAGGTTGTCGGTGCCCGACCGGGTGGCGGTCAGGTACGTCGGCACGGTGAACCCGCCACCGCCCAGGTGCAGCGCGTCCAACCGCTGCCCGGCCGGCGCGGCCACGTCGGCGACCGCGCCGATCCACTTGGTGTACGCGTACTCCAGGTGTTTCGGGTCGGCCAGGTCGACGTACGAGTGCTGGGCCGAGTTGAGCAGCAGCGTGCGGCCGCCGGGCCGGGCCGGATCGGTGGTGACCCGGGCGCAGTGGTACGCGGTCTCGATGTCGCACGGGTTCGGCGCGACTGTGGTCAGCCCCGCCCCGACCAGGCCGAGCACTGCCAGTGCCGCCCGGCTACGGGCCGGACCGGGCAGCTCGGTGGACGCCTGGCGGCGCAGATACCAGCCGAGGCCGAGGCCGACCAGCCCGAGTGCCACCGCCAGGGCCAGCACGATGACAGTGCTCGGTAGGGCGGCGACAAGCACGAAGCCGGTGAGCAGGGTGGCCGTGATGCCGCCCAGGGTGCCGATGCCGGACAGCCGGCCGACCACCTGACCGGTGCGGCGCAGGTCGGCGAGTTGGAGTTTCACCACAAGCGGGGTGACCGCGGCCAGCAGCGCCGCCGGCACGAACACGGCGAGCGCCACCAGCAGCAGGATGGCGCTTGCCGCCCCACCCCGCAGGACCTCCCCGGCGTAGCGCACCACGGGCAGGGTCACCGCGGTGGCGATCCCGGCCAGCACCAGCGCGGGTGCCAGCAGACCGCGCGGGTCGCGTCGGTCGGCGAGCCAGCCGCCGGACCACGCCCCGTACGCGATCGCGGCCAACGCGATGCCAATGACCGAGCTGGTCACCTGGAGGGTCACTCCGACGTACGGGCCGACCAGGCGCAGCGCGACAGTCTCCAGCACCAGCACGGCGCCACTTGCGAAGAAGACCAGGAAGGCGGCCAGGCCGTTGGGCAACGCCCGGCCGGTGACAGGCGTGGACGGGCCCGAGGCGACAGGCGTGGTCGCGACGTCGGACGGTGAGGTGCTCATCGTCGCGATGGTACGCAGCGAAGCTGGCGTCCCGGGTCAGTACATCGATAGATGAACATGGTTCGTGTGGCTGGCGGCCGGGCTGCCGCTGCCGCTGTACGACCGCCACCCGGTGCCCGGATGCCAGATCTGCCGGTACCAGATCACGTAGAGCACACCCAGCCGGTCGGCGTTGCGCACGTGCCAGGCGGCCAGGCTGTCCCCGTACGCCTTGTCGCCGCCTGTCGCGTTCTTGTCCTCGAAGCCACCCGTGGCGGCCGCGAAGTCGCAGGCCCGGCCCTTGGGATGCTCGCCGCCGCCGCCGCTGCGCTTGCAGGAGACGTACCGCTTGTAGCCGGCGGCCTGGGTCTGCTTGAGCGCGTTGAGAGTGCGCGGGGTGATGCAGCCGGACGTCGTCGGGTCCTTCACGGAGCAGGACTCCGAGGGCCAGGACCCGTCGGAGTTGCGCGGGGCCGGCTTCGCCGACGCGGAGCTGCCGCCGCTGAAGCCGTTGCTGCTGCCCGAGCTGACCTCGGCGAGCGCCGCCTCGGCCTCCTTCTTCTTCTTCGCCATCACGGCGAGCTGCTTCTGCTGCTCACGAACCTCGGTGTCGATGGCGATCTTGGCCTGCTGGACCTCCCGCCGGGCCTCGGTGAGATTGCGCAGCCGCTTGCTGTCCCGCTGGGCCATCAGGTCGAGGTCGGCGGCGCGTTGCAGGAACGCCTGCGGCGTGGCCGTGTTGAGCAGCATCGCCGTCGGGGTGAGCCGACCGGCCCGGTACGACTGCGCGGCCACCTCGCCGACCTGGGCGCTGAGCACGACCAGCCGACCCTCGACGGCCTTCAGCTCCCCTGTCAACGCCGTCTGCCGGCGCTTGGAGTTGTCCAGCTTGGCCTTGGCCTCGATGTGGCCCTTGGCGGTCAGCTCCAGCGCGTCCTGCAACTTCTTGGTGCCACCCTCACCTGGCTCCGCGTACGCGGGCACCCCACCGGCGAGCACCAACGCGACGGCGGTGAGCAGAGGGAGCAGTACGCGGCGAACGCGCTGCTGGCTGAGCCTGGTCCTGGGCACGACAGCGTCCTTCCGTCGACCGCCGGCCCCCGGTGAACCCTGCGCGGCGGCGTCCCCGCCGGCGCCGGTCGGCGGCCTGCTGGCGGAGACCGCCGGTCACGATACCGGAACGCGCGCCGGCGACCAGCCCCGTGACGGCCCGCCGGCCCCAGTGTCGACGCAGCGTGGCGCCGCCGTCGCACGGTGGGTGGAAATGGCGCGCCGTCGTCGTCGCGGTGCCCGGATCAGGCGCCGAGCAGAGCGTCGTGCACCTCGGTCCAGACCTGTTCGTTGACCGCGACGAGCAACCCGCGACCCTCGTCGGCGGGGTGGTAGTCGACGCCGTCGAACCGGCGGGCGACACCGCCCGCGGCGCGCACCAGCAGGGTGCCCGGCGCATGGTCCCACGGCAGGGTGTGCCAGAAGAGGGCGAACTGCTGCTCGCCGGTGAGGATGTCCAGGTACTCCCGGCCGGCACAGTGCTGGCCGGGCAGCAACTCGCCGAGCCGCCGACCGCCGGCGCGGACCCGGTCGCGGGACTCCGGCGGCAGGAACCGGGTCATCGCCACGCCGCGCAGGTCACCCAGCGACGGCACCGCGTTCGCGGAATCGACCGGCTGGCCGTTGAGCAGGCTGCCCTCGTCGGCCCAACCGGCGGCCAACGTCTCGGCCAGCGGGTCGAGGATCCATCCGGCGGTCGGACGCCCATCGGTAAGCAGTGCCACCATCAGGGCGAACGGCCGGCGGCCGGCGACGAAGTTGGCGGTGCCGTCGACCGGGTCGACAAGCCACACGTCGCCGCTGTCGCGCAGGTGCCGCAGCAGCCCCGGGTCGTCGGCGACGCCCTCCTCGCCCACCACCACCGAGCCAGGCCGCAGCCTGCGCAGCCCGGCGGAGATCAGCTCCTCGGCCCGGCGGTCGGCGACGGTGACCACCTCACCGGGCGCCTTCTCCGACACGTCGGCGTCGTCGAGCTTGCGGAACAGCGGCACCACGACCTGGTCGGCGGCCTCCAGGAGCAGGTCACCGACGTCGTCGAGCAGGGTGTCAGCCACGCGGCGGCAACTTGACCACGCTGACGAAGAACTCGTCGATCTGTCGGACCACGGCGATGAAGCGCTCGAAGTCCACCGGCTTGGTCACGTAGGCGTTGGCGTGCAGCTGGTAGCTGCGCAGGATGTCCTCGTCGGCCTGGGAGGTGGTGAGCACGACCACCGGGATCCGACGCAGCTCCGGGTCGTTCTTGATCTCTTCCAGCACCTCCCGGCCGTCCCGGCGGGGCAGGTTGAGGTCGAGCAGGATCAGGTCGGGGGCCACCGCGTCGGCATACTGGCCCTCCCGCCGCAGGTAGGCCAGCGCCTCGGCACCGTCGGAGACGACCGTCAGCCGGTTGCGCAGCTTGTGTTCCTCGAACGCCTCCTGGGTCATCAACACGTCACCCGGATCGTCCTCCACGAGCAGGACCTCGATCGGGCTCTTGCCGTCCGCCGGCGCGGTCATCCCACCGTCTCCCTCATGTCACCCGTTCTACCGCTTTCCGACGCCCCGTCGGCCCGGTCCGGCTGGTCCGCCCCGGCGGAGTGCTCCGGCAGCGCGGACGACACCTCGTCCGCGGGCGTCGGCTCCCCCGCATCGGCCGGCTGCGGCTGCTCGGCGGTGTCGGCGGTGGTGGTGGCGGCCGCCGCCTCCACGTCCTCCGGACGAGCCGGAAGGGTGAACCTGATCGCCGTGCCCTCCGGCACGTCGGTGTCCACCCAGACCCGGCCGCCGTGATATTCCACGATCTTCTTGACGATCGCCAATCCGATGCCGGTGCCCGGGTACGCGTCCTTCGAGTGCAGACGCTGGAAGATCACGAAGATCTTGTCGGCGAACTCCGGCTCGATCCCGATGCCGTTGTCCTGGCAGGTGATCTCCCACTCGGCGTCGACCAGCCGGGCCGAGATGTGCACCTTCGGCGGCGCGTCGGGACGACGGAACTTGATCGAGTTGCTGACCAGGTTGGCCAGCAGGTTGGTGAGCAGCGGCTCCTCACCACGGATCACCGGCAGGCCGGTCCAGGTCAGCTCGGCGTCGGCGTACTGCCGGGCGGCCTCGGTCTGACCCGCCACGTCGCCCATCACCTTGTTGA
This sequence comes from Micromonospora sp. DT43, assembly GCF_049841645.1. Classification (NCBI taxonomy): domain Bacteria; kingdom Bacillati; phylum Actinomycetota; class Actinomycetes; order Micromonosporales; family Micromonosporaceae; genus Micromonospora; species Micromonospora sp. DT43. The sequence continues at coordinate 427,888 of NZ_JBNCKR010000004.1, read as the reverse complement.
GGTCGACGTCGACGAAGCCGGTGGTGAGGCGGCCGATCCGGGAGAACGCGAGCAGGTCGTTGATCAGGCGCTGCATCCGCTGCGCGCCGTCCACCGCGAAGGCGATGTACTGGTCGGCCCGCTCGTCGAGCTGCCCGGCGTAGCGGCGCTGGAGCAGCTGGCAGAAGCTGGCCACCTTGCGCAGCGGCTCCTGCAGGTCGTGGGAGGCCACGTACGCGAACTGCTCCAGGTCGCGGTTGGACCGGGTCAGCTCCTCGGCCTGCTTCTGGAGCTGGCTGTTGACCCACTCGATGCGCTCGCGAGCCTCCCGCACCTCGGCCAGGTCGGAGGCGATCTTCTGGCGCATCGCGTCCACGTCGTCGCCGAGCCGGATGAACTCCGGTGGACCGACGGTGGCGATGCGGTGCTGGTAGTCGCCCTCGGCGACCTCGCGGACCTGGGTGGCCAGCCCGGTCAGCGGCCGGATCACCATCCGGTCCAGCGAGAGCAGCAGCACCGCGCCGGCCACGACCACCACCAGCGCCGCGATGATCAGCAGCAGGACCAGCAGGTTGCTGCTGTTGCGAACGTCCGTGGCGGACTGTTCCCGGGCTGCCAGGATCTCCTGCTGGAGGTCGTTGACTGCCGACCGCACCTCGTCGAACCGCTGCCGGGCCTGCTCGGTGACCAACGCCTGGCCGGCGCGGGTGCCGTCCTGCTCCGTCGTGGTGATCACCGGCTCGGCGACCGACACCCGCCACTGCTCGGCGCGCTCCTCGACGATCCGCAGCTCCTGCCCGATCTGCGGGTAGTCGTTGAGCAGCACCCGCATCGCGGTGACGGTGTCCTTCTCCTGGTCGAGCCCTGCCTCGTACGGGCCCAGATCGGCCGGGTCACCACTCACCGCGTACCCGCGAACCGCCGTCTCCTGGTCGAGCACCGCGTTGAGGAGTTCCTGCGACTGCACCCGCAGCGGGCCGGTCTCGTTGAGGATGGCGTCGATCTGGGTGCGGTTACGCGCGGCCATCGCGGCCTCCGCGGTGGCCAGGCCGATCAGCAGCACGCCCACGACTGTGAGCAGCGTGATGACCCGGCGGCGCAGACTCCAGCCGCCGACCACCGGCTTCACCGGCCACCGCCCCGACTGACAAGCAGCATGGCCACGTCGTCGGCGAGCGGGCCACCGTTGATCTGCTCGGCCCGACCGACCAGCCAGGCCGGCAACTCGGGCAGCGAGACCTCCCGGTTGGCCGGCTCGTCGAGCAGCCCGCTCAGGCCCGGCACGTCGAGCCGTTCGTTGCCGGCGCCCACCCGCCCCTCGATCAGGCCGTCGGTGTACATCAGCAGGGACCAGTCATCGGTGTCGAACTCCAGGTCGTAGGCGATCGGCCGGCGAGGTCGTACGCCCAGCAGCAGGCCGCCGGGCGCGGGCACCGGGACGACCCGGCCGCCGGAGAGCAGCAGCGGCGGCGGATGCCCGGCGAGTCGGACGGTGGCCCGGTTGGCGTCCAGGTCGAGTCGGGTGGTGGCCACCGTCGCGAAGATCTCCTGGAGGCGGCGCTCACTCATCAGTACCTGCTCCAGCGCGGGCAGCACCTCGTCGTCCGGCACTCCGGCGAGCACGAGCGCCCGCCAGGCCACCCGCAGTTCCACACCGAGCGCGGCCTCGTCCACCCCGTGCCCGCAGACGTCCCCCACGATCAGGTCGAGACGGTCCGGACGGGTCTGCACCACGTCGAAGAAGTCCCCGCCGATCAGGGCGGCGTGCCGACCCGGTCGGTAGAAGGTGTGCACGGCCACCTGGTCGGTCGTCATCAGCGGTTGCGGCAGCAGGCCGCGTTCGAGGCGGGCCGACTCGGCCTGGCGCAACTCGACCTCACGCAGCCGGCGGGCGTTCTCGTCGGCGCGCTTGCGCTCGACCGCGTAGCGCAGCGCCCGGGTCAGCAGCACGCCGTCTACCTGGCCCTTGACCAGGTAGTCCTGTGCGCCCTCGGCGACCGCCACCACACCCAGGTGCTCGTCCGAGCGCCCGGTCAGCACGCACACCGCCGCCCCGCTCGACATCTCCAGCACCAGGCGCAGCCCGTCCAGCCCCTGCGCGTCGGGCAGGCCCAGGTCGAGCAGGACGCAGTCGACGCCTGTGATCCGTTGCCGCGCCTCCCGGAGGCTGGTGGCGACCACCAGGTCGATCATCGAGTTCGTCTCGGCGAGCAGCTCACCGACGAGGAAGGCATCGCCCTCGTCGTCCTCCACCAGCAGCACCCGCAACCGCTCGCCGGGCGGCAGGTTGCCGTGCCGCGCCAGGCCGCCGTGCGGGTACGGCACGACGGGGGAACCGGCCAGGCCGCTTCCCCGGTACGGCCGGGTCACCGCCGCGAGACGCGGGAGTTCGCTGGTGATGTCGGGCTCCTTCCGAGTGCCCTGCTGATCCTGTATTAGACAACGGTCGCACACAACACGATGGGCGCGGCACGGGCGGGCATGGGCCGGGTCACTGCTCGCCGGGGGACAAACCGGGCGGCCGAGCCCTCCGCCGACGGGCGGGAATCGGTGGACGCCCGGCCATCCCATCCCGAATCGCCGGAGGGCAGGATGGTGCCACCCCAGGCCCCACCACCCCCGAGGAGTTCGGATGGGCGCACCCCCCACCCCCGTCACGGCGGGCGTACCGCTCCGGCCGGGTCCGGGCGTACCCCCGGCCGACCGTGCGCTGACCCGACCGCGCCGGCGGCTCCTGGCCGCCGCCGCGGCGCTTGTCGCGCTGGCGGCCGTCGGCGCCGGCAGCCTGCTCGACCTGCGCACCCCGACGCCGCGACCCGCGGACGCGCCGGCTGGCGACTTCAGCGCCACCCGGGCGTACGAGGACGTGCAGGTGATCGCGGCCCGGTCGCACGTCGCCGGGAGCCCGGCCAACGACCAGGTTCGCGCGCACATCGAGCAGAAGTTGCGCGGCCTGGGCCTGGAGACGGAGGTGCAGGACACCGTCGCGCCGGAGGCCGGCCAGCTCAGTGGGGCGGCCGGCGGGGCGACAGTGGCCCGGGTGCGCAACGTGGTGGCCCGACTGCCCGGCACCGACCCGACGGGGCGGGTGTTCCTTGTCGCGCACTACGACTCGGTGCAGACCGGACCGGGCGGCAACGACGACGCGGCCGGCACGTCGGCCATCCTGGAGGTGGCCCGCGCGCTTACCACCGGCCCGCGGCCCCGCAACGACATCGTCTTCGTGCTCACCGACGCCGAGGAGGCGTGCCTCTGTGGCGCCGCGGCGTTCGCCGCGAGCCACCCCCTCGCCGCCGACGGTGGTGTGGTGCTCAACCTGGAGGCGCGCGGCTCCACCGGCCCGGTGATCATGTTCGAGACGTCGAAGAACAACGCGAAGCTGGTGGACGTCTTCGGCCGGGCCGCCCCGCACCCCGTCGGCACCTCGTTCGCGGTGGAGATCTACCGGGCACTGCCCAACGACACCGACTTCACCGCCTTTCTCGATCAGAAGTTCGTCGGGCTGAACTCGGCGTACATCGACGGCGGCGCGATCTACCACACGCCGCTGGACACCCCGGCGGCGATGGATCGGGGCAGCCTCCAGCAGCACGGGGACAACGCGCTGGGTATGGCTCGGGAGTTCGGCCGCACCGACCTCACCGACCTGCGCTCCGGCTACGACGCGACCTACTTCCCCGTCCCGGGTGGGCTGGTCCGCTACCCGGGATGGCTCGTCCTGCCGCTGGCCCTGCTCGCGGTGCTGGCCGTCGCGGCACTGGGCTGGCTGACCCGCCGCAGCGGCCGGGCGAGCACCGGGCGGCTGGCCGCCGGATTCGCCCTCGCCCTCGTGCCGATAGTGGTCGCGCCGGTCGCCGCGCAACTGCTCTGGCTGGCGATCACCGCGATCCGTCCCGGGTACGCGGAACTGCTCGACCCGTACCGGCCGATCTGGTACCGGTTGGCCGTGCTGGCGCTCGCCGCCGCCATCCTGTTCACCTGGTACGCGCTGGTCCGGCGCCGGATCGGCCCGGCCGCGCTCGCCGTCGGCGGGTTGACCTGGCTGGCCCTGCTCGGGGTGCTGCTCGCCGTGGCGGTGCCCGGCGGGGCGTACCTCACCACAGTGCCGGCCCTGGCCGGCGCCCTCGGCGGACTGGTCGCGCTGCGGACCCGGAGGACCGGGCCGTGGCCGGTGGTGGCGGTGACGGCCGCCGCCGCGGTCGGCGTGGTGATCCTGCTGCCGACGGTGGTGCTGCTCTTCCCCGCGCTGGGCATGGCGATGGGTGGGGTGGCCGCCCTGGTCGCGGTGCTGCTCGGCCTGACGGCGCTGCCGGTGGTCGACCTGCTGCACCCGCAGGCCGGCGGGCAGCGCGGACTGGTGGCGCTGCGGGCCCGGCGACTCGCGGTGCTGCCGGCCGGGGCCGCCGCCCTGGCGGCTGTGGTGCTCGCCGGGGTCGGGCTTGCCGTGGACCGGTTCGACGCCGCCCACCCCGCGCCCACCCACCTGATGTACGCCCTGGACGCCGGCACCGGGCAGGCCCGCTGGCTGAGCCACGAGACCGACCCGCAGCCGTGGACGGACGGCTACGTCGGCGGGGTGGCCGACGTCGGCGACGACTTCCCCGGGCTCGGCGACGGTGAGCTGCGATCCGGGCCGGCGCAGGCGGCGAACCTGCCGGCGCCGAAGCTCGACGTGCTGGCCGACACCAGCGCCGGCGGTGAGCGCACGCTGCGGCTTCGGCTCACCCCGCAGCGGGCGGTCCGACTCGCCACCCTGCACGTCGACACGGCGACCGCCACGGTGCTGCGCGCCGAGGTGTCCGGCCGTCAGGTGCCGGTGAAGCCCCGCGCGGGCAGGTGGGGGTTCGGACTGGTCTTCCACGCCCCGCCGTCGGAGGGTGTCGAGGTCACGTTGACGCTGCGGCCGATCGCCACGCAGGTGTCGCTGCGGGCGATGGACGCCAGTGACGGGTTGGACGCGCTGCCCGGCTTCCGGCCCCGGCCGCCGGCCGTCGGCGTCGTCGGATCGCACAGTTCCGAGATGCTGGCGGTCGCGCGCACCTATCCCCTCTGAGAAGACGAAGAGGTGGTCCGGCGGCTGCTGTGTGCCGCCGGACCACCTCTGTCGGAATTGCGTCTCAATCAGCTCACCGGCTCGGGTTGACCGGAGCCGATACGCCGCCAGCGGTTTCCGTCGTGATCGGTGAAGGTGAGTTCCACCAGAACGGTGTCGGTCGTCGCTTGCAGCCGATGCTCCGCCGTGACGGTGACGAACAATTCCGAACTCTCCCGGCCGTTGATCCGGCGGACCTGTTTCGCGGCGGCCAGGTCCACGGGCGGGCCCTCGGGATCATCGGACGGAACCAGTCGCGGCAGCACTGTCACGTCCAGCACCGGGGCGTCACTCTCGTTGGCCACGGCCACCCGCAGCACCGAGTTGCCCCGGATCTGGGCGACCGCCGAGACCAACCGGGCCTGGGTGGCCCGGACCCGCAGATCATCGGAGCGGCGGGCGCGGATCTCCCGGCGCAGCCCGAGATAGACGAAGAGCACGCTCGCGATGGAACCGAGCGCGCCGAACCAGTCCGGCACCGAACCCCAGTCGGCCACATCGTCGTACGGCAACCAGCTCATGCGTCCATCGTGGAGGCGCCGCGCGAGGAACGAACACGGCGGATCGGCCCCGAATGAACGGCGAAATGGAATTGGCGGTGGCGATTCCGGTCAGTCGGCCGGCCTAAACGGAGAGTGTGCAAGTCAGTACGCTGGTGGATACGCTTGCGGGAACGTGGCGCGGGTGACGATCCCTCCGAATGCCCACTCAGTGGACATGATCTTTCTGCCGCCCGCCGCGCCGCAATTTCGCCACCGAAGGGGGACCGCATTGACTGCGGACGCTCCACCCGAGGATGCGGCCGTGCGCCGACCCGCCTACGACCGACCGAGTCGCGTCTCCGTCGATCCGCCACTCGGGCGTCTGGACAGCCCGCTGCACGGCCGGGACGACCTGATCGACGAGATCATGCAGCCGGCGGACGCCGGTGGGGTGCACATCCTGTGCGGTATGGGCGGCTCCGGTAAGAGCCACGTGGCCCTCGAGATCGCCCGCCAGGCCCGAGCCGACGGCCGGACCGTCTGGTGGGTGCAGGCGGGGCGGCTCAACTCCGGGATGCGCGAGGTGGTCAGTCAACTCGGTGCCTCGGAGAGCCAGGTCGACCAGGCATGGGCCGGCATGATCAGCGCGACCGACCTGGTCTGGCGCTACCTCAACCAGGCTCAGCAGCCCTGGCTGTTGATCTTTGACAGCGCGGACGAGCCCGGCACGCTCGGCCCCACCGACGGGGTGCTCGCCGACGGCACCGGCTGGCTGCGCAGGCCGGAGGCCGAGGACGGCATGGTCCTGGTGACCACCCGGGACGGCAACCGGTCGACCTGGGGCACCTGGTCGACCCTGCACCAGGTACGCCCGCTCGACGGCGACGCCGGGGCGCAGGTGCTCATCGACCGGGCCGGCGCACAGGCCGGCGACCTCGACGACGCCCGCGAGCTGGCACGGGAGCTGGGCGGGTTGCCCCTGGCCCTGCGCGCGGCCGGCAACTACCTGCGGTCGGTAAACGCCAGCCCGGTCTGGCGCGGCACCTCCACCATCACCACCTTCGCCGACTACCGCACGGCCGTGGAGCGGCGGTTCCGTTCGCCACGGGACGCCGCCGACGTCGACCTCGACGAGTCGCTCGGCCTGGAGATCGTCCGCGAGGTCGACGACCTCTCCCTGGACCTGCTGGCCCGCCGCCAGCTTCAGCAGAGCCGACCGCTGCTCAACGTGCTGGCCTGCCTGAGCGTCTCCCCGGTGCCGTACGAGGTGGTGCTCAAGCCGGCGATCCTGGCCGGGTCACCGCTGTTCGAGGGGCTGACGGCGCGGCAGCGGGTGAAGGTGCTGGAGGGCATCGGCGACCTCGCCCTTGTCGACTTCGACGTCCGGGAGGACGTCACCGATCCGGCCTTCGCGCACGTGCTCTCGCTGCACCCGCTGGTACACGCGATGTTCCGCGACCGTGACGAGGTGCGCGAGCAGATCGCCGAATACCACGGTGTCGTCATGAAGCTGCTTCTCGCCGCCACCGAGGGGCAGAGCCCGGACGACTCGGCGGCCTGGTCCAACTGGGACGTGCTGGTGCCACACCTCGTCGAGGCGGTACGCGAATACCTCGTGCCGCAGAGGCAGAAACACGACCCCGAGACCGTACGCCGGGCGCTGGAGCTGACCCGGCTCACCGCCCGCTACCTCATCGCGATCGGCCTGCCGGGCTCGGCCTTCGACATCCTCGACCCGATCGTGCGGGGCTGCGCCGCGTACGACCACGACCTGGACCGGCCCCAGGTGCTGGCGCTGCGCCACGAGCTGGGCCGCACCTTTCTGGAGCGCAACCAGCCGGAGATGGCCGACCGGGTGCTCCGCGACGTCATCGCCGACCGCACACGCGTGCTGGGCAGCGACGACCCCGACACCCTCGCGAGCCGCCACAAGCTCACCAAGGCGATCATGGCCCAGCGTCAGTGGCCGGAGGCCGAGGTGGAGCTGCGGCAGATCGTCGCCGCCGAGGACCAGGTCCGCGGGCCCGAGCACTGGGACACGATGATCGTGCGGCACAGCCTCGCGCTGGCCGTCCTCGCCCAGCACCGGGCCCCCGAGGCCGAGGAGATGCTGCACGCCATCCTGGAGGTCCGCTACCGACTGTGGCCGCTCAACCAGCCCGAAACCTGGCAGGCCCGGCACACGCTGGCCCGGTGCATGCAGGAGCAGAACCGGCTCGCCGAGGCGGAAGCTGAGCTGCACGCCACCCTCGCCACCGTGGAGCCCCGGCACGCCGACCGCAGCGAGGTGCTCACCATCCGGGCCACCCTCGCCGTCGTGCTGCTGCTCGACGGGCAGGTCGACGCGGCGATCGAGGTGTACGAGCGCCTGCTCGCCGACCGGCGGCGTCTGCTCGGGGCCACCCACCTGGACACCCTCCAGGTGGCGAACGCGCTGCGTCGCCTGCGCGACGGCGACTGACCTGTCAGTGCGGCGCCGCCGGGCCCAGGTCGCTCGGGTCGGTGTTGCCACCGCAGACGATCAGCGCCACCCGCTCGCCCGCCTGCGGCACGTACGCGCCGCCGACCAGGGCGGCCAACGCGGCGGCGCCGCCCAACTCGGCGGCGACCCGCAGCTCCGACCAGAGCAGCCGCCGCGCCCGCGCCAGATCCTCGTCGCGCACCAGCACGGAGACCACGCCGGTACGACGGGCAGTCTCGAAGGCGATGTCGCCGATGCGGCGGGCACCCAGCGAGTCCGTGGCGATGCCGCCCACCTCGATGTCGACAGGCCGACCCGCCTTGAGGGCGCCGTGCAGGGTGGGGATCTGCTCCGGCTCGACGCCGACGACGCGCACCGACCCGTCGAACCAGGTCGCGATGCCCGACACCAACCCACCACCGCCGACCGCCACCAGCACTGTGTCGATCCCGTCGAGCTGGCCCTCCAACTCCCGACCCACGGTGCCCTGACCGGCCACCACCTCCGGCTGGTCGTACGCGTGCACCACAAGCGCCCCGGTCTCACCTGCCCGCTGGGTGCTGGCGGCCAACGCCTCGGCGTAGTGCTGGCCCACCTGCCGCACCTGCGCGCCCAGCCCGGCCAGGCGCTGTACCTTCACCGGCGAGGCGGTGACCGGCACGAAAACCTCCGCAGGCACGCCCAGCGACCGGGCCGCGTACGCGACCGCGAGGCCGTGGTTGCCCCCCGACGCGGCGATCACCCCCGCCGACGGCAGCGCACCCTGGAGCATCCGGTTGAACGCGCCGCGCGGCTTGAACGAACCGGTGTGCTGGTGCAGCTCCAGCTTGAGGCTGAGCAGCCCGGGCACTCCGAAGTCGGCGCCGTCGACGGTGATGACAGGCGTCTGACGGACCCGCCCCTCGACCAGCGCCGCAGCGGCCTCGACGTCGTTTCTGTCCACCATGGGGAAACGCCCTTCACTACGACCAGAGAGCCAGTCGACCGTCGTCGGTGAGCCCGACGAAACATCCTATGGAGATGCGCCGGCCATCCGTCGCCGGACGCACCGTGTGATAGTGGCGCGGGTCAAACAGAAATCCCTCTCCGAGAGCGGGCCGCAACGTCAACGACTGCGTGCCGTCGGCCACCGACTCGTGGTAGCCGTACCCGCCGGGAATCCGTAGGTCCTCGTCGTTCGGCTGCCACCGACGACGCCACAGCACCGTCTCGCCGCCGACGGGCGGCACCCGGACATAGATGTTGAACGCCAACTGGGCCACCACCTCGGCGTCGAGCAGCCGGCCCGCGTACTCCCGGACCGCGTCGTCGAAGTGCACCTGGAGGCCGGCGTTGATCTCGCGGACGATGCCGACGTGCATCTCCCGCCTCTGCCGCCGCCCGGGCGCCACATCCGGCCAGGCGGCCCGGAACGCGGCCAGGCACAGCTCGCGAGGCGCGTCCGACAGACCCAGGGTGGACCAGCCCTTCTCGGCGGCACGCGCGGCCTCCCAGTAGTCCTCACGCAGGTCACCGCCGTCCCGGTGATCGTTGATGGCCGGGCCGAACTTGGCGACCACGGGGAACACGCGGCTCTCGTCGTACCGGTCCATCTCCGCGTCGGCGAGGGCTGCGGTGATCGCGTGGCAGCGGGCGGCGGGCAGCAGCCCCGGCACCCGAACGGCGGCGATCCGCCCCGCCACGAGCCCGGCGACGTCCGATCGGGTGATCACCGCGGACTCGACGGCCACGAACAACGGATCGGTTCTGCTCGGTTGTCGCACGGCGGTCCTCCCGTATCGAAGATCCCTCAGCGGACAAAGTCGCGCCCCCCGATCCACGCACCGTGCAATGTAGCGGCCGCCGGCAAACCCGCACGTCGCCATTGATCGCAACGTATGTTGTGAACACTTTCCGCAGTTCAGCGGCGTGGTGGCGGATGCGCCGTTACCATCGGCCCCACCAGAGGTACGCCAAGCGGAGCCGTACGGCGGGTCGATTCCACCGATCGGGGAATGGTGACGACTCCCGGCCGGGTGGATGATGCGAGTAGTTCGAATGCGGACGAGGAGTTCGATTATGGCTGGCGCCGGCCCGACCGATCTTGACGCGTACGTCGATCGCCTGGAGATGGCACGTCGAATAGCCAGGGAAATGATCGAGTCCGACCACCTCTCGCTGGAGTTGGCCGTACGCCAGCGCCCGCAGTGCTGGTCCCGTCGCCCGGCCGGCCACGGCGCCCGCACCGACGCCTAGCTCGTGGGGCCGATCCCCGGGGTGGTGCCGCTGGCCGTGTGCACCCTCATCGAGGACCACGAAATGTGACACGGCCGGGCAGAATGCCACCCATGCGCCGGCTCGCCACAGTTCTCTGCCTGCTGACTGCCGTGCTGCCGACACTGGCTTCCTGCGGGGATCCCCAGAAGAGGCCCGCAGACCAGGCCGCCGTGTGGGGCACCTACGAGGCCGAGGTGAGCGGCGTGACCCCCGGTCCGGATGACCGGACGGTCACTGTGCACGTGAAGGCGCTCGCCGGTCGCGACGGCTGCTCGCGCAACGTCCAGGTCGGCTACCACCAGGAGGAGAACGGCGTCATCTTCGCCAACATCGTGCAGGAATCGGCCGAGTCGGCCACGTTCGGCGCCTGTCCGACCTTCACGCCCGCCGAGGTGACCCTCACGTCGGCGGAGCCGATCGGCAACCGCCCGCTGTCGCTCAACCAGAAGACGTGGGCACTGAAGAACGGTGTCTACACCCGGTGTGACGAGAACCTGGGCTGCAACCCGCCAAAGGACCGCTGCGACCCGATCTGGACGCGTGCGGCCGTACGGGGGATGGACGTCTCCCGCCACTCGCAGGGTCACGTCGAAGCCTGCGACGGGGAGTGGCTGGTCATGACGGTGGCCGACGACCCGACACCGTGCGGCGTCGAGCCACGCCCCGGGTGCGAGGTGAACACCGCCGTGCGGCGCTACTTCCTGCGTAGCGAGCCGGCCGGATGGTCGACTGTCGCCCGGACCACGTCGGGTGGGTGCGACGTGATTCGCAAGGCGGCCCCTACCTTCCCCCGGAAACTCTGCACCCACCTGAAACCGACGGCCCGACTCGTCACCGTGGCACCACCGCTGCCGTCCGGCCGGCCCGGCGGATAGAGCGCCGATCTAATCCACGCTCTTACCGAGGGAGAGACCCGCGTCGGTGTAGCCGTGCCGGCTGTAGAAGCGCACAGCATCGATGTTGCGGTGGTAGATGCCAGCCGACAGATACGTGATTCCCCGGTTTCCTGCCCAGTGCTCGGCCGCTGCCAGCAACGCTGATCCCACGCCAAGCCCTCTGGCCTCGGGCAGCACAACCGTGTGCACCTGGGCCGAAGGCTCAGGGCGCAGGATCTGATGCTCGGGCGGATCGGAATGCCGCAACACCTCGACCATCCCGAGCACCTGGCCGTTCCGAGCCTCAGCGACGAGGACGCAGTCTCGTCCGGCTTCGTCGGTAAGCATCGCCACGAAGTGGCGCGCTACCGCGTCACGTTGCGGGACGCGGTAAATGGAGGCGTCGAGGGCAAGGTGCGCCTGGGCGTTGGCGAGGCGCAGCTCCACCAACGAAGCGACGTCCGACAAGCGCGCCGGCCGAACCTCCAGCGGTGCCTCCTGCATCATCCCGATCCTAGGACCGAGGCGTAAAGCGATACGGGCCGTCGAGCCGGTCGCACTACCCTCATCGTCATGCCGCACCTGGACGCCGCCGATCCCCTGCCGCGCCGTCCCCGCCGCGTACTCGTCGCCGGGACCTCGGGCGCCGGAAAGACGACCCTCGCCTCCCGCATCGCCACCTCGTTGCAGGCCCCGCACATAGAGATCGACGGCCTCTTCCACGGGCCGTCGTGGACCAGGCGTCCCTCCTTCGAAGACGAAGTACGCCTCTTCAGCGCGGACCCCTCCTGGGTGACCGAGTGGCAGTACAAGGCGGTCCGCACCCACCTCGCGGACCTCGCCGACCTGATGGTGTGGCTCGATCTCCCGAAGATCACCGTCATGCGGCAGGTCGTCCGGCGGACCGTCGTACGCCGTCTTCGACGCCAGCGGCTCTGGAACGGCAACGTCGAACCGCCGCTCTGGACCGTGCTCACCGACCCCGAGCACATCGTCCGCTGGGCGTGGAACACGCATCGCCAGACGGCCACACGTATCGAGGCCCTGGCGGCCCGGCGTCCGGACCTTCCCGTGGTCCACCTCCGCAGTCACGTCGCCGCCGAGCGCTGGCTGCACGGCCCGCTGAAGCAGGCTCAGCCCGCCGAGTCGTGACCGTCGCCACGTCCAGCGGTAGTGATGTCGGTAGCCGCGTCGTACTGCCACAGCTGCGGTACCGCCCGGACGACGCCTGCCACGGCGAGGATGGTCAGTCCTCCACCCACTGAGATCGCCCAGCGCGGGCCCCATGCCGCGCCCGTCACGCCGTGCAGGAAGTTGCCGATCTGTGGGCCACCTACCGTGACGACGACCATCGAGCCCTCGATCCTGCCGCGTAGCCTGTCGTCGGTACTCGCCTGGCTGATGGCCCGCCGAAACATGCTGAGTACGAAGTTCACGCCGCCGCCGACCAGAAGCGCCGCGGCGGCTAGCCAGAGGTGGGGTGCCAGCCCCAGCAACACGACCGTGCCGCCCCAGGCGACGGCGGCGGTCACCATCAGCGCGCCGTGGCGCCGGGCATGGGTGAACACACCCGACACCAGCCCGACCACGAACACGCCCGCCGGGTAGCTGGCGTAGAGCACTCCAAGCTCGAAGCCACCTCCGGCCGTGCCGGCGAACTCTCGCTGGGCAAGCTCCGGGTAGAGCGCCCACGGTCCCCCGAACACCATCGCCGCCAGATCCACCCCGATCAGGGCGACCAGCAGTGGCCGGGACAGGAGGTAGCGGAAACCGTCCAGCAGCTGGCCGACCATAGACCGACGCGCAGCCGCGCTCGTGCCAATCGAGGCAGGCGTCCCAGGGCGTGACACCAGCGCCGGTACCGGCACGGATGGTTGCGGTGGGAGCCGGGGCAGCCGGAACACCGACCAGATGACGAGCAGTAGCGCGAGGGTGTCCAACAGGTACAACGCACCGAGCCCCACTACCGGGATCAACACCCCGGCCAGCAGCGGGCCCACGATCGACCCGGTGTACCGGGTCAGCGCGCTCAATCCGTTCGCGGCCGCCAGCAGGTCGGCCGGCACCACGCGGGGCACCGCCGCCCCCATCACGGCCATCACCGCTCCGTAGCTGAGGCCCTGGCAGGCGACCAGCGCCAGGAGGGTCGGTACCGACCGCAGGTCCATTGCCGCCTGCGCCCACAGCCCCGCGTACGTCAGCGCGAGGCAACCATGTGCGACAAGGAGCAGCCGACGCCGGTCGACAGCATCGGCGAGGGCACCGCCCCACAACGCCGAGACCACCAGCGCGACCAGCGACACCGCCGCCGAGACACCGACAGTCGCGGACGAGCCGGTCATCGTGAACAGTTGCGCGGGGACGGCGAGCACGCCGAACGAACCACCCACCGAGGCGATCAGCGAAGCGATCCACAGCCGCCGGTATGCGGGGATCGCCAGTGGACGCCGGTCCATCAGGTACGTACCGAGCTTGCGTTTCCCGGCGCTCTCTCCAGCACCGCCGGTGCTGCTGATTTCAGCTGGCCTCGTCGGCGCTCCCATACCCCTGACCCCCGGTCGGCTCCTGCCGGCTGTGCGCGGCACCGACGATGCTGGGCCTTCCCCCAGGGGCAAGGTCCAGCCCGGATGGAAGCGTGCCGACCCCGTCCCGGTAGTCGTGATGGCGCCCCGGACCAGCGCTCCCGACCGGTGTCCGCTGGGTCACCGACTGGGCGCGGTCATGCGCTCTCGGGTAAGCGCGCTACCGGCTGATCGGTGGGGCTACGACCAGTTCGGTATCCGGGTCGTGATCAATCCGCGAAGGGCCGGCGACGATCAGGGTGGCGCGGGACCACGGTCGTTCTCGCAGCATGAAGGGCAGTTCCTCCCGCAGCCAGTTCGTCACATGCTCCTGCTGCTCAGGAGAGTCGCCGTCGCGAGCGACAAGCAAGCGCTCCTGCTCATCAAGATCGCCCTGTAGGTACAACGAGGCGTCCAGCCACGGGCCAAGTTCTTCCCGGATGATGCCGGTGCCCTCGATCCAGACGAAGTCGGTGCCGGCAGGAATGGTGATTGACCCGGCTCGGTCGTGGCTGATCCAGGCATCGGGACGGAAGTTCACCGGCTCCCCTCGGTGCAGGGGTCGCAGGATGTTCTCGGCGAGTACGGCGCCCCAGTCGAAGTAGGCATGGTTCCAGGCGACGTCGTCGGTGTGCACGATGGCGGAATTGGGCTCGGCCGTCCGCAGCCTCTCCGCCAGGGTCGTCTTACCCGCACCACCCCGGCCATCGATCGCGACCACGCGCGGGCGTCCGGTGACGTCCGGTGCTGCGTCGCGGAGCTGCCGGACGGCGTCGAACACGGTCACCACCCGCCAGCCAACGGCTTCGGTTTCACCGGGATGCAGGCGCATCGACGGTTCGTACCCCCAGCGCCCGCCGATGATGCCCCGCCACCGCCTGCCTCCGCCCGATGCTCACCTAGACGAGTAGGTCCTAACCCTGGCTGGGGCCGACGGTGGCGACCGTCAGTCACCTCCGTGCGGGCGGATGCGGTCGTCAGCGGTATACCTCGGAGTCATATTCATACCTCTGAGGTATACCGCTCCACAGCACATCGACACCGGCGGGCAGCCACAGCGGATGGCCAGCGCCCTTCGCGTTGCTACTTCCAGCGGTATTGATCTAGTTAGGGGGCGTAGTCGATCAAACCGGACGACTGCGGCTCTGAGCTGCTGCTACGCCTGGCATGGATGGTCAACGATGGTCGTCGTTGGCTCTCGTTAGACGGCCTGGGTACGGCATGATCTTGCGATTTGAACCCCTTACAACTCCGGCCTCGAAAGATCATCTGCCATCGGACGGATCGTCGGGGTTGACCTGCGCAACCGTCGTCAACGCCTCTCGGCGGATCCCCCTCAACGCTGGTTGGTTGCCGTGCCTCGCTGCTGAGTGATCCCTCGATGGGAACGGCCATTGTTAAGGATTACGAAAGCGAGCAGGCCGAGGCCAACGATGCCAAGCGGTCCGAACCAACCGTCGAGACTGCTCAGCGCGAGAAACCCGAATCCCACACCAATGCCGATGCAAGACCATCCGTACTGAGAGACGGACTGACGACGTAGTTCTCGTTGTGGGGCCTGACCGGTGACAAGCACGACCACACCCCACGTGGTGGCTAACACAGCCATGATGCTGCAAACCCACGAATTGATCCCATCCATCACGCCCTCCGGCGCCTCAGATTCGGGCGACCAGCAGCTATGCGGGTAGCCACTCCTCGCACAGTACCGAGCCTCGCTAACCCGCTGCGGCTCTTAGCCGTCCCGTCGCTATTTCCAACGGAAGTGGACGAAGAGGCGGCCGAAGTTCTTCGAGTCCTTCTCCACGCGGTGGTAGAGCTGCTTGACGTCCTTCTGGTCGAGGAACCGCAGCACGCGCTTCTTGAGCTGACCCGACCCCTTGCCCGGGATGATCTCCACAAGGGTGGCCTTCTTCGCCACCGCCTCGTCCATGATCCCGCGCAGCGCGCGGTCGATGTCCTGCCCCTTGTTGAAGATCTCGTGCAGGTCCAGCTTGAGCTTCATGCCGCAGCCCCCGGCCGGTCAGGTCCCATGTCCGCCATCCTAGGCAACGCCGTCGGCCCGCCCGCAGGACGACGAAGGGGCGGCCCACAGGACCGCCCCTTCGCTCGTCACCAGGTTCACGCTCAGCGCCTGCCGCCCACTCGGGTTTCCACCCGCTGCAGCGCGATCCGGTAGTCGTCGTTGGCCGGGTACATCGCCGCGGCGATCCGCAGGTGCCGCAGCGCGTCGGTGTGCCGGTTCAGCCGCTCCAGCGTCCGGCCCAGCACGTGGTGCGCGTAGTGGTCGCTCGGGTCCCGGTCGACAAGCTCCCGCAGATGCTCCTCGGCGCGGTTGAGCTGGGCCGACTGGAAGTACGCCCGGGCCAGCAACTGCCGGACGGCCGCGTTGCCGGGTTCGGCGTCCACGATCGGCTCCAGCAGTCGGGCCGCTCCGCTCGGGTCACCGGTCTCGAAGAACATGGTCGCCCGCCGGTAGTCCGCCAGAAGATCCATCTGCCCACCTCCTCGGGTCGCGCCGTCACCTGTTCCGACGCTGGCACAACGCTCGGCGTTTGGCGACTGTTCCCGGGTGGAAATAGGGTCAGGTGCGGGCGTCCCGACGGCCGGCGGCCAGCTCCCAGGCGCGGACGCCGCCGACGATCCCGGCCGTGTTCGGCACCACCACCACGTCGTCGCCCATCCGGGCCAGCTGCTCCGGCCGGATCAGCCGGGAGTTGCCCCCGCCCAGGTAGAGCCGGTCCCACCGGAACACCGGGCGCAGCCCGTCCACCACCTGTCGGATCCGCCGGGACCAGAAGGCGTCGCCGAGCCGCCGACGCTCCGGCTCGCCCACGTACGTGTCGTAGGTGGTGCCCCAGCGCACCGGCGCGTGCGACAACTCCAGGTGCGGTGCGAGCACCCCTCCGTCGAAGAGGGCGCTGCCCAGCCCCGTCCCCAGCGTCAACACCAGTTCACAGCCGGTTCCGGCGACCACACCCGCACCGTGCACCTCGGCGTCGTTGAGCACCAGCGCGGGCACCCCGAACGCGTCCGCCAGCGCGCCCCGCGCGTCCCAGCCGGACCACTCGGCCTGCAGGTCCGGGTCGACGCGCGAGCGGGGCCCGCTGCGGGTGACGTAGTGCGGGGTGGCCACCACCACCCCGTGCCGGATCATGCCGGGCACGCCGACCGTCAACCGGTCCGCGGTGGGCAGCCGCCCACCCAGCTCCCGCAGGGTCTGGACGAACAGGGCGGGAGGCAGCGGGTACGGGGTCGGCACCCGCAGCGGCCGCGCCCGCATCGTGCCTGCCTCGTCGAGGACCGACGCCTTGATGCCGCCGCCACCGCAGTCGATCGCCAGAGTGGTCACCACGCCGTTGAGTCTGCCCGCTGCCGTCGGCTCTTATGCGAGCAGCCGGATAGGCTGCCGTCCTGATGAGCGCCACGATGATCGTCAAGGACCTGGCCGCCGGGCACGGGGACCGCCCACTCTTCTCCGGGCTGGACCTGGTCGTCGCCCCGGGCGACGTGATCGGCCTGGTCGGGCCGAACGGGGCCGGCAAGTCGACGCTGCTGCGTACCCTCGCTGGTTTGTTGCCGGTCGAGGCCGGCAGCGTGCGACTCAGCCCGCCCACCGCGAGCGTCGGACACCTGCCGCAGGAGCCGGAACGGCGACCGGGCGAGACGGTACGCGACTTCCTGGCCCGCCGGACCGGGGTGACCGCCGCGCAGGCGGCGCTGGACGCGGCCACCGAGGCGCTGACCGCCGGAACGGCGGGCGCCGACGACGCGTACGCCGACGCTCTGGAGCGCTGGCTCGCCCTCGGCGGCGCGGACCTGGACGAGCGCGCCGAGCAGGTGAGCGCGGACCTGGGGCTCGCGGTCGACCTGGACCACCCGACGACCGGGCTCTCCGGCGGCCAGGCCGCCCGCGCCGGGCTCGCGTCGCTGCTGCTCAGCCGGTACGACGTGTTCCTGCTCGACGAGCCGACAAACGACCTGGACCTGGCCGGTCTGGAGCGGCTGGAGGAGTTCGTCACCGGACTGCGCGCCGGCACGGTGCTGGTAAGCCACGACCGGGAGTTCCTCACCCGCACGGTGACCCGGGTGCTGGAGCTGGACCTGGCGCAGCAGCAGGTCAATCACTTCGGCGGCGGCTACGCGGCCTACCTGGAGGAGCGCGAGGTCGCGCGGCGGCACGCCCGCGCGGACTTCGAGGAGTACGCCGACACGAAGGCCGGCCTGGAGGCGCGGGCCCGCACCCAGCGTGGCTGGATGGAGAAGGGCGTGAAGAACGCCCGCCGCAAGGCCACCGACAACGACAAGATCGGCCGCAAGTTCCGCAGCGAGTCGAGCGAGAAGCAGGCCGCCAAGGCCAAGCAGACGGAACGGCTGATCGAACGGCTCGACGTGGTCGAGGAGCCCCGCAAGGAGTGGGAGCTGCGGATGGAGATCGCCGCCGCGCCCCGCGCCGGCGCCGTCGTGGCCACGCTGCGCTCCGCGGTGGTACGCCGGGGAGGGTTCACCCTCGGGCCGGTCGACCTCCAGATCGACTGGGCGGACCGAGTCGCGGTGACCGGGGCGAACGGTTCGGGCAAGTCCACCCTGCTGGCCGCGCTGCTCGGGCGGTTGCCGCTGGACGAGGGCACCGCCTCGCTCGGGCCGGGAGTGGTGGTCGGCGAGGTGGACCAGGCGCGGGGACTGTTCCTCGGTGACGCGCCGCTGATCGACGCGTTCCACGCGGCCGTACCTCATATGTCGCCGGCGGACGCGCGGACCCTGCTGGCCAAGTTCGGGCTGCGCGCGGCGCACGTCCCGCGACCGGCGGCCACCCTGTCCCCCGGCGAGCGGACCCGCGCGGCGCTGGCGCTGCTCCAGGGTCGCGGGGTCAACCTGCTGGTGCTCGACGAGCCCACCAACCACCTGGACCTGCCCGCCATCGAGCAGCTCGAATCGGCGCTGGCCAGCTACCCCGGCACGCTGCTGCTGGTCACCCACGACCGGCGGATGCTGGCGGCCATCGAGACGAACCGTCGGCTGCGGGTCGACGCCGGGCGGATCGCCGAGGACTGATCCGTGCCCGCGGGCCGGCGCGGGGTGAGAATGACGCCATGCTCAAGTGGGAGTACGCGCTGCTGGTCCGCCGCCGCCAGGCGGCGACCAACGACCTCGGCTGGGAGGTCGTCTTCGTCTGGTACGGCCCGGACGGCTCGATGGTCGACGTGACGCCGTACGGCGACACCTCGCTGGCCCACCTCAACCGGGCCGGTGACCAGGGCTGGGAGTTGGTCGCGATGAGCGAGGACCCTTCGCTGCCCGGCAACCACGAACTGCACCGCTACCACCTCAAGCGGCCGAAGGCAGCTGCTCCCCCGCCCCGGCAGCGGATGCGCGGCGGAGGCCGGCCGGGCCGCCGTACCCTCTCGGGTTGATCCCGACTCGCTCCCTGAACGCGGCATACCGGGCGGGATTGCGGGTAACGCGCGGCGGGAGGTGGCCCGAATGGTCGCTTTGGCACAGACTCCGCCCTCGGCCGACCGGCTGCGGTTGATCGACGAATCCCTCGCGCAGGCGTGGGCGGACCAGGTCCGGAACGACGACCGGCTGCGCGCTCTGGCGGTCGAGGTGCGCTTCGACCGGGGGGTCGCCCATCTCAGCGGCGAGGTGGCCGAGCCCGGGGAACTCCGGCTGGTGCGAGACCTGGTGGGACGGCTGGCCGGCGTCTACAGCGTCTGGTGCCGGGTCGGCGTCGGGGGGCGGGAGCCGGTGGTGGTGGACCTCGGCTGCGGGCCGACCAAGCAGTGGTCCGGCAATCTGGGGCTGGACATCTTCCCCGCGCCGGGAGTGGACGCGGTGGCGGACCTCTCCGGCTCGCTGCCGCTCGCCGACAACTCGGTGGACGTCCTGTTCGCGGTGCACATCCTGGAGCACCTGATCGACTTTCTGCCCCTGGTGGACGAGTGTCACCGGGTGCTGCGCCCGGGCGGGGTCCTCCACGTCATGAGCCCGTGGTGGGGGCATGTCAACGCGGTGGCCGACCCGACCCACGTCCGGCTGATGGACGTGCAGACGTTCAAGGGGATCTGCCAGCTCCGCCCGCCGGGCACCCCGCGCTGGTACCCGCTGCACGCCGGCTGCGACGGCGCCTCCATCTTCGCCGACCTGACCCCCCTCCCTCCGGAAGCGGAACCGGCACCCCCCACCCACCTGGCCCGCTTCTTCGACTAGGGGTTCCGGGTCGACTCGCGTAGTTCCAGGTGGTGGGGGGCCTTGAGTTCCCTGGCGGGGGCGGTGCGGTCGCCGTCCAGGCGGTTGGCGAGGAGTTCCACCGCCAGCCGTGCGATCTGCTCCTTGTCCGGGGCGACAGTGCTGAGGGTCGGGATCGAGAACCGGCCGTCCTCGATGTCGTCGAAGCCGACCACCGCCACGTCCTCGGGCACCCGCAGGCCGGCCTCGTGCAGCGCGCGCAGGGCACCGAGGGCGAGCGTGTCGTTGAAGCAGAAGACGGCGTCGGGGCGTACCCCCGTGGTGAGCAGGCCGCGCATCGCGGCCGCGCCGTCGGCGCGGTGCCAGGCCGGCGCGGGCGCCACGAGGGTTTCGTCGTAGGTCAGACCGGCGGCGCGCAGTGCCTCCGCGTAGCCGGCCAGGCGTAGGCGTGCGCTGGCGCCCTCGTCGGTGCGCTGCGAGCCGATGGCCGCGATCCGGCGGTGGCCGAGCTGGATCAGGTGCTCGGTGATCTGGCGGGCGGCACTCACGTTGTCGATCACCACGCGGTCGGCCGGACCGTGGTCGACACGCTCGCCGAGCAGCACCATCGGGGTGCCGTCCAGGCCGGCCAGGTCCTCCGCCGTGAGTGCCAGCGGGCTGAAGATGAGCCCGTCGATGAGGTGGTCGGTGATGCCGGAAGCGACAACCCGTTCCTGCTCACGCCGGCCGCCGGTCTGGTCGATGAGCACCGTCCAGCCGTAGTCGGCGGCGGCGGTGACCACGTAGCGGGCGAGTTCGGCGAAGTACGGGATGTCCAGTTCCGGCACGGCCAGGGCGATCACCCCGGTACGCCCCTTGCGCAGGTGGCGGGCGGAGAGGTTGGGCCGGTAGTTCAGCTCGGCGATGGCCTCCTCGACCCGGGCCCGGGTGTCCGGACGTACGTGCACGTACCCGTTCACCACGTTCGAGACGGTCTTCACCGAGACGCCCGCCCGTTCGGCCACGTCCTTGAGCCTGTGTCGCACGCCGCAACCTCCCCGATGTAACCCAGCGCACCATACCTCGTCACCAGCTCTTTACAACGTTGCCTACAACGTTGTAGAAACGAGGGACGCCGGGTGGGCGGTGACTGCGGTCACCCGGTTCCAGCACCGAGGAAAGGTGACATCCCTTGCGGACCGCTCAGCTGACGATCGACCCGGCCTTCTCGATCGGGCCGGCCGACCGACGCCTCTTCGGCTCGTTCGTCGAGCACATGGGGCGGTGCGTCTACGGCGGAATCTACGAGCCCGGCCACCCCAACGCCGACTCCCGCGGCCTGCGCCGCGACGTGCTGGACCTGACCCGCGAGCTGGGCGTCTCAGTGGTCCGCTACCCGGGCGGCAACTTCGTCTCCGGCTACCGCTGGGAGGACGGCGTCGGCCCGGTCGGTGACCGGCCGCGCCGGCTCGACCTGGCGTGGAAGACGATCGAGACCAACGCGTTCGGGCTGGACGAGTTCATGACCTGGGCCGCCGAGGCCGGTGTCGAGCCGATGATGGCCGTCAACCTGGGCACCCGAGGCGTCCAGGAGGCACTCGACCTGCTGGAGTACTCCAACCACCCGGGCGGGACCGCGCTGTCCGACCTGCGGCGCAAGCACGGCGCGGAGGACCCGTACGGCGTCCAGCTGTGGTGCCTGGGCAACGAGATGGACGGCCCGTGGCAGGTGGGCCACAAGACCGCCGACGAGTACGGGCGGATGGCCGCCGAGGCGGCTCGTGCGATGAAGATGATCGACCCGTCGATCAGCCTGGTCGCCTGCGGCAGCTCCAACCGGCGGATGCCCACGTTCGCCGCGTGGGAGGCGACAGTGCTGGAGCACACCTACGAGCACGTCGACTACATCTCGGCGCACACCTACTACGACCCGTCCGACGGCGACCAGGCAAGCATCCTGGCCTCGGCCGTCGACATGGACAATTTCATCACCGAGGTCGTGGCGACCGCCGACCACGTGGCAGCCAAGCAGCGGCAGAAGCGCAAGCTGAAGATCTCCTTCGACGAGTGGAACGTCTGGTACGAGTCCCGCCTCCAGGCTGACCTGGACCGGCGTGGCTGGGTCGAGGCGCCCGCGCTGATCGAGGACGACTTCACTGCTGTGGACGCGGTCGTGGTCGGCGACCTGCTGATCACCCTGCTCCGGCACGCCGACCGGGTCGGTGTCGCCGCGCAGGCCCAGCTGGCAAACGTCATCGCGCCGATCCGCACCCGCAACGGTGGCCCCGCCTGGCGGCAGAGCATCTTCCACCCGTTCGCGCTCACCGCCCGGTATGCCCGGGGCACAGTGCTGCGCACCGAGCCGGTGTCGCCGCGCTACGACACGAAGAAGTACGGGGACGTGCCGGTGCTCGACACGGTCGCCGTGCACGACGAGGAGACCGGCGAGCTGACCGTCTTCGCGGTCAACCGGGGCTCCGAGGACCTCCCCCTCGACCTGGACCTGCGCGGCTTGCCGGGTATGTCCGGTCTGTCGTTCCAGAGCATCGCTGCCGGGTCCGACCCGTCGGCGACGAACACCGAGGCCGAGCCCGACCGGGTGACGCCACGGGAACTGCCCACCCCCACCCCCGACGGCGGCCGGTGCACCGTGCGCCTGCCCGCCGTGTCGTGGAGCGTGCTGCGCTTCGGCCCGACCGGCGTCTGATGTCGTACCGGTTCTGAGCAGGCACAATTCATCCCGTCCCCCTCCAAGGAGAGATAAAGCATGATCCAGAACGATATGAGCCGGCGGCGCCTGCTCGGCCTCGGTCTCGGAATCGGCGCCGCGGCCTCGCTGACCCTCGCCGGCTGCGGCGGTGGCGACAGCACCTCCGGGCCGGCCGCCGGTAACGGCGGCAAGGAGTACACCGGCCCGAAGGTCGACCTGAAGCTGTGGAACGGGTTCACCGGCGGCGACGGCGACATCTTCAAGGCGCTTGTCAACCAGTTCAACACCGAGCACAAGAACATCGCGGTGTCGGTGGCCACGTACCAGTGGGAGGACTACTACAACAAGCTCCCCGGTGCGGCCTCCAGCGGCAACGGCCCGGACATCGCGGTCATGCACATGGACCAGCTCGCCACCTTCGCCGCCCGCGGCGTGATCACCGAGCTGGACGACGTGGCCAAGAACCTGGAGCTCTCCGAGGGGGACTTCGCCCCGACCGTCTGGAAGGGCGGGATCTACAACAACAAGCGGTACGGCATTCCGCTGGACATGCACCCGCTGGGCTTCTACTACAACAAGACCGTCATGCAGAAGGCCGGCCTCGACCCGAACAAGCCGCCGACGACGAAGGACGAGTACACGTCGGCCCTGGTCGAGCTCAAGAAGGCCGGCGTGCAGGGCTTCTGGGTCAGCCCGTTCCAGTTCACCGGCGGCATGACGTTCTACTCCCTGCTCAACCAGTGGGGCGCCACCCTCTTCGACGCCGAGGTGGCCAAGGCGACGTTCAACTCCGACCCGGCGATCGAGGCGTGCACCTGGCTGGTCGACATGATCAAGCAGGGCTACTCGCCGGCCAACGTGGGCCAGGACGCCGACTACCTGGCGTTCAAGAGCGGCAAGAACGCCTTCACCTGGAACGGCATCTGGCAGATCAACGACCTCAAGAAGAGCCCCGAGGTGCAGTGGGGCGTCGCCCCGCTCCCCCAGATCGGCAGCAAGCCGGCGGCGTGGGCCAACTCGCACAACTTCACGATCGTGAAGCAGCGGGCCAACGACGCCAACAAGGTCTCCGGGGCGAAGGTCTTCATCAACTGGCTGAGCCAGCACTCGTTGGACTGGGCCAAGGGCGGGCAGATCCCGGCCCGCAAGGAGGTCCGTGAGGGCGCCGAGTTCAAGGCGCTGCCGGAGATCTCGTCGCTCGCCCCCGAGCTGGAGTACGCGGCCTTCCCGCCGGCGGCGCCGGGCCTCGGCGAGGCGATGACGACCTTCTACAACTCGTTCAACGAGGCCGCGCTGGGCAAGAAGACGCCCAAGCAGGCGCTCGACGACGGCGTGTCCAAGGCCAACAGGCAGCTTGAGGACAACCGCAAGAAGTACGGGAGCTGATAACCCGTGGCGGACGTGATCGAGGTCGGGGCGGCGCGCGGTGACGCGCCGCCCCCGGCGGCCAACGCAGCCCGCCGCCGGGGCGCCTCGGCGCGCCGGACCGGCCGGGCGACGCCATACCTGTTCCTCGCCCCGTACCTGGTGTTGTTCGGGGTCTTCGGCCTCCTGCCGATCATCCTCGGCCTCTGGCTGAGCGTGCACCAGTGGGACTTCCAACTGCCCAACCGACCCTTCGTCGGGCTGGACAACTACAAGCAACTGTTCTCCAGCGACTCGGCCGTCTACGGCGACTGGTGGCAGAGCGTCCGGGCCACCGCGATCTTCACGGTGCTGTCGGTGCCGCTGCTGGTGGTCGTACCGCTCGGGCTGGCGCTGTTGTTGAACCGCTCATTTCCGGGCCGGACGTTCTTCCGGGCTGTCTACTTCGCCCCGTACGTGCTGGGCGTGGCGGTGATCGGCCTGCTCTGGCGGTTCCTGCTCGACGCCAACCTGGGCCTGGTCAACCGGCTCCTCGGCGTTGTCGGGCTGCCCTCGGACACCCCCTGGGTGACGAACATGCCGTGGGCGTGGATCTCCCTGGTCGGGGTGACCGTCTGGTGGACCTCCGGCTTCAACGCGGTGATCTACCTGGCCGGCCTCCAGGACATCTCACCGGAGCTGTACGAGGCGGCCCGAATGGACGGCGCCAGCGCGTGGCAGCGGTTCCGCAACGTCACACTGCCCGGGCTGCGTCCGGTGCTGCTCTTCGTGATCACGACGACGGTGCTCGCCTCGGCGAACATGTTCGGCCAGTCGTTCCTGATCACCCAGGGGACGCCCGGCACGGAGACCCGCACGGTGGTGTGGTTCATCGTCGAGGAGGGCCTGCGGAACAACAACGCCGGTCGCGCCGCAGCGATGAGCATCGTGTTCGCCCTGCTGCTGGCGGTCGTGAGCATCGCCAACTTCCGCCTCTTCCGCTACAAGGAAGACTGAGGGGACCGCCATGACGACGCCCACGCCGACCACCAACGGCTCCGGATCGGGGCTGCGCCGGGTCGGGCTCTACGCCATCCTGGTCGCGCTGACCCTGGTCTTCCTGGTTCCGCTGGTGTGGATGGTCATCACCTCGCTGAAGACCTACACGGCCGCCCAGCAGATTCCGCCGAGCTGGCTGCCGAACCCGCTTGCCGGGTACGGCTACGAGCAGATCATCAACAACTCGGCGAACCCGGTGCTGCGCTGGTTCCTCAACAGCATGGTGGCCGCGACGTTGCACTCGCTGCTGGTGCTGGTGACGGCCTCGATGGCCGCGTACTCCCTGGCCCGGCTGCGGTTCCGCGGACGCGGGGTGACCTTCGCGTTGATCGTCGGGACGCTGTTCATCCCGCCGACCTCGCTGATCATCCCGAACTTCCTGATCGTCGACCAGCTCAACTGGATCGACACCCTGGCCGTGGTGGTGGTGCCCGGCGCGGCCAGCGCGTTCGGGGTGTTCTTCCTGCGGCAGTTCTTCCTCTCGCTGCCCAACGAGCTGGAGGAGGCCGCCACCCTCGACGGCGCCAACCAGTGGCAGATCTTCTACAAGGTGGTGCTGCCGCTGTCCAAGCCGGCGCTGGCCACCCTGGCCGTGCTGTCGTTCCTGACCAACTGGAACGACTTCCTGTGGCCGATCTTCGTGCTGTTCAGCCCGGAGAAGTTGACGCTGCCGCCGGGCCTGGGCCTGCTCCAGGGCTCGTACGTCACCGACTACCCGGTGATCATGGCGGGCGCGGTGCTGGCGAGTCTGCCGGTGCTGATCCTGTTCGTGCTGGCGCAGCGGCACATCATCCAGGGCGTCTCCCGCAGCGGTCTGAAGGGATGACGCGGACGTTCACCCGGCGGGTCGGCGCGGCGGCGGTCACTCTCGCCGCCGCGCTACTCGTTGCGGGCTGCACCGGCGACAGCGAACCCACCCCCACGAGCAGCGGGAGCCGCATGTTCACCAACCCGGTCGTGCAGACCGACGCCCCCGACCCGCAGGCGATCCAGGTGGGCGACACCTGGTACCTGTTCCACACCAACGCCGACGGACGCAACGTCCCGGTGCGCACCTCGTCGAACCTGGTCGACTGGTCCGAGGCGGAGGACGCCCTGCCGACGCTGCCGGACTGGGCGGACGCCGGCAAGACCTGGGCGCCGGAGGCGATCGAGCTCGCACCGGACAGGTTCCTGCTCTACTACACGGTCGCGGGCCGGGAGTCCGGTCGGCAGTGCGTCGGGCGGGCGATGGCCAGCGCGCCGCAGGGGCCGTACTCCGACGACGCCGACGGGCCGCTGATCTGCCAGGCCGACCTGGGCGGGGCGATCGACGCCAGCCCGTTCCGGGACACCGACGGCAGCCTCTGGCTGCTGTGGAAGAACGACGGCAACGCGATCGGGGTGGACACCTGGCTCTGGTCGCAGCGCCTCGCCGACGACGGCCTGACCCTCGTCGGCGAGCCGACGAAGCTGCTCAGGCAGACCGAGCCGTGGGAGGGCACCCTCATCGAGGGGCCGTTCTTCCACCGCCAGGACGGTCGGCTGCTGCTCTTCTTCGCCGCCAACGCCTACGACCGCGCCGAGTACGCGGAGGGCTACGCGGTCTGCGAGAGCCCGACCGGGCCGTGCGTGAAGGCCGCCGAGAACCCGATCCTGAAGAGCAACGAGGCCGCCTCCGGCCCGGGCCACGCGTCGATGGTGGTCAAGGATGGGCGCACCTGGCTGCTCTACCACGCCTGGCCTCCGGGCCAGGAGGGCAGCACCGACCCGGGCCGTCAGGTGTGGCTGGACGAGGTGACCTGGGTCGACGGCAAGCCTGTCGTCAAGGGTCCGACCGGCACGCCGCAGTCCCGCCCCTGAGCCGAACTGTGCGGAGGGGCCCAGGGCCCCTCCGCACATCGGTCAGGCGCTCGGCTCGCGCGGTGCCGGGGCGACCGCCGGTTCGTGGCGGGCCAGGCGGTTGCGGCGGTAGCCGTAGCCGAAGTAGATGATCCCGCCGAGCAGCATCCAGGCCAGGAACCGCAGCCAGGTCTCCACCGACAGGTTGAGCATCAGGTAGAAGCAGGCGAGCGCCGAGACGATCGGCAGCACCGGGGAGAACGGCACCCGGAACGGGCGCTCCAGGTCCGGACGCTTGCGGCGCAGGATCGGCACCGCGATCGACACCAGCACGAACGCGCAGAGCGCGCCGATGCTGACCAGGTCGGCGAGCGCGGAGAGCGGCAGGAAGCCGGCCAGCAACGCGACCGCCACCGTCATGATCGCCGAGATCCGGTACGGGGTGCCCCAGCGCGGGTGCACTGCCGCGATCGCGGGTGGGATCAGCCCGTCCCGGGCGATGGCGAAGCCGATCCGGCCCATCGCCACCAGGTCGACGAGGATGACGCTTGTCAGGCCCGCGACGGCGGCGATGGACACGAGCGTCGCCGCCCAGCCGGCGCCCACCGACTCGAACGCCGACGCGATGGGAGCGCCACGGTCGATCTCGGTGTACGGCACCATGCCGACGACCACCAGGGAGACGCCGATGTAGAGCACCGTGGAGATCAGCAGCGTGCCGAGCAGCCCCAGCGTGAGATCCCGCTTGGGCTTGCGCGTCTCCTCGCCCAGGTTGGCCACGGCCTCGAAGCCGGTGTACGCGAAGAAGACCACGGCAGCGGCGCTGAGCACCCCGACGAAGCCGAAGACCGACGGCTCCAACCCGAAGAGCGCCTGCGTGACCGGTTGCTTGATGCCGTCGTCGCCGCTGCCGGCGGGCTCGGCCGCCGGGATGAACGGGCTGAGGTTTGCCGCCTTGACGAAGAACAGGCCGGCGACCACCACGAACACGCAGATCGCCACCTTGACCAGCACCAGCAGGTTGGTGACCCGGGCGGACTCCCGGATGCCGATGATCCCCACGATGCCCAGGATCAGCACGATGGCGATCGCGCCGATGTTGACGGTGCTGCCCTCCTCACCGAACCAGCGGGTCGGCAGGTCGAGCAGCTCGGCGAGGTAGCCGGACCAGCCGCGGGCCACCACCGCCGCGCCGAGCGCGAACTCCAGCAGCAGGTCCCACCCGATGATCCAGGCGACGATCTCGCCCATCGTGGCGTACGCGTAGGTGTAGGCGCTGCCGGCGGTCGGCACGCTGGAGGCCAGCTCCGCGTAGCAGAGGGCGGCGAGCAGGGCGACCACGCCGGCGATGGCGAAGGAGATCACCACGCCCGGGCCGGCGCTGTCGCGGGCCTCGATGCCGGTGAGCGTGAAGATGCCGGTGCCGATCACGATGCCGATGCCGAAGCCGGTGAGGTCGATGGCACCGAGTCGCCGCTTGAGCCCGAGCTGGCCGTCGGTGCCGTCGGCGTCGCCCTGGGCTATGACGTCCTTGATCGGTTTGGTTCGCAGCACGGACATGCGCTCACCCCTCCCCACCGTGCGGCCACCACCGCAGCGGCCGGCGATCGGGGTTGCTACCCAGCGGCGGGTTCCGCCAATCACGCTGGCGTAATAACGACGCGTGCGAGGCCGGTCACGGGGAGCAATCAGACGTTCGGCCCGATGGCCGACCGTCGCGCCGATCTGGTGCCAGACCCTTGCGGCGAGGACCCGGAGTATGAAAATTTCCTTCTAGACGCAGATAGGCAGCGGCGAATCTTGCCGATTTCTGTCGCCCCTGCGCACCGGGAGCCCCACCGAAGGGACACACCGCATGAAGGCACCTCGACTCGGAGCGGCCGGGCTGGTCGCAGCCCTGCTCGGCACGCTAGTCGCCGCCGCCCCCGCCAACCCGGCGAGCGCCGCGACCGATGCCGCCACCACCACCTGCGTCACCGACCCGGCCACGCCGAAACGACAGTTCCGGGCGATGTGGATCTCGTCGGTGGTCAACATCGACTGGCCCAGCAAGGCGTCCCAGACCAGCCCGGACCGGGTCGCCGCCCAGCAGGCCGAGTACCGGGAACTGCTCGACCTCGCCGAACGGCTGCACCACAACGCCGTCGTGGTGCAGGTCCGACCGACCGCCGACGCGCTCTGGCCCTCGCCGTACGAGCCGTGGTCGGAGTACCTGACCGGCGTACGCGGCCAGGACCCCGGCTGGGATCCACTGGCCTTCCTCGTCGACGAGTCGCACAAGCGCAACCTGGAGTTCCACGCCTGGTTCAACCCGTACCGCGTCTCCATGCCGGCCCCCGGCGGCGCCGGCGCGGACCTCGCCCAACTCGCTCCCGGTCACCCGGCCCGGCAGCACCCGGACTGGACCTTCGCCTACCCGCCGGCCGGCGTGGCCGGCAGTCGGCTCTACTACAACCCCGGCATTCCGGAGGTCCGCGAGTTCGTCCAGACCGCGATGATGGACGCCGTCAAGCGGTACGACATCGACGGCGTGCACTTCGACGACTACTTCTACCCCTACCCCAGCGGCACCTACCAGGTGCCCGACGACGCCACCTTCGCGGCGTACAACCGGGGCTTCACGGACCGGGCGGACTGGCGGCGGGACAACATCAACCTGCTGATCCAGGAGATGAACGGCAAGATCAAGGCGGCGAAGCCGTGGGTGAAGTTCGGCGTCAGCCCGTTCGGCATCTGGCGCAACAAGACCGCCGACCCGCTCGGCTCGGACACCACAGGCAGCCAGTCCTACGACATCATCTCCGCCGACACGCGTAAGTGGATCAAGCAGGAGTGGATCGACTACGTGGTGCCGCAGCTCTACTGGTACATCGGCCAGTACCCGGCGGCCGACTACGCGCGGCTGGTCCCGTGGTGGGCCGAGACGGTGCGCGGCACCCGCGTCCAGCTCTACATCGGCCAGGCCGACTACAAGAGCGGCGATCCGGCGTACGGGCCGTACTGGCAGAACCCGCGTGAGCTGTCCGACCACCTGACGCTCAACCGGTCGTACCCCGAGGTGCAGGGCAACGTGCACTTCTCGGCCGTCCAGGTGCGGGCCAACCGGCTCGGCGCCACCGACATCTACGCGGCCGAGCACTACTCCCGCCCGGCCCTCGTGCCGACAATGCCGCACCTGCCGGCCAAGCCGCTGCTCTTCCCGGTGGTCACCAGGGCGGTCCGACAGGCCGACGGAGTACGGCTGACCTGGCGTCAGCCCGCCGACGGCGTGGGCCCGCTGGGCACCGCCACGTCGTACGCGATCTACCGGTTCGACGGCACCACACTGCCCGGGCAGTGCGCCAGCGCGGACGCCACGCACCTGGTCGACACCGTCCGGGCCACCCCCGGCGGCGGCCAGTCCTGGGTGGACACGTCGGCCGAGCCCGGCCGGCGCTACACCTATCGGGTGACGGCGCTGGACCGTACCGCAAACGAGAGCCCGGCCAGCCCGCCGGCGTTCGTCATGCGCTGACCCACTCCATGGAATGCCCCGGGCGCCTCGCGCGCCCGGGGCATTCGCCTGTTTCGACACATGTCACCAATAGTTCGCAAGGCGCATTCCCGCTGGTCGACCCCTTGATCGAAACTTGTCGACATCCGGTAACCCGCCGGTAACTTCCGTCCCACCGCTCACCCCGCGGAGGTCACCCGTGCACCGACGTATCGCCACCCTGTTCGCCTCGGGCGCGCTCGCGCTGCTCGCCACCCTCACCGTCGCCTCCCCCGCCGCCGCCGTCACCCCCGCAGAGAAACTGTCCGTGCTGTCGAGCTGGACCCAGACCAGCGCGTCCAGCTACAACTCGTGGAACAGCGCCCGCGTCAACCGGGCGCCCTGGGCCGAGTACGCCTTCAACTGGTCCACCGACTACTGCTCGTCCAGCCCGGACAATCCGCTCGGGTTCACCTTCAACCTGGGCTGCTACCGGCACGACTTCGGCTACCGCAACTACAAGGCGGTCGGCCAGTTCTCCGCCAACAAGGCCCGCCTGGACAACGCCTTCTACGCCGACCTGAAGCGGGTCTGCGTCACGTACAACGCGGTCGTCCGCCCGGCCTGCTACAGCCTGGCCTGGACGTACTACCAGGCCGTCCACATCTTCGGCTCGGTAGCAGCGGTCCAACAAGCCGACATAGACCGAGCCGCCCGCCTAAAGGCCAAAGCCGAAGCCCGCGCCCGCGCCCACTAACCCCACCCCCACCCCCCACGCGGTGATCATGAAGTTGTTGCCCGTCCACCCGGCGTGTCGGGGCAATAACTTCATGGTCAACGGGGAGGGGTCAGGCGCGTTCCGTTCGGGTCGCGGGGTGGGCGGGGTGGGCGGGTGCGGGCTGGGACAGGTCGGTGCTGAAGCGGGTCGAATCAGCTGCCAGATCCGGGTGTTCCACGTCGAGCGCCAGCGCCACGGCCTCGTCCAGGCCCATCTCGGCGCCCTCGCCGTACGCGTCGTCGAACGCCGCGTCACCCGCCATCGACCGCAGCTCCGCCTGCTGGTCGGCCCAGTAGCCGCCGTAGATGCCCGGCGTCGCTCGCATGCTCGCCCGGGTGGCCTGCGCCGCCCCGAACAGTCGCGCGGCGGTCAACCGGTCCCCACCGAGAGCGCACCGCACAGCGATCGCGTTGAGCGTGTCGCACGCCCGGCCGTGGTAGCCGTGACCCATCCGCGAGCGCAGCGCCACCAGCAGGTGCTCGTGCGCGGCGATCACGTCGCCCCGGGCCAGCGCGACCATCCCGAGCAGCATGTCCACCGAACGCCGGCCCCGCTCGACCGGCCGGGCGGCCTCCACCGGACGCGCCGCCCCCAGCAGCTCCGCCGCCTCCTCCAACGCGCCACGCCGCCACAGCAGCTCGGCCAGGCTGAACACCGCGAACAGCGCCTCACCGACCACGTCCTGCCCGTGCGCCCAGTCGATGACCTCCCGACAGACCCGCTCGGCCTCGAAGAACTGGCCCATGTCCACAAGCGGCGCAGCCCGGCCGGCGAGGACCCGAGCCAGCAGCCCGGAGTCGCCCGCCTGCCGTGCCGCCGCCTCGGCCCGCTGCGAGTAGCGCAACTCCTCGGCGAACTCGCCGTCGGCGCCGGCGTGCAGCGAGTGCATGTGGTACGCCGCCGCCAGCTCGGCGTCCGGGATCCGCTCGCCGGTCTCGGCGATCCGCCCGTACAGCCGGAACAGCCAGAGCCGACCCTCCCGGGCCAGCCCGCGCTCGCGCCACCACTGGTCCAGCCCACCGGTCAGACGGAGACCGGCACGGGCGCTGCCGCCCGTGGCGCACCACCGCAGCGCCGCGCGCAGCTCGTCGGCCAGCGGGTCGAGGGTGTAGAGCGACAACGTCACAGGCCGGCCGTCCGGGCCCAGGTGGGCCCGCTCCAGCGCGTGCGCCGACCAGGCCACGTGCCGGTCCCGGGCAGCCTGCTCCTCACCCGCCTCGGCCAGCCGCCGCGCCGCGTACGCCCGGATCGGGTCGAGCATCCGGTACGAGCTGCCAGCGGCACGCGGCTCGGCCAACACCATCGACTTGTCCACCAGCACCGACAGTGGATCCAGCGGATCGTCGCCAAGCAACCACTCCACGGTCGGCAGATCCACCGGCCCCGCGAAGACCGCCAGCCAGCGCAACAGCCGCGCGGCCCGCGGCCCCAACGTCCGGTACGACCAGGTGACGGTGGCCTGCATGGTCAGGTGCCGTTCGGTGGCCGAGCGCTGCACGGCCCTGCTCGCCGGGGTGGGCGGCGGTGTCCCGATCGCCGCGGCCACCAGGTCCACGGTGTCCTGCTGGTTGCCGGACCAACCCCGCTCCACCGGCGGCGGGTCCGGGTCCTCCCGGCCCGCGTCCAGCGTGCCGAGGACGTCGTCCAACCGCTCGGCGAGCTGACCCACGGAGAGCACCCGCAGCCTGGCGGCCGCCAACTCGATGGCGAGAGGCAGTCCGTCCAGCCGCTGCACCACCCGGCGCAGGTCGGCCGACTCGGACGGGTCCGGCCGCCGACCGCCACGGGCAGCAGCCGTACGGTCCAGCAGCAGCGCGACCGCGTCGCTCTCCGCGCCGTCCGGGCAGGGGTCGACCGAGAGCGGCGGGATCCGCCACACCACCTCGCCGGGCAGGCTGAAGGACTCACGAGTGGTCGCCAGCACCCGCACGCCGCCCCCGCCGGAGAGAAGCCGCGAGATGACCTCCCCGCAGGCGGCCGGTTGCGTGTCGCAGGTGTCCAGCACGACAAGCATCCGGCGGGCCGCCGCGTACTCGACAAGGGTGTCAAGCATCGGGCGGCCCGGCTCGGGTCGCAGCCCGAGCACCGCGGCGATGGCGAACGCCACCAACCCCGGGTCGGTCACCGCGGCGATGTCGACGAACCACACCCCGTCCGGGTACGCCTCGACAACGCCACCGGCCAACTCCACGGCGAGCCGGGTCTTGCCGGCGCCGCCCGCGCCCAGCACGGTGACCAACCGGTGCTGCTCCAGCAGCCGGCCCAGCTCGGCGCGCTCCACCTGCCTCCCGACGAACGACGTCACCTGGGTCGGCAGGTTGTGCGCCACCGCGTCGGCGGTGCGGGGGCGGGGGAACTGTCGCTCCAGGCCGGGGGCGACCAGTTGGAACAGCCGTTCCCGGTCGTCGAAGCCCCGCAGCCGGTGCAGGCCCAGGTCCAGCAGCGTGGCACCGGGTGGCAGCGGATCGGCCCGGCGGGCAGTGGACGCCGAACAGAGCACCTGCCCGCCGTGCGCGGCCGCGGCCACCCGGGCTGCCCGGTGCACCTCGGGGCTCGCGTACTCCCCGTCGCGGGGCTCGGCGTAGCCGGTGTGCAGGCCCATCCGTACCCGGGGCGCGGCCTCCGCGGTGGGCCAGTCGTGGCTCGCCAACGCCCGCTGGGCCGTCAGGCAGGCGGTCAGCGCGGCCGCCGCGTCGTCGAAGGCCAGGAAGAACGAGTCGCCCTCGGTCAGCAGCTCCGCCCCACCGGTGGCGGCCAGGGTGCGGCGCAGCAACCGGCGGTGCTCGGCGAGCACCGGGCGGTAGTCCGCGCCGAGCAGTTGGGCCAGCCGGGTCGAGCCCTCGATGTCGGTGAACACGAAGGTCACCCAACCGCTCGGGAGCTGGATCCGTGGCGACATGCGTGGAACCTCCGCCCGTGACGTCGGGTTCATGCTGCCTGACTCCGGGCGGTCACGCATCGTGAGAACGGCCGGGCACGTGCCGCCTCAAGGTGCCACTCGAACCCGCTCCCGGCAAGGCCAGCCCACCAGCTGGCCACCGGCACGACAGGCTCAGCAGCCGCAGGCGCCACCGCAGCAGCCGCCGCCCGCGGGAGCTTGCGCGCCGCCTGCGCTCCGGCCGCTTACCGACACCGCCGAGAGGAGCTTGACCGTGTCGACGTGGCCCTGCGGGCAGGTGGCCGGCGCGCCGGCCTCCGCCATCGGACGGTTGACCTCAAACGTGTCGCCGCAGGCGCGGCAGCGGAACTCGTACCGGGGCATGGCAACCAGGGTACGTGGGCCTGACGTCCGCCGGGGAGATGAGTGATACTCGACGGGTGGTGGACGGCGAGGACAAGACGCGTGTGCGACCGCTTCGACCGGCCGCGCCGCTGGACGGGCCGCTGGCCGAGTCGGGCGCCGCGCCGGATCCGGTGCCCACGGCCGTGCCCCGCCCCCGCCGGCCGTGGCTCGGCGGCCGCACCACCGACGCGAAGACCGAGATTCCCGCAGCGCCCGTGACCACCACGGCTGCCGTTCCGCCGAGCCTCGATGCCGCGACGGGTGACCGGCCGGGAGACACCGCCACCGGCGACCTCGCCGCAGCCAGGACCTCTTCGGACACCACAGCCGCCGCCGCAGACCCCGATGCTCCAACCGCCGCCGCGGACGCCTCAACCGTGGACGCCGACGACGCCGAAGCTGGCAGCGCAGACGCGGCGGCCGACTCGACGGCCGGGAGCCCAAAACGCGCCGACGCCGAGGGCGACACCGCGAAGACCGACGACGCGAAGTCCACCGAGCCGACGGCCGACGACGCGACAGCCACGAGCACGGCGGGCGCCACCGCCAAAACCGACACCACCAAGGCCGACACCACCAAGACCGACACCGCCAAGGCCGACACGGCGACAGCCACGAGTGCTGCGGGCGCTGCCGCCGCCGACCTGACGGTGACCAGGGTGGACGGTGTCGCCGTGGTGCCGACAGCCGAGCGTCGCAGGCGACGCCGGGTGCCGTTCGCGCACGCCGTACGTCTGCCACCGCCACGTCAGGCCGCGGTGACCGCCGCTCGGGCGACCCGCGCCTGGTCCCGCCGGCCCAGCGGTCGGCTCACGGTTCCGGGGGTCTTCCTGCTGGCCCTGGTGGCCGCGACCGCCGCGGCGGGGGCGTTGCTGGTCCCGGCGACCATCCGCGGGTCCCGACCGGTGGCGGCCGACGTCACGACCGCGCCGACCGTGGCCGTACCGCCGGCGTTGCCGCTCGACCCGCGTCAGACCGGGCCTCTGCCGACCGGGCCGCTTCCCACCGGAGCGTTCCCGAGCGGCGGCATGCCGACCGGGCCGGCAGTCGGGCCGACCATCGGCGGTCGTCCCTCGGACTCCCTGGCCGCCTGGGCGCAGCAGGTCGGGGCCAGGCTCAACATTCCCGCGACGGCCGTGCAGGCGTACGGGTACGCCGAGCTGGTGCTCGCCCAGACCAACCGCAGTTGCGCGTTGAGCTGGACGACGTTGGCCGCGATCGGCCAGGTCGAGTCCGAGCACGGCTCCGCCAACGGCGCACGATTGGGATCGGACGGCAAGGCGCTGCCCGAGATCATCGGGCTGCCGCTGGACGGGAACGGCGGCCGGATGCGGATCATCGACACCGATCGCGGGGTCCTCGACAAGGACCGCGTCTTCGACCGCGCGATCGGGCCGATGCAGTTCATCCCGACGACCTGGCAGGAGATCGGCGCGGACGCCGACAACGACGGCCGCAAGGACCCGCACGACCTGGACGACGCCGCTCTGGCGGCCGGCAACTACCTGTGCAAGGGCGGCCGCAACCTGAGCATCCCCGGCGACTGGTGGAACGCGATCCTGTCGTACAACGATGTGCGCCGGTACGCCCAGGCCGTCTACGACACCGCTGACCGGTACGGACGGGCGAGCCGCACCTGATGTGATCGTCCGCGTACTTTGGAGAACTGGACACTTCCCCCAAGCAGCCGTTAACGGCAAGCTAGACGGGTGATGGTGCGCGAGTGGGACCCCAGGACCGCCTCGTCCGCCGAGATCGCGTCGCTGCTGACCGCGTTGAACGCGGTGCTGGCGGCAGATCTGCCCCAGGACCCACCGTGGCGGGAGACCTCCCTGCGGGAGTATCTCGCCGAGGTGATGCCCGGTGAGCGGCGGATCTCCTGGCTCGCCCAGGCCGAGCCGAGCGATCCCGGTGGGCCGGGCACCGTTCTCGGGCAGGTCCACGTGCTGCTCCTCGGCGACATCGGGGTGCTCGAGGTGCTGGTGCATCCCTCCGTCCGACGCAGCGGTCTCGGTCGTGAGCTGGTGCTGCGCGCCGCCCGCCGCGTCTACCAGGAGGGTTTCCAGTCGATCGGGGTCGAGGTGGTCGGCGACACGCCGGCGGTGGGCTTCTACGAGTCGCTCGGCTTCAGCCGGGAGTACGTGGAGACGCGCAGCGTGCTCGACCTGACCTCGGTGGACTGGGCCGAGCTGACCGACATGGCCAGCGGGATCGGCGCGGGCTACCACCTGGAGTTCTACCCGGGTGGGCCACCGGACGACCTGATCGAGTCGTACGCGCGGGCCAAGGCCGAGGTGCGTGACGTCGACGACGGCGAGTTGCGCCCCAGCTCCTACGACCCGGAGCGGCTGCGGGACAGCCTGGACACCCTGCATCGGCGGGGCATGAAGCCGTACATCGTCCTGGCCCGGCACGAGCAGAGCGGCGAGGTGGCCGGCCTGACCGAGGTCGTGGTGCCGGCGCAGCACCCGACCCGCGCCGACCAGTACGACACGATCGTCGCGCAGGACCACAGGGGTTACGGCATCGACCGGGCCATCAAGGCGCGGATGCTGCTGGAGCTGCGCTCCGCCGAGCCGGAGCTGGCCGAGGTGCAGACCTGGAACGCTCAGGCCAACGAGGCGATGCTCAAGGTCAACGCGGAGCTGGGCTACCGGCCCGACCGGGACTGGTGCGAATACAGCGTCGACGTCGCCGAGCTGGTGCACCGCCTCGACCAGTCCCGCTGAGGAATTCACGAAACTGTCCGGTGGGGGATGGACGATGGACGGTTACGCACCTTAACGTGCGTTGACTCCCATCCACCCATCGTGGAGGCCCTATGCGCCCGCGCCGCACGACAGCAGCGCTCGCGATCGCCACCGCCGCAGTGACCGTCACGGCCCTCGGCGTCACACCCACCGCGGCCAGCGCCGCGCCCACCGACCTGTTCATCTCGGAGTACGTCGAAGGCTCGTCGAACAACAAGGCGATCGAGCTGTTCAACGGCACCGGCGCCGCCGTCGACCTCACCGCGGGCGGCTACCAGCTCCAGCTCTACTTCAACGGCGCCACCACGGCGACCACCATCGCGCTGACCGGGAACGTGGCCGCCGGGGACGCGTTCGTGTTCGCCAGCGCCTCGGCGGGGGCGGCCATCCTCGCCCAGGCCGACCAGACCACCGGGGCGAGCCTGTTCAACGGCGACGACGCGATCGTGCTGCGCCGGGGCACCACAGTGCTCGACTCGATCGGCCAGGTGGGCGTCGACCCGGGTGCCGAGTGGGGCGCCGGCGCGACCAGCACGGCCGACAACACGCTGCGCCGGCTGCCCTCGGTGACGGCGGGCGACACCGACCCGTCGGACGCGTTCGACCCCGCCGCGCAGTGGGCCGGTTTCCCGGTCGACACCTTCGACGGGCTCGGTTCGCACACCGTGGACGGCGGCGGCCCGGCCGACGTGCCGGCCACGCTGACCTGCGGCGGGCCCCTGGTCACCGCCTCGGGAACGGCGGCGAGCCGCGAGGTGACCGCCACCGACCCCGACGACACGATCGTCGACCTGGCGGTGACCGCGGTCAGCCCGAGCCCCACCTCCGGCTCGATCACCCGTACCGC
The DNA here is from genome assembly GCF_049841645.1 of Micromonospora sp. DT43. Taxonomy (NCBI): domain Bacteria; kingdom Bacillati; phylum Actinomycetota; class Actinomycetes; order Micromonosporales; family Micromonosporaceae; genus Micromonospora; species Micromonospora sp. DT43. The sequence continues at coordinate 389,950 of NZ_JBNCKR010000004.1, read as the reverse complement.
CCTCACTCCCGCCGAGCAGGTGGGCGGCACCGCCCGCGCCACGATCGGCGTGAGCGCCGACCTCGCCGCCGGGGCGTACACCGTCACCGTGACCGCTACCGACGCGGGCGGTGGCACCGCCACCTGCGCGCTTGCGGTGCAGGTGACCCGGGAGCTGACCGTCGGCGAGGTGCAGGGTCCGACCACCGACACCGAGTCCGGCCCCGCCGACCGGTCGCCGCTCGCACCGGCGAGCGGCAACGGCACCAGCAGCACGATGTACGACGTCCGTGGCGTGATCACCCAGCTGACGCTTGCCCGTACGTCGGCCGGCGCGGAGCAGCACGGGTTCTTCCTGCAGAGCCGCAGCGGTGACACCGACGGTGACCCGACCAGCTCCGACGGCATCTTCGTGTTCATGGGCGCGTTCACCTCGCTGATCGGCGGCTACGTCCCAACTGTCGGCGACGAGGTCGTGCTGCGGGCCCGGGTGTCGGAGTACTACACCTTCACCCAGCTCTCCGGGGCGTCGCTGGTCCGCCGGATCGCCACCGGCCTGGATGTGGACACGACTGTCACGCTGACCGACGCGGTGCCGCCGGTCGAGCTGGCCGACGCGCAGCGCTTCTGGGAGCGGCACGAGGGCGCCCGGCTGCGCGTACGCGCGGGCAGCGGCGCGGTGAGTGGCCGGGACGTCTTCTCGTCCACAGCGGACGCGGAGCTGTGGGTCGTCGACCGGGACGATCCGCTGCTGGACCGCGCCGACCCGTACGCCCGGCGGGTCTTCCGGGACTCGCACCCGCTGGACAACGACCCGACCCGGCGCTTCGACGACGGCAACGGTCAGCGCGTACTGCTCGGCAGCATGGGCGTGAAGGGCACCACCGGGGACAGCACCGCGCTGCTCCCGCCGGCGCACACCTTCGACACGCTGCGCGCGGACGCGGTGGGCGGCGTCTACTACTCGTTCGAGAAGTACGGCGTGCAGGTCGAGCGGGCCGAGTTCGACGCCGGGGCCGACCCGTCGAAGAACAACCCGCCGAAGCCGGCCGACCGCTCCCAGGAGGTCGCGGTCGCCACGTACAACGTGGAGAACCTGTACGACTACCGTGACGACCCGTTCGACGGCTGCGACTTCGCCGGTAACGCCGGCTGCCCGGGTGTCGACCCGCCGTTCGACTACGTGCCGAGCAGCGAGGCGGACTACCGGGAACACCTGACGTCGCTCGCCGACCAGATCGTCTCCGATCTGCACGCGCCGGATCTGATCCTGGTGCAGGAGGCCGAGGACCAGGACATCTGCACGGTGTCCGGGGCGGCGCTTGCCTGCGGCGACACCAACAACGCCGACGGCGCTCCGGACAGCATCCAGGAGTTGGCGCTCGCGGTGGCGACGGCCGGCGGGCCGGCGTACGCCGCTGCCTATGACCGGACCGGCGCGGACGCCCGCGGTATCACCGCCGCGTTCCTGTACCGCACCGACCGGCTGTCGTTGGCGGCCGCGACGGCGGGCGACCCGCTGCTGGGCTCGGCGCCGACGGTCCAGTACCGGGCTGCGGGGCTGCCGGGCAACGCCGACGTGCAGAACCCGAAGGCCCTCAACGCGGTGCTGCCGGCCGACGTGGACACGTCGACAGGCAAGGACGGGAACAACGTCTTCACCCGCGCACCCCAGTTGGGCAAGTTCTCGGTGGCCGCTGCGCCCGGCTCGAACGAGCGGTTCACGCTGTACGCGCTGAGCAACCACTACTCCTCCGGCCCCGACGGTCGGATCGGGCAGCGGCGGGAGCAGGCGGCGTACGGCGCGGCGATCGTGACCGCGATCGAGGCGACCGACCAGAGCGCCCGGGTGGTCTACGGCGGGGACCTGAACGTCTTCCCCCGCCCGGACGATCCCATCGCCACCGGCAGCCAGCCGACGCCGTCGGACCAACTCGCCCCGCTCTACGAGGCGGGCCTGCACAACCTGTGGGACACCCTCGTCGCCCAGGTGCCGGCGTCGGCCTACTCGTACAGCTTCGAGGGGCAGGCGCAGACGCTCGACCACCTGTTCGTCAACGACGCGCTCTACGGTGACCTGGTGCAGGTGCGGGCGGCGCACGTCAACGCCGACTGGCCGGCCGAGTTCACAGGTGACGGGTCGCGGGGGTCCAGCGACCACGACCCGCAGGTGGCCCGCTTCCGGTCCCGCGCTTCGTTGACAGTCACCGATGTCACAGTCGTCGAGGGCGACCAGGGAAGCCGGCAGCTCACCTTCACGGCGACCGTGTCCCGTCCGCTGTCCCAGCCGGTGCTGCTCTGCGCCGCAACCGTCGGGCTCACGGCGCAGGCGGGCTCGGACTTCGACGCGTACGCCGGTTGTCGGGTGTTGGCCGCCGGTCAGACGTCGGTGGCGTTCCCGGTGACCGTGCGTGGCGACCGGAAGCGGGAAGCGGACGAGAAGCTGACGCTGCTGGTGGCCGGTGTGCCCGGCCTGCGGCTGACCGATCCGCTGGCGGTCGGCACGATCGGCAACGACGACTGAGGTCCCGCTCGTGCTCGGATGATCGTGCTCGATCCAGGATGTAGTGGCTTCCGGCGACCAGGAGGCCACTACATCCATGTTTGGGCACGATCTTGCCGTGGGCCCCGGGGCACCAGAGGGTCAGAGGTCGCAGAGGCGGCGACCGGAGCGGATGTCGTCAAGTGCCGCGTGCAGGTCGCGTATACGCCGCTCGGCCTCGGCGGTCAGCCGATCGTGCAGACCCTCCCAGTCGGCCAGCTCGGGGTCGGGTGGTAGGGCCCCGAGCAGGTCACGGATCTCATTGACGGTCAGGCCGACGCGCTGGGCCACTCGCGCCACCCTGATCCGGCAGGCCGCGTCCGCGTCGAAGCGCCGCTGGTTGCCGCCGGTGCGGGCAGCCGAGATCAGGCCCTGCCGCTCGTAGAACCGCACGGCGGAGCCGCTGACCCCGCTCTCCCGGGCCACCTCGCCGACCGTCAACGTGCCCATCGCCACTCCCCCGCCGCCATTGACTTCACCATTACTTCAAGTCCTAGCGTCCAAGACATGACTACGCAAGAGGACACCGCACCGCCGACCGTCGCCGTGCTCGTCGGGAGCGTCCGTCAACCTCGGGTGGGCCGATCGATCGCCGACTGGTTCGTCGCCCACGCCGGTCGCCGCGCCGACCTCGACCTGGACCTCGTCGACCTCGCCGAGGTGCCGCTGCCCTTCGCCGACACCCCTCCGGGCGGCAACTCGGCAAGCCCGATCAGTGCCCGGTTGGCCGCCGCCGACGCGTTCGTGGTGGTGACACCCGAGTACAACCACAGCTTCCCGGCCGCCCTGAAGAACGCCATCGACTGGCACTACCGGGAGTGGGCCCGCAAGCCGGTGGCCTTCGTGTCGTACGGCGCCGGTTCCGGCGGCATCCGCGCGGTCGAGCAGCTCCGCCTGGTCTTCGCCGAGGTGCAGGCCGCCACGACCCGCTCCGGGGTGGTGCTCCGGGCGCCCTGGGAACGGCTCGACGCCACCGGTCGGCTGGTCGACGACGAGCCGCTGCGGCAGGCCGCCGACGCCACCCTGACCGAGCTGGCCTGGTGGGCCGAGGCGCTGCGCGCCGCCCGCCGGGTCCGGCCCTGAGTCGCGACATGGACGCGTCCGCACGACGGCTCGGCTGGTACCTGACCCTGGGTGGCCTGCTCGCGGTGATCGACACCACTGTCACGGTGGTGGCGCTGCCGAACCTGGTCGACGACCTCGACACCGACCTCACCACGATCGGCTGGGTCACCAGCGGCTACGCGCTCGCCCTGGTCACGGTGATGCCCACCGCCGCCTGGGCGATCGGCCGCTTCGGCGCCCGCCGCACCTACCTGACCGCGCTGCTGCTGTTCACCGCGGGCTCCGTGCTGGCCGGGGCCGCCTGGAACGTCGAGTCGCTTATCGCGTTCCGGGTGCTCCAGGGGCTGGGTGGCGGACTGCTCAACCCGGTCGGGATGGCCGTCGCGCTCGCTGCGGTGCCGCCCGGGCGGCGCGGACGGATGATGAGCCTGCTCGGCCTTCCGGTGTTGATCGGGCCCCTGATCGGGCCGGTGCTGGGTGGGCTGCTGCTCGATCACGCGTCCTGGCGGTGGATCTTCTGGATCAACCTGCCGGTGGGGCTGTTGGCGGTGTGGCTCGGCAGGTCCGTGCTGCCGGTCGCCGACCCGCGACGCCTACCGGTCCGGCTGGACGTCGTCGGGCTGCTGCTGCTCTGCCCCGGCCTGGCGCTGGCGGTCTACGGGCTCAGCGTCACAGGCGAGCGGGGCGGGGTCGTCACCGGGTCCGTACTGCTGCCGCTCGCCCTCGGCGCCGTGCTGGTGGTCACCTTCGCCTGGCGGGCCGGCCGGATCCGGCAGCCACTGCTGCGCCTGGCCGTGCTGCGCTTCCCGGGGATGGCCGCGGGCGCCGCTACGGTGGCCCTCTTCGCGGCCGGATACTTCGGCTCGTTCCTGATCATCCCGGCGTACGTGCAGGTGGTACGCGGTGACTCGGCCACCCTCGCCGGGGTGATCGGCATCCCGCAGGCGCTCACCACCGGACTGATGCTCCAGGTCGCGACCCGGCTCGTCGACCGCGTGTCGGCGCGACGGGTCGTCGGGCTCGGCATCGCCACCGCGGTGGCCGGCACGGTGGCCCGGGTGCTGGTGCTCGACGCCGACACGTCGTACCCGCTGCTGGCCACGCTCGGTGCGGTCATCGGCCTGGGCATGGGTGCGACGCTGATGCCGACGATGACAGCGGCCAGCCGGTCGCTTCCGCCCGACGACCTGCCGTCCGGCTCCACGCTGCTCACCACCGTGTCGCACACCTCGGTGGCGGCCGGCACCGCCCTGATCGCCGCAACCCTGTCCTGGCTGACGGACCGGCTCGCCCCGAGCCTCGGCGGCGGGGGCATCACGGCCGCCAACCGGCTCGACCCGGTCAGCCGGCTCGACCTCGCCCCGGAGCTGGCGCAGGCCACCCGACTCGCGCTGGCGGTGTCGGCAGTGCTGTTGGCGCTCGCCTGGCTGACCAGCCGGCGACTTCCGGCCGCCGTCGCGGATGCCGACGAGGCGGTCGACCCGCCGGGATCCGTGGAGTCGGTCAGTAGCGCTGGCGGAGCAGACCCGCGGCCTCGACCGCCCAGTAGGTGAGGATGATCTGCGCGCCGGCCCGCTTGATCGAGGTGAGCGTCTCCAGCATGACCCGTTCCCGGTCGATCCAACCGTTCGCGGCGGCCGCCTCGACCATGGCGTACTCCCCGGAGACCTGGTAGGCGGCGACCGGGACGTCCACCGCGGCCCGCACCGCCGACACCACGTCGAGGTAGGGCAGCGCCGGCTTGACCATCACCAGGTCAGCGCCCTCGGCGACGTCGAGCTCCACCTCGCGCAGCGACTCCCGCAGGTTGGCCGGGTCCTGCTGGTAGGCGCGCCGGTCGCCCTCCAGCGCCGACTCCACCGCATCGCGGAACGGGCCGAAGAACGCCGAGGCGTACTTCACCGCGTACGCCAGCACCGACACGTCCTGGTGACCGGCGGCGTCGAGCGCCCGGCGGACCACGCCGACCTGGCCGTCCATCATTCCGGACGGCCCGACCATGTGCACCCCGGCGGCGGCCTGGGCCACCGCCATCTCGGCGTACGCGGCCAGCGTGGCGTCGTTGTCCACCTCACCGCCGGGGGTGAGCACACCGCAGTGCCCGTGCGAGGTGAACTCGTCCAGGCACAGGTCGCTCATCACGACAGTGCTGTCGCCAACCTCGGCCACCACGTCACGGATGGCGACGTTCAGGATGCCGTTCGGGTCGATGCCGCCGGACCCGGTCGCGTCACGCCGCTCGGGCACCCCGAAGAGCATGATCCCGCCGACGCCCGCCTGGACCGCCTCGGTGGCCGCCTTACGCAGGGAGTCCCGGGAGTGCTGGAGCACCCCCGGGAGCGACCCGATGGCCCGGGGCTCGGTCAGCCCCTCCTTGACGAACATCGGCACGACCAGCTCGGCCGGGTCGACCCGGGTCTCGGACACCAACCGGCGGATCGCCGGGGTGCGGCGCAGGCGGCGGGGCCGGATCTCGGGGTACGACATGGAAGGGCCCTCCTGAAGACGACTACCGGAAGCGGAGGGCGGTCGGCCCCTGCACCTTCGAGCCGCGGCGCTGCTTGGCCGGCATGGCGGCCAGCTTCTCGCGCAGCTCGACGGCGTAGGCGGCGAGCGCCTCCACCAGGTCGGGCACCGAGGCGTGCGGCGGCTGGACGTCGACCCGAAGGCCGAACTCCGTCGCGGTCTCCGCCGTCTTGGGCCCAATCACGGCAACAACCGTCCGCGCGTGGGGCTTCCCGGCGATGCCGACCAGGTTCCGCACCGTGGAGGAAGACGTGAAGAGGACCGCGTCGAACCCGCCCGACTTGATCGCGTCCCGGATCTCGGCGGGCGGCGGCGCGGCCCGCACCGTCCGGTACGCGGTCACGTCGTCGACCTCCCAGCCGCGCTCGGTGAGCCCGGCGGCGAGCGTCTCGGTGGCGATGTCGGCGCGCGGCAGCAGCACCCGGCCGACCGGGTCGAGGATCTCGTCGTGCGGCGAGAACTCGGCCAGCAGGCCCTCGGAGGACTGCTCCCCGGCGGGGATCAGCTCCGGCTGGATGCCGAACGCGCGCACCGCGTCCGCGGTCGCCTCACCGATGCAGGCGATCTTGACGCCGCCGAAGTGCCGGGCGTCCAGGCCGTGCTCGGCGAACTTCTCCCAGACGGCGCGGACCGCGTTCACCGACGTGAAGATCACCCAGGCGTACCGGCCGTCGACCAGGCCCTTGACGGCCCGCTCCATCTGCGCCGGGGTGCGCGGCGGCTCGACCGCGATGGTCGGCACCTCGCACGGGATCGCCCCGTACGCCCGCAGCCGCGCGCTCATCGCGCCGGCCTGCTCCTTGGTGCGGGGGACCAGCACCTTCCAGCCGTACAGCGGGCGGTTCTCCCACCAGCTCATCTTGTCGCGCTGGCCCACGCCCGCGCCGACGGTGAGCACCACCCGGCCGGTGAAGCCGAGCGCGGCGGCCACGAAGCTGTCCACGGTCGACGTGGTCGTGTACTGGGTCTCGCCGGTGCCGTCGCCGGTCACCCCGACACCCGTGGTGCCGTCCACCCCGGCGGCCAGCAGGCCGTCCCGGACAGCGGCGAGGTCACCGGCGTCCACCGCGAGCGCGAGCGAACCCCTGCCGACGGCCGCGGCCAGCGCGTCGAAGTCAAGCGTGCTGACGTCCTCGACGTCGGCGGCGGTACGCACGCCCGGCAGCGGAACCCCCGCGTAGGTGGCGACGCCCTCGGCCTGGCCGACGCCGGGCACCACCTCGAAGTGGGCGGCGGTGCGGGCCACCGCCTGCACCTCCTTGACCACGGAGTCGTGGCCGAACGGGTCGCCGGCAACCAGGTGCACCGCGTTCAGCCCGGACCGGGCGGCGGAGATCAGCACCTTCGCCACGTCCCCCGGCGCGCCTTCGGCCGGGGTGAACTCGGCGTCGTCTCTGGCCTCGGCGCGGACGACGGAGAGCAACGACTCCGGGACTCCCCGGTCGTAGATCACCTGGTCGGCGTCGACCAGGGCGTCGTGCGCCCGGCGGGTCAGCAGGCCCGGGTCGCCGGGGCCCGCCCCGACGAACGCGATACGGCCGACGGGCTTACGGGTGCGGGTCATTCTGTGCTCCCAAATTGCTGGGTCCCCGGGCCGGTGTGTCCTTCGTGGCCGAGGATCGAGTCGGCGCCGAGTTCGAGGAGTTCGGCGGCGAGTGCCTTACCGATCTCCGCCGCGTCGGCGGGCGTTCCGGTGCGGGACAGCCGGAGGTCACGAGTGCCGTCCGGGCTGATCACCGCCCCGCGCAGGTAGATCTCATCGCCGTCCTCGCCTTCCGCGAGTTCGGCATAGGCGGCGACGGGTGCGCTGCACCCGGCCTCCAGGGTTGCCAGCAACGCGCGCTCCGCGGTGACCGCGGTGTGCGACGGTGCGTGGTCCAGCACCGCGAGCAGCTCGACCAGATCCTGGTCGTCGATCCGGCACTCCACGGCCAGCGCGCCCTGAGCGGGCGCGGGCAGCATGAGCATCGGGTCCAGCGTCTCGGTGATCACGTCGGCCCGGCCGAGCCGGGCCAGGCCGGCCCGGGCCAGTACGACGGCGTCCAGGTCGGCCTCGGGGCCGAGTACCCGCCCCAGGCGGGTGTCCACGTTGCCGCGGATCGGGGTCACCTCCAGCTGCAGGCCGAGCGCGTGCAGTTGGGCGATGCGGCGCAGCGCGCCGGTGCCGATGGTGGCTCCGGGCGGCAGCTCGGCGAGCGTGCGCCCACCCCTGGCGATCAGCGCGTCGCGCGGGTCCTGTCGGGCCGGCACGGCCGCGATGTGCAGCCCGGCGGCCGCGGCCGTGGGCAGATCCTTGTAGGAGTGCACCGCGAAGTCGATGGTCCGGGCGGTCAGCGCGTCGCGCAGCGCGGAGACGAAGACCCCGACGCCGAGCCGGTGCACCGGAGCGTTGGAGCGGTCACCGGCGGTGACCACCTCGACCAGCTCGACCGGGCGGCCGGTGGCAGCGGTCAACGCCTCGGCGATCTGGCCGGACTGGGCCATCGCCAGGGCGCTGCCCCGGGTGCCGAGGCGCAGGGGGGCGGTCATCGCGCACCTCCGGCGGGTGGGGTCGGCTCGACGGTGTCGGCGTCGGACACCGGCTCGGCGCCGGGCAGTGCCGTGCCGAGGTCGGGGCTCAACACGTCGGGGACGGTGTCGACCGGCGAGGTCTGCGGCACCTGGAGGTCGAACAGCTCGCGCAGCAGGGCCGCGTACTGGTCGCCGCCGGGCTCGGCCGCGAGCTGACGGACCTTGACGGTGGGCTGGTGCAGCAGCCGCTGCACCACGCGGTGCACCGTACGGGCCACCTCGGCTCGCAGGTCGTCGCCGAGGTCGGGGCGGCGCTGGGCCAGGCGACGCAGCTCGGCGGAGACGACGTCGTCGGCGCGACCGCGCAGCGCCGCCACTGTGGGTGCCACGTCGGCGCCGCGCAGCCAGGTGAGGAAACCCTCCACCTCGCCGAGCACGATCCGCTCGACGGCGGCGGCGTCGGCCGCGGCCGGACCGTCGGCGAGCAGCGCCGCCATCCGGTCGATGTCGATCACCTCGACGCCGGGCAGGTCGGCGACGCCCTCCTCGACGTCGCGGGGAACGGCCAGGTCGAGCAGGACCAGAGGCCCTCGCGAGGGACCCCGCTCGGCGATCGCGGCGCTGACCACCGCCCGGGTGAGGACCGGTTCGGTGGACGCGGTGGCGGCCACTACGATGTCCACTGTGGAGAGCGTTGCGGCCAGCTCGGTCATCGGCGCGGCGGCCGCCCCGTACGACTCGGCGAGCCGGACGGCACGGTCGGCGCCCCGGTTGGTGACCGTGAGCGGCCCGGCGCCCTGCCGGGAGAGCGTGGCCACTCCGAGCGACCCCATCGCGCCGGCTCCGATCACCAGGGCCGGGTGGCCGGCGAGGTCGCCGTCGAGGTGCCCGGCGGCCAGCTCCAGCGCGGCGGTGACGACGCTCTGGCCGGCCCGGTCGATGCCGGTCTCGGCGTGGGCCCGCTTGCCGACGCGCAGCGCCTGCTGCATCAGCTCGTGCAGCAGGCGGCCGGCCGAGTCGGCGCCGGTGGCCCAGTGGTACGCGTCGCGCAGTTGGCCGAGGATCTGCGCCTCGCCCACGACCATCGAGTCCAGCCCGGTGGCGACCCGGAAGACGTGGTCCACGGCGGCGGTGTCGTAGTGCACGTAGAGGTGACTGGCGAGCGACGCCGGCGAGCTGCCGGCCTGCTCGGCCAGGACGGCGCAGATGTCGCCGAGCCCGCCGTGGAAACCGGACACGGCGGCGTACACCTCCACCCGGTTGCAGGTGGAGACGAGCACCGCCTCGCTGACGTACGGCTGGGCGACCAGGCGGTCCAGGGTGCGGGTGAGGTCGGCGGGGGGCACGGCCAGCTGCTCCAGCGTGGTGACCGGGGCGGTCCGGTAGGACGCGCCGACGACGAGCAGTTTCACGTGCCGATCGCCTCCTGGGTGTCGGTGGCCGAGAGCCCGCCGGGCAGGGCGGTGAGAGCGGACCCGCCGGTGGCGGGCAGCGCGGTCAGCGACGCCTTGCGGTGCTCGTGGAAGGACAGGATCTGCAGCTCGATGGCGAGGTCGACCTTGCGCACGTCGACCCCCTCCGGAACAGAGAGTACGCACGGCGCGAAGTTGAGGATGCTCGTCACGCCGACCGCGACCAGCTGATCGGCGACCCGCTGGGCCGCGGCGGCCGGGGTGGCGATCACGCCGATCGCGATGGATTCCTCCGTGGCGACCGCCGGCAGCTCGTCGACATGCCTGACAACCAGGCCGTTGATCTCTTCACCGACCCGGGAGGCATCGGCGTCGAGCAGTGCGGCGATCCGGAAGCCCCGGCTGGCGAAGCCGTCGTAGCCGGCCAGAGCGTGACCGAGATTACCCACGCCCACCAGGGCGACAGCGCGACGCTGAGTGAGCCCGAGCACGTACTCGATCTGCTCGATCAGCAGCGCGACGTCGTAGCCGACGCCCCTGGTGCCGTACGAACCGAGGTGGGAGAGGTCCTTGCGGAGCTTGGCGGAGTTGACCCCGGCGGCGGCCGAGAGGCCCTCGCTGGAGACCGTCTCGTGCCCGGCGTCGGCGAGGTTGTGCAGCGCGCGCAGGTATTCCGGGAGCCGAGCGACTGTCGCCTCGGGAAGATCCGGGAGCGCCGGTACGGCACCGGCGCGGCCGGGCGCACCTGGCTGACGGTGCTGACTCATGAGACTCCGTGCGGTGCGATCCTCGGCCAACTCCGCTGGTGGGCCGCTTATGGACTCCCGCTGGCGACCGAGGTTGCCGGCTGTGCTAGCAGGGCGCGTCGGAACTACAGAGTAGGCGCTTGTGAAGACGTGCACAAATCGCGATCTTGTCGCTCCGGGACGCGACCCCACCAGCCCCTCCATTCCACAAGATCGATTGAGCGGCCCTGTGCGCCCGCCGCCCGGGCGATTATTGCTCAATCCCGACTTCTCTGACCAATCCCGCGTCGGCCGGTCCCGAGAGCGGTGCGGCCCTGGTCACGACGGCGGTAGGGACAGCACTACGGGCGAGAGGCGGGGCTTCGGGATGGGTACACCGGGTCCGGCTGCCTAGCCTGTGGCTATGACCGCCGTTGCCGCCAGCGACCATCCGACGCTGGCACCGAGCATCCCCCGCCAGCTCTTCGTCGACTCCGGCTACGTGCTGCTCGGCCTCCCCCTGGCAGTGGCCAGCTTCGTCGTCCTCGCCGTGGGCCTCGTGGCCGGTGTCGGTCTGGTGGTCACCGTGATCGGCCTGCCGATCCTCAGCGGCACCCTGTACGCCGCCCGGGGGCTGGCCGACATCGAGCGACTGCGGCTGCCCTCCGTGCTGCGACAACCCCGGATCCGACCGCACTACCGGCTCCCGGAGGCGGGCGCGAACGCCTGGCGGCGGATCTTCCTGCCGATGCGCGACGCCCAGTCCTGGCTCGATCTGGCGCACGGCATCCTGCGGGTGATCGTGGCGCTGGTCACCTTCGTGCTGACGCTGGCCTGGTGGATCGCCGCTGCCGCCGGCTCCCTCTACTGGGTGTACGACTGGGCGCTGCCGCACGGCAGGGACGACAGCGACCTGGCCCAACTGCTCGGCCTGGGCGACTCGACCACGGCCCGGATCGGGGTGACCACCGCCATCGGGGTGTTCTTCCTGATCACGCTGCCGATCGTGGCCCGGGGCTGCGCGCTCCTGCAGGGCAGCTTCGCCAAGGCCCTGCTGACCGGGGTGGCCGAGATGCGGGACCGGATCACCGTGCTGGAGGAGCAGAAGCGGGCTGCGGTGTCCGCTGAGGCGTCCGCGCTGCGCCGGCTGGAACGCGACATCCACGACGGCCCCCAGCAGCGCCTGGTCCGGCTCGCGATGGACCTCAGCCGGGCCCGGATGCAGCTCGCCTCCGACCCCGAGGCCGCCGGCCGGACCATCGACGAGGCGGTCACCCAGACCCGGGAGACGCTTGCCGAGTTGCGGGCGCTGTCCCGGGGCATCGCCCCACCGATCCTTGTCGACAGGGGCCTGCCCAGCGCCCTGGCCGCGCTCGCCGGCCGTGGGCTCATCCCCATCGAGCTCCAGGTGGACCGCCAGCTCGGCACGCCGGGCGGACGGCTCGATCCGGCGGTGGAGAACACCGCGTACTTCGTGGTGGCCGAGGCACTGACAAACATCGCCAAGCACAGTCGGGCCACCGAGGCCGTGGTCGCCGTGGCCCGCCAGGAGACCCAGCTCCAGGTGCGGGTGGGCGACGACGGCCAGGGTGGCGCCCACCTCGCCAAGGGCCACGGGCTGGCCGGCATCGCCGACCGGGTGCGGGCGGCCGGCGGGGAGCTGGCCGTGGAGAGCCCGACCGGTGGGCCCACCGAGATCCGTGCGGAGCTTCCGCTGTGAGCCGTCGGACGCCGCGGCGAGCCCGGACGGCGGCCCGGACGTGGTAGACACCACAGCCATGCGGATCGTGATCGCGGATGACGCAGTCCTGCTCCGGGAGGGGCTGGTACGGCTGCTGACCGAGAGCGGCCACCAGGTGGTGGCCGCCGTCGGGGACGGTGACGCGCTGGTCGAGGCGGTGGTGGAGCACCGGCCGGACGTGTCGATCGTCGACGTCCGGATGCCGCCGACGCACACCGACGAGGGACTGCGGGCGGCGGTGGAGGCGCGCCGCCTGGTGCCGCGCACGCCGATCCTGGTGCTCTCCCAGTACGTCGAGGTGTCGTACGCCGATGACCTGCTGGCGACCACCGGCGGCGCCGGCGGCGGTATCGGCTACCTGCTCAAGGACCGGGTGGCCGCGATCGACGAGTTCCTGGACGCGCTGCGCCGGGTGGCCGGCGGCGGCACGGTGCTCGACCCGGAGGTGGTCGGCCAGCTCTTCGCCCGCCGCCGCCGCGACGACCCGCTGCGCGAGCTGACCCCGCGCGAGCGGGAGGTGCTCGCCCTGATGGCCGAGGGCCGGTCCAACACGGCCATCGCCCGTGCCCTGGTGGTCAGCGACGGCGCGGTGGAGAAGCACGTGCGCAACATCTTCACCAAGCTCACTCTCCCGCCGGACACCGAGCAGCACCGCCGGGTGCTTGCCGTCCTCACCTACCTGCGGAACTGACCTCCCGGGCGGCCAGGGCCACCGCGTCGGTGAGGGTGTCGGCGACCGGGTGGCCGGAGGCGCGCAGCCGGGCCGGGTCGGTGAAGCCGCCGGTGTAGAGGACCGCCCGGCCGCCCACGGCGAGGGCCGCGTCCGCGTCGTCGATGGAGTCGCCGATCAGCACCACAGTGCTGCCGTCCACGCCCAGCTCGGCCAGGTGCCGCCGGAGCGACTCGGCCTTACGGTCACCGCCGACGGTGGCCCGCAGCCCGTCGACGCGGGTGAAGTGACCGGTCAGCCCGTAGGTGTGCACGGTGGGCACCAGCTCCTCGTGGAACCACATGGAGAGCAGACTCTGGCTGCCCTCCCAGGCGGCCATCGCGGTCTGCGCGTCGGCGGCCAGCTCGCAGGTGGTCAACCCGTCGCGGTACGCGTCGTGGAAGATCCGGTCCAGGCGGCCGAACGCGTCGTCGTCCACGGCCTGGCCGAGCACCTCGGCGTAGTAGTCGGCGATCGGCCGACGGAACCGCGTCCGGTGCTCGTCGAGCGTGACCACCGGCCCGCCCACGCTGGCGAACGCGGCGTTGGTGGCGGCCACCACCAGGCTGAGGTCGTTGAGCAGGGTGCCGTTCCAGTCCCAGACGAGGTGGGGGTGCGCAGGGGTCATCGGAGCACCATAGGCACCGCTCAGAGCTGCGGGGTGGTCAGGTCCCGCAGCAGCCGGTCCTCCTCGACCCGCCAGTAGCCGTGCTCCTTGCCGTCGAGCAGCACCACCGGGAGGCGGTCGCCGTACTCCCGTTCCAGCCCCTCGTCGCCTGTGACGTCCCACTCGACCCACTTGTCGCCGGTGACCGCGACCACCCGGTCGAGCGCCGCCTTGGCGTCGTCGCACAGGTGGCAGCCGGGTCGGGTGATCAGGGCGAGTCGGGCGTCACTGGCCATCGGTTACCTCCGTGCGGTCGGTCGGCGTCGCCGACCGGAGCTGGGTCTTGCGTACCTTGCCGATCGCCGAGTGCGGCAGCGCGTCGACGAACTCGACTGTGGTCGGGCACTTGAACCGGGCCAGGTTGCGGGCGCAGTGGGCGAGCAGCTCCTCGCTTGTCACCGGTCGGCCCCGCGCCGGCACCACGTACGCCCGCACAGTCTCGCCGGTTCGCGGATGCGGCACACCCAGTACCGCCGACTCGACCACCCCGGGGTGCCCGGCGAGCACCGACTCGACCTCGTGCGGATAGACGTTGAACCCGTTGACCAGGATCAACTCCCCGAGCCTGTCGACAAGGAAGAGGTCCCCGTCGGAGTCGGCGTACGCGATGTCGCCGGTGCCCCACCAGCCGTCGGCGTCCGGGCCGTCGCGGCCGTCGGGCCAGTAGCCGCCGAAGAGGTTGGGCCCGCGGACGACGATCTGGCCCGGGTCGGTGCCCGGGCCGATGTCGGAGATGTCCAGCTCGTCCGGGTCGTCCTCGGGGACGGCCTGACCGTCGCGCCACAGGTCCTCTCCCGCCGGACCGACCAGGCGCAGGTCCACGCCGGGCAGCGGCCGGCCGATCGAGCCGGCCTTGAGCACCGGACCGACAAGCGTGGACGTGAGCACCGGCGCGGTCTCGGTGAGGCCGTACCCCACATGCACCTCATGGCCGGTGACCTCGGTGAAACGCGCGGCGACGGCGGGCTCCAGCGGCGCCGCGCCGCACACCGCCACGCGCACCGACGCGGTCGCCGCGCGGACCGCGTCGGCACCGGCCCAGGCCAGGAACATCGACGGTACGCCGACCAGCACGCTGACCCGGTGCCGGGCGATCTCGGCCAGCCCCGCCGTCGGCCCGGGATCGTCGAGCAGCACGCCTGTGGCACCGTGCCGGACGACGGCGCCGAGCACCGAGTTGAGCCCGTACGCGTGGAACAGCGGCAACGCGAGGAGAACAGTGTCCGTCGGCCCGACGACCGGCGGTTCGATCGCGTCGACCTGTTCGTGGTTGGCCAGCAGCGCACGGTGGGAGAGCATCGCGCCCTTCGGACGCCCCTCGGTGCCGGACGTGTAGAGCAGTACGGCCAGGTCGTCGCCGCCCCGGCGCGGAAGGGGGCGCGCATCGGACGCGTCGGCGCTCGGCGGTGTGTCGCGCACGACGGTGAGCGCGGGCAGGTCGGCGGCCACCTCGGCGACCAGGCCGCGGACCCGTTCGGTGCCGATGAGCACCGACGCGCCGGAGTCGGCAAGTACGTGCTGCAGCTCCGGGGCGGTGAAGCCGGGGTTGACCGGTACCGCGACCAGTCCGGCTCGCAGCGCGCCGAGCCAAACGGTCACGAAGTCGGGGGTGTTGGGCAGCGCGATCGCGATCCGGGGCGGCGTGCCACCCGGGTCGGTGGGTGGTACGGCGGCGGCCAGGCCGTGTGCGGCGGCGGTCACGGCGGCGTCCAGTTCGGACCAGCTGACGCGCCCCTCCCGCCAGTACAGCGCGGGCCGGTCACCGTGGTCGAGAGCCGCCCGACGGACCCGGTCGGCGAGGTTCGGCGCGGGGTCTGCCGAGAAGTCCTGCACGGTGGTCGAGTCTGGCACAGCGGCTGCCGACAGGCCACGTCCGACGGTCGGGCGGCGAGGACCGCCGAGTGTCCCGTCCACGTGACACTCGCCCTGCCGTCGATGCTCCGATCGAGTCCGCCGAGGGGACGGGTGGCGTGCCCGACGGACGCTTCGGACCGGCTCGCCCGGCAGCCGGCCGGGGCGGCGCACCCGATCGGCCAAACTGGCCCCGACCTGGGGATCCATCCTGGAACACCGGCCCAGGCGAATGTCAAACGCACACGACGGACAACTGGTCCGCCACCGGTGCGACACAGCGGGAAATACTTCCGCCCTGTGTAACGGACTTGCCACGCGCGGGTGACGTTGGCCCTATTATCACTCGGGTCGGCTCACCCCATTTGCCGTGAGTCGACACCCCTCAGCCCGAGGAGGCCCCCGTGCCTGTCAGCGCATTGGACCAGCACCTCAAGGGGAACTGCCGCCCGTCGGCACACCCCGGAACCGTCCTGCCCGACCGGTTGCCCGGTCGGTCCGCACCGACGACTCGTAAACCGGCCCGTCCGGTGACCAACGGGACGGGGGCCGCGCGGTGACCACCTTTGGATACGCGGACCGCCCGGTCGGCCTGACCGGCCAGACGCCCCGCTCCCCCGTCAACGAACGACCGGCGGCCCGCGCGCCGCTGGGCGACCCGCACGCCGCGACGCGCGGTGACAACGCGGCCCAGCGGACCCGCAACCGCCCGCACACCAACGAGCCCCCACCAAGACCGGCGGCCCCCGGTGGCAACGCGATGCCGACCGGTGGCCGTGTCGCCGCGCCGGCCCGGCCGACCATGCCCTCCCAGGGCCGTCGGGTCGGCGACGCGCCGACGCCCGTCACCGATCCGGCGGCAGGCGAGACGGCGGTGATCCCGGCGGTCCCGGCCGACACCCCGACCCCCCCGATCACCTCGACCGGCTTCCCCAGCCGCCCGGACCCGTCCGACCCGGCCACCGAGGTCTGGACGCTCGTCGAGCGGGCGCAGGCGGGCGAATCCGAGGCGTTCGGCCTCATCTACGACAGGTACGTCGACACCGTCTTCCGGTTCGTCTACTTCCGGGTCGGTAACCGCCAGCTCGCCGAGGACCTCACCTCGGACACGTTCCTGCGCGCCCTCAAGCGGATCGGCAGCTTCACCTGGCAGGGCCGCGATCTCGGCGCCTGGCTGGTGACCATCGCCCGCAACCTGGTGGCGGACCACTTCAAGTCCGGCCGGTACCGGCTGGAGGTCACCACCGGCGACGTGCTCGACGCCGACCGCGAGGACCGGGGCCCGGAGGGCAGCCCGGAAGCCGCAGTTGTCGAACACATCACGAACGTCGCCCTGCTCACCGCCGTCAAGCAGCTCAACCCGGAGCAGCAGGAGTGCATCGTGCTCCGGTTCCTCCAGGGCTTCTCGGTCGCCGAGACCGCCCGGACCATGGGTAAGAACGAGGGTGCCATCAAGGCCCTGCAGTACCGTGCCGTCCGCGCGCTCGCCCGACTCCTGCCCGACGGCTTCCAACCGTGATTCTCGCTGCGGGAACCGACGGACGTCGATCAATGTCCGGGCAGCTCAGGGTGGGTCATGCCCGGTGACGTCGATCACTTTGTGTGATTTCCGCCCCGCCCGGCCCGTAACCCGTGCACGGTCCGCCGCGTTTCTCCGGGTGCGACCGGTGGTTGTCCCGGCAGGCCCGGGGCACCGAGGTCCGACCGGCACGCCGGGCGGGGCCTCACCTCAGTGGTGTCACAGAGCCGCCCGGTCGCTGGCAACGATGGCGGCCGACCGGCCGTGACCAGCGAGAGGAGGTGCCTGCGGTGGACGACATCCTCTTCTCCCGCCGGCGCGCCGAGCGCTTCGCGCAGCTTCTCGACGAGGCCAACGGCGGCCGGCGGCACCACGTGCGGTCCCGAGTGGACAGCCAGCTGGCACCGCTCGTCGCAGTGGGCCAGCGACTCAGCGTCGATCCCCCCACGGCCGAGGTGAACCCCGACTTCCGCACCGGCCTGCGAGCGATGCTGCTCGCCACCGCCGAGCGCGAGGGGATGGGCACCACCCCGGCGACCACCGAGCCGGCTGCCCCGCGGGCCGCAGCAGGGAGCCGCGGCTCCCTGCTACCCGCGGTCACCGCCCGACGGGCCCGCGCCCGAGGCGCGATCCTGGTCGGCATCGCCGCCGGTGCCATCGCCGTCTCCGGGATCTCCGCCGCCAGCGAGAACGCCGTCCCCGGCGACGCGCTGTACGGCATGAAGCGCTCCACCGAGCGAGCCCAGCTCGCCCTGGCCAGCTCGGACATCAGCCGCGGCCAACTGTTCCTGGACTTCGCCCGGACCAGGCTCGGCGAAGCCGCCGAACTGCGCGGTGACCGCATCGGCTACAGCGCCGTCCTCGACGACATGGACGCCGACACCCGGCAGGGCATTCGCCTGCTCACCGCCGCCGCCGTCCAGCGGGCCGACCCGGCCAGCCTGGACACGGTCAACACGTTCGTCACCAGCCAACGTCGGGCGGTGACCAACCTGCTCGACGGTGCCGGCCGGGCCGACCGGGAACGGACCCGGCGGTCCCTGGCCCTGCTGGACACCATCCGGGAGCGCTCGGACTCGGTGCGCGCGGCGATCGCCTGCGACCTGCCCGCTCCGACCGGCAGTGACGCGCTCGGGCCCACACCGACCACCTGTCCCGGCGAGCGCTGACCCACCCGCCCGGTACTCCCATACCGCACGCCTGACCGGCCGGACCACAGTTCCCTGTGGCCCGGCCGTTCGACCGTGCGCTCCGGCTACCCTCGCTGGAGGCATCCGTCGTACCTGGTGAGGAGGGAGTCGCGTGAGCCGCAAGGTGACGGTCAGCACCGACGCCCTGGGTCACACCGCCGGGTGGGCGGAGACCGAGCTTGCGCCGGTGACCCCACCCGCGCCGGATCGGGCCGCCGCGGCGTTCTTCGACGTCGACAACACGATGATGCAGGGCGCGTCGATCTACTGGTTCGCCCGCGGGCTCGCCGCCCGGAACTACCTCACGACCGCCGACCTGGCCCGCTTCGCCTGGCAGCAGCTCCGGTTCCGGCTGCTCGCCCGCGAGCACGCCGGCGACATGTCCCAGGCGAAGGAGACCGCGCTGGCCTTCGTCGAGGGCTGGCGGGTGGACGACGTGGAACGCCTCTCGGAGGAGATCTTCGACGAGCTGATGGCGCCCCGGATCTGGGCCGGCACCAGGCAGCTCGCCCAGGGTCACCTCGACGCCGGTCAGCGCGTGTGGCTGGTCAGCGCCGCCCCGGTGGAGATCGGCCGGGTGATCGCCACCCGACTCGGCCTGACCGGTGCGATCGGCACGGTGGCCGAGGTGCGGGCCGGGGCGTACACCGGGCGGCTGGTGGGCGACCTCATGCACGGGCCGGCGAAGGCCGAGGCGGTCACGCAGCTCGCCGCCGTGGAAGGGCTGGACCTGAGCCGCTGCGCGGCCTACAGCGACTCGGCCAACGACCTGCCGCTGCTCTCCGCCGTGGGCCGGGCGGTGGCGGTCAACCCGGACGGCGCCCTGCTGCGCCAGGCCCGCCAGCACGGCTGGGAGGTACGGGACTTCCGCACCGGCCGTCGGGCCGTCAAGATCGCCGTACCGTCGACGGCGGCGGCCGGCCTGGTTGCCGGCGCGGTCACCGCCGGCCTGGCCCTGCAACGCCGCCGTCGCGCCGGCTGACTCAGGGGCCGAACGGGTCCGGCCGCCGTTCCAACAGCGAGTGCAAGGTCTGCTGGATGGTCTCCCGCACCTGGTCGGCCAGGTTGAAGACGACAAGCGGATCGTCCGCCGAGTCGGTCAGATGCGCGGTGGGAATCGGCGGGCAGAACTCGATAAGCCACTTGCTGGGCAACGGCACCATGCCCAGCGGCCCGAGCCAGGGGAACGTCGGCGTGACCGGGAAGTATGGGAGCTTGAGCAGCCGCGCCAGGGGCTTGATGTCGGCGAGCATCGGATAGATCTCCTCGCCGCCGACGATGGCGACCGGGACGATAGGCGTGCCGGTGCGCAGCGCCGCCGAGACGAAGCCGCCGCGACCGAACCGTTGCAGCTTGTACCTGTCGGCGTAGAGCTTGCCGATGCCCTTGAACCCCTCGGGGAACACGCCGACCAGGTCGCCACCGCCGAGCAGCCGCTCGGCGTCCGGGTTGCAGGCCACCGTGCCGCCGGTCTTGCGGGCGATCTCCGACACTACCGGCATCCGGAAGACCAGGTCTGCGCCGAGCAGGCGCAGGTAGCGGTGGGCGGGGTGCTTGTCGTGCAGGGCCGCCGAGAGGATCAACGCGTCCAGTGCCACGGTGCCCGAGTGGTTACCGACCACAAGCGCGGGCCCGTCGACCGGAACGTGCTCGACCCCGCTGACCTCGGTGCGGAACCAGTCCCGGTAGAGCAGCCGCAGCAGCGGGTGGAAGACAGCGTCGGTCAGCTCCGGGTCGAACCCGAACTCGTCGACCTCGTAGTCACCGGCCAACCGCCGACGCAGGAACGCCAGCCCGTTCGCGACCCGGCGGTCCCACTGGTCCCCGGGCCGATCCGGCACCGCCGGACCGCCGCCGCTGTGCGGGACGCCCGCGCTCGCCGGCTCGCCGGTCGCCGCGCGGACCTCGTCGGCGGTCGGGTCGTCGCTCGCGGTCGGCGGGTCGTCGGTCGCGGTGTCGACCTCGTCGCCCGGCGTCGCGGCGGGCGCGAGCCGGCTCGCCGGTCGGTGGCCGTTGCGCCGCGCCGGCTCCGCGTCCGGCACGGGCGGCCCCGGCGGTACGTCGAACGGCCCCAGACCCGCCGGTTCACGCCCCTGCACCGGCCCGGTCACGACGGCACCTCGGCGACGGGCACGACAGGCGTACGCCTCGCCCTCACAGCGTCAACCTCGGTTCGCGACTGCGGGGCTCGCAAGACCGGCTCACTCCTCGCGCTCACAGCGTCAACCTCGGTTCGCGACTGCGGGGCTCGCAAGACCGGCTCACTCCTCGCGCTCACAGCGTCCGCTCCCGCACGGCTGCTCGGACCTGCCGGATGCCGTCCAGAACCAACTGTTCGGCGGCGGCCAACTGACCCCGGCTGAGCACCACCCCACCGTGGTGGGCGCGGATGAAGTCGTCGAACGCGGCGGCGGTGGAGCGGGGTGTGAAGCCGTACTCCTGCTCCAGGCGGGTGGTGTCGACGACCCGCCCGTGCACGAAGAGATCGACCTGGTCCAGGCCGTAGCGGCCGAAGCCCATGGTGCGGGCCAGCGCCGCGGCGCCGGAGAGACCCGGCTCCAGCACCGGCACGGCCACCCGACCGGCCCGCCGGATCGCCTGGGACAACGAGAGCACCCCCGGACCGGCGACGTTGTAGGTGCCCGGGTGATCCTCCACGATCGACAGGTGCAGCACCTCCAACGCGTCGTCGAAGTGCAGGAACTGCAACCGGGGATCGCGGCCGAAGACGGTCGGCACGAACGGCTGCGCGAAGTAGCGCGTCAACGTCGTGTCGGCTGTCGAACCGATGAACGGGGCGAAGCGCAGCACCGTCGCGGTCACGTCGGCCCGACGGCGGCGAAAACCGCGAACGTACCCCTCGACGTCGAGGATGTCGCGGCCGAAACCGCCGCGCGGCACCTCGCGCGGCTCGGTCTCCTCGGTGAACACCGCCGGATCGCGGAACGACACCCCGTACGCGGCTGTCGACGACCGGACCACCAGCTTGCGCAGGCGGGGCGCCCGCTGGCAGGCGGCGAGCAGTTGCATGGTGCCGATGACGTTCTGGTCCTTCATGGCCGACCGGCCGCCGTGCTGCTGGTCGGGGGCGCTCACCAACGCGAGGTGAACAACCGCGTCGACCTCCAGGTCGGCGAGGAGCCCGCCGAGCGACCCCGGGTCGACGCGAATCCGCTCGACCCGGTCCAGCAGATCGGTGAACTCGGCGCCCGGCTCCGGCGCGTCCACGCCGATGACCCGCTCGATGCGGGGGTCGGCGGCCAGCCGGGCCGCCACGTGCGCGCCCAGGTACCGGCCGACCCCGGTGACGACGACGACCCCCGGAGCACCTGAGGTGCTACCGGGGGTCATCTGACGTACCTACGCCGACAGGGGGGATCGAGCCGGGAGAACCACGGCCTGATCACCTGAGCCTCCGAAGGTCGACTGTTTGGCAAGTGACGTCGAAGTGCCGGGCTGCGCCCGGCGACGATCACTTGCCGAGACGGCGACGCTGGACGCGGGTCTTGCGCAGCAGCTTGCGGTGCTTCTTCTTAGCCATGCGCTTACGGCGCTTCTTGACCACCGAGCCCATACGACAGCCTTTCGATACAACGTGCGGGGCGGGCCGGATGACACCACGCAGGTGGCGACGGCGACCGCATGCGGACAACGGACCGGACCGGTCTGGGTGGCGGGGCGCACCGGTGGGGTCTCGGTCGGGCTCCAGGGTAGCCGGAGAGCGTCAGCAGGACCAACGCGCCCCCGTCCATGCCGCCTACGTGGCACTCGATCGGCGGACCGGTGGCTCAGGCGGTTTCCTGAAACGCGCCCCGCAGGTATTCGTGCACCGCGTGCTCGGGCACCCGGAACGACCGCCCCACCCGGACAGCGGTGAGCTCACCGCTGTGCACGAGGCGATAGACGGTCATCTTCGACACCCGCATGACCGTCGCCACCTCCGCGACGGTCAGGAACTTGACCTCCGACAGCCGTCCATCGGACTGCGACCCGGCCATGGCTCACCGACCCATCCCATGCCCGGCGCGTGCCAACCCGACGGATGCTCCGGGCCGGGCGGCGACGCGCGTGTTACCAGTACGGTAGCGGGGCGGCTGTGACCGGCGCGATCCCTTCGTACAACTGATCATGCCTGGATCGTCGGTTCACCCGATCCGTGCTCCCGCTATCTCCCCGCCTGCGTCGGTCGTCCGGTTGGCTCGGGCGGGTCTCACTCGGCGCGGAGCGCCACCACCGGGTCGAGCCGGCCGGCGCGCTGCGCGGGAACCACCCCGAAGACGATGCCCACCGCCGCCGACACCCCGAAGGCAAGCGCCAACGACCACCAGGTGATCGCCGCCGGGATCGGGGACAACGCGTCCACCAGCAGGGCGGTGCCCACGCCCAGCGCCATCCCGGTCAACCCGCCGATCGTGGTGAGCAGCACCGCCTCCAGCAGGAACTGCACGCCGATGTCGCGGGGTCGGGCGCCGACCGCCTTGCGCAGACCGATCTCCCGGGTCCGCTCCCGGACGCTCACCAGCATGATGTTGGAGACGCCGACCCCGCCGACGAGCAGCGAGATCCCGGCGATCGCGGCCAGCACGCCGGTGAGCACGCCGAGGATGTCGCCGAGCACACCGAGGATCTGCTGCTGCGTGACCGCGCTGAACTCGGTGTCCGGGTGGCGGCGGTTCAGCTCGGCGACGATGCGCTCGCCCAGCTCGTCGATCCGCTCCCGGTCCGGCGCCTTCACGGCGATGCCGTCCACCCGCTGGGTGCCCCACAGCCGCTGCGCGGCGGTGACCGGCACGTGCACCTCGTCGTCCCGGTCGACGCCGAGGCTCTGCCCGAGGGGCGCGAACACGCCGATGACCCGGAACCGCACCCCGGCGAGGGTCACCTGCTGACCCAGCGGATCGCGGTCGGGAAACAACGCGCGGGCCACCGAGTCACCGAGGACCGCGACCCGCCGGCTGGTGTCCACGTCCGTGCCGGTGAGGTAGCGGCCCCGGGCCAGCGACCGGGTGAACACCGTCGGGGTGGTCTCCAGCACGCCCTGCACGGTGGTGAAGTCGGAGCGGGCGCCGGCCCGTGCGGTCGCCCCGGAGGCGACGGTGACCGCTACCCGCTGGGGATCGCCGACGACCCGGGAGACCGCGTCCACGTCCTTGAGCGTCAGCGGCGAGACGACAGGCGCGGTGCCCACCTCGATCTTGCCGGGGACGACAAGCAGCAGGTTGGAGCCGAGCCCCTCGACCTGCTGCTCCACCTTCTGCTTGGTGCCGGTGCCGATGGCGACCAGCAGCACCACCGAGGCCACCCCGATGATCACGCCGAGCATGGTGAGCGAGCTGCGCAGCCGATTCGCCCGTAGCGCGTCCAGCGCGACCCGCCACGCCTCGGCGACCCTCACGCCGCGCCCCCGGGTCGCTCAGCTGCGCGCTCACCCGCAGCCGCGCGGCGCGCATCGCGCGGGTCGGCATCGCGCGGGTCGGCATCGCGCGGAAGGCGCCCGGTGGCTCCGGCGGCGCCACCGGAGCCACCGGACGGGTGCCCCGGGCCGCTTCCGGAAACGGACCGGGGCTCCGCGCTGGGAGCGGGGACCAGTGTCTCAGGTCGACCGTGATCGACGGACAGCGGTCGATCATGAGGGTCGGCGGAGCTGTCCGCCACCACCACACCGTCGCGCATGGTGATCCGGCGGGCGGCCCGAGCCGCCACCTCCTGGTCGTGGGTGACCATCACCAACGCCACCCCGGATTCCGCGTTCAACCGCTCCAGCAGCTCCAGGACCGCCGCGCCTGTCACACTGTCCAGGTTGCCGGTCGGCTCGTCGGCCAGCAGCACAGTGGGTTCGGTGACCAGGGCGCGGGCGATGGCGACGCGCTGCTGCTCGCCACCGGACATCTGGTTGGGCCGGTGGTCCAGGCGGTGCCCGAGACCGACCCGACCCAGCATCGCCGCCGCCCGATCCCGGCGCTGCCGCGCCGACACACCCCGGTAGACCAGGGGCAACGCCACGTTCTCCACTGCCGAGGTACGCGGCAGCAGGTGGAACGCCTGGAAGACGAACCCGATGGTCTCGTTGCGCAGGGCTGCCATCTCCGGCGGGGAGAGGGTGTTGACGTCCCGCCCGCCGATCACCAGCCGGCCACCCGTCGGTCGGTCCAGCCCTCCCAGCAGGTGCATGAGCGTGGACTTGCCCGAGCCGGACGGCCCCACCAAAGCCACGTAGTCACCGGGCCGCACCGTCAACGAGACCCCGCGCAGGGCCTGGACCGACACCCCGTCGAGCTGGTACGTCCGGGACACGTCCACCGCCTCGATCGCCGCGACACGCGCCCCCGCCGACACGGCTTCCGAGCGGTCGCCGGCAGGTCCGGTCACCGGACCTCCTGGCCGTCGCGCACCTGGTCGGTGCCGCGCACCACGACCCGGTCGCCGGCCTGGACCCCGTTGAGGATCTGCACCAGGTCGGACCCCTGGACGCCCACTGTCACCGGTGCCCGGTCCGCCTTGCCGTCGCGGACCACCCACACCGCGTCCCGGCCGTCGGCGGAGAACACCGCCGAGGCGGGAACGGTCACCGCGTCGTCGGCCTCGCGTACGCGCAGGTGCACGATCGCGTTCATACCGGGGCGGGGCGTCGGGGCGGGCGTGTCCTCGGCCAGCTTCCCGGCGCCCAGCGTGAGGCGTACCCGATAGGTGACGCCGCCCTGCGCGGAGCTGGTGGGGAGCACGTCGACGGACCGGACCGTGGCGTCGTAGCTGGCACCGGTCACCGCGTCCAACTCGACGGTGGCGCTCACACCGGCCTTGACCAGCAACACGTCCGTCTCGTCCACGTCGGCGAGCAACCCCAACTGCCCGGTGTCCACCACTGTCAGCACCGGCGTGCCGGCGGTGACCTGACCGCCGACCGCGACCGCGTCGTCGACCCCGGCGGGAGGGCCGCCCTGGGCGGGGGCCAGCGCGGACGGGTCGATCCCGGCCCCGCCAGCCTGCTCCAACAAGCCGGCCAGGCCGCCGTTGGCACCGCTGCCAGCCCGGGTGCCGCCGGGCTGCACCACCCCGGCGACCGGTGCGCGCAGGGTCAGCGCGGCGACGGTCGCCTTCGCCAGGTCGTACGCCTGCTGGGCCTGGAGCCGTTGCGCCGCGGAGAGCGAGCCGACCGCGGAGTTGAGCCCGCTGATCCCCCGCTGCACCGCGCGGACGGCAGCGTCGGCGCTGCGCGCGGCGGCGGCGTACTGCCGCTGCGCGGACGTCACCTGCTTCAGCAGCGCGTCGCGCAACTGCGGGTCGGCGATCTTGCCGGCGGCCTCGCGGGCGGCGTCGAACGCCTCCTCGGCCGCCTTGTCGGTGCCCCGCCGGCTGCTGCTCAGGTTGCCTGTGGAGACACCCCGACCGGCGCGCTTGGCCGCGTCCAGCGCCTCCTTCGCCTGGCGCAGCCGGGCCTGGGCCGACGGGGACGCGACCACGGCGAGCACCTGACCGCGCTTCACCCGCTGTCCAGGCTGGACGCGCAGGCTCGCGAGGGTGCCGTCGGCGGGCGCGGTCAGGGTGGCGGCGGCTCGGGCGGTCACCGTGGCGGGCGCGTCGATCACCTCGCTGACCGGGTTACGGGCCGCCGAGGCGAGCGCTACCGGCGGCTGGTCGTCGCCGCAGGACGCGGCGGTGGTGGCGGTGAGGACGGCGACGGCGGTCAGGGCGATGAGCAGGCGGGGCCGCGTGGTGCTTGCGGGCCGCGGCAGGTCGGGGCGGCGCACCCATCGATCGTACGGCGCACCGGCACGCGTCCCGTCGCGCTGGTCAGGCGGCGGTGGCGCGGACGTACGCCACGCACTCGTCGTGCAACGTGGACCACTGCTCCCCGAACGCCTGCTCGGCGGCGGCGTCGACTGCCTTGCGCTCGTGCACCACTGCCTTGAAGAAGGTCAGCAGCCGCTCCGGGCCGAACCGGTCGACGAGGTGGCGGACGGCGAGGTAGCCGACGCCGTAGCTGCCACCGACCCGCTCGGCGGAGGCGTCGTCGGCGGGCGTGACGCCCTCCAGTCGGCCGTCCCAACCGCCCCGGACCAGCTTGCGCACCTCCGCGAGCCCCTCGTACCTGTCGACCGGCTGACCGCCCGAGCCGGCGAACTCGGCCAGCCCTTCGACCAGCCACCAGGTCGTCTTGCCGGGGTAACCGCGCTCGGGCAGTGAGGCGGCGTGGGTCAGCTCGTGCCGGAGCAGGTCGTCGGTGCCGCTGCTGGGCAGCCCGTCGGCGTTGAGCACCACCTCGTGGTGGCCGCCGCCCACGGTCACCGCGTAGCCGCCGGTCCACTGTGGGCGTCCGCCGCCGTACCAGCGTTGCCACTCCGCCCGGCCGGCGTAGAAGATCCGGTAGCGGTCCGGGGGCGAGCCGGTCACGGCGTAGGTGTCGGCAACAGTTGCCGCCGCCTCCGCCTGAGCCAGCAGGGTGGGCAGCTTGCCGCGTAGCGCCGGCGTGGTGGCGACGATGGTCCGCGCCCCGACCGCCACGGCCAGTTCGCTGATCTCCCACGGTCGGGTGCCGGTCTCGGCGGACTTGGACTCCTCCAGGGCGACCAGTCGGGGCTGCTCGCCGTTCTCTCGCCAGCGGGTGCCGATCAGCACCGGGCTCGGTCGGCAGCCTGGGGAGACGAAGCAGTACTGGAAGCGCACCAGCAGCCGCCACTCGCCCGGCCTGCCGACGACAGGTACGGGCAGGCCACTCGGCTCGGCCCGCCACACCGTGACCCGGAGGGCGCGCAGTGCGGCGTAGCGGCGGCGCAGGTCGGGGTGTGTGGTGGGGTCGGCGACGGCGAGGAAGCCGGCCCGGTCGCCGCCGAGCAGCGCCGTGGACTGCCGCCGGAGCTGCGCGGTCATCCGGTCGGACAGCCCCCGGGCGACGGCGGTGGCCGGGTCGTCGGTCGCGGTGGCGCCGGCCCGGCTGAGCGTGGCCCGGCCGCCGGCCTCGCGGACCGCACCGACGACCAGCGCCGCCGGAAGGCCGCAGCCCAGCAGCAGGACCACCACGACGAGCACGGTCCACAGCGGCCAGAGCCGCCGCGGTGCCGGCTGCTGCACCCCGTCAGTCACCCGCCGAAGGGTACGACCAATTGCCGGATCGGGCGAGGCCGACCCGGGCCGATCGGACCGGGTCAGGCTCCGCGAGCCGGCCAGGAGCGGAATGCCACGTCCAGGCCGGCGACCAACTGGTGGTACGAGCGGTCGACCTCGCGCGGCAGGCCGAAGCCACCGGCGGCCTCCAGGGTGACGAAACCGTGCAGTGCGCTGCGCAGCGCTCGGGTCGCGTCCACCGCGTCGTCGCCGGTGAGTCCGTAGCCGCGCAGCACCGCGAAGATGGCG
The DNA here is from genome assembly GCF_049841645.1 of Micromonospora sp. DT43. NCBI lineage: Bacteria > Bacillati > Actinomycetota > Actinomycetes > Micromonosporales > Micromonosporaceae > Micromonospora > Micromonospora sp. DT43. The sequence goes on along the minus strand of NZ_JBNCKR010000004.1, from coordinate 362,162 downwards.
CCGACCGCGCGTTCGCCCGCCTCGACGTGTTCCGGGTCGGACGGGTCGGGCACCCGCTGGGTGGCGGGGTAGCGCCCGGGGTGCCGATGGGCGTAGGCGCGGTACGCGTCCGCCATCGCTCGCAGCGCGTCCCCACCCGAGCGGCCGGCGGCCGCCGTGGTCAGCTCGGTGGCCAGCTCGGCGCTGGCCAGCGCGGCGAGCTTCTGGGTGAGCGCGTCCGCCCCGCGGATGTGCTTGTAGAGGCTGGGCAGCGCGACGCCGAGCCGGCTGGCCAGCGCGGCGAGGGTGAGCTGCTGGTAGCCGACCTCGTCGGCCAGCCGGGCGGCCTCCCGCACCACGGTCTGCTGGTTGAGCCCTGCCCTAGGCACCCGCACACACCGCCAGGAAACCCGCCAGCTCGTCGGCGGTGGCCTGCGGCCGGTCGGCGTGCGGGTAGTGCCCGGCCTCAGCGATCATCCGAGCCTCGGCGACGCGGAAGAGCCGGCGGGCCGCCCGCGCCTCGGCGCCCGGGTCGGGGAAGTCCGGGTCCTTGGTGCCCATCAGCACCAGCACCGGTTGGCGTACCTGCGGCGCGCGGGCGGTCCAGTGCGGCTCGACCGGCGCGATCACGCCGCGCGTCGCGGCCATCCGGCCGGGTTCGCGCAGGTTGGCCACCATCGACAGGCGGTACGCCGCGTCGTCGGCCGGTCGGTGCACCGGGAACAGGGTCTTGTGGAACATCCCGAACAGTCGTGGACTGCGCAGCACGGCTCCCATCGCCGCCCGCAGCAGCGGGTTGAGCTTCGGCTGGCCGACGAACGGCGCGATCTGCACGATGCCGGAGACCAGCTCGGGCGCGTCGGTCGCGGCGAAGACCACCGCCGCGGCGGCGGACGAGCTGCCGACCAGCACGGCCGGCCCGGCGTCGAGGTGACGGACGACGGCCAGCAGGTCGGCGCCGACCTCCGCCGGGGCGTACGAGGGCCAGCCGACGCTGGACTCCCCGTGCCCGCGTACGTCGACCGAGGCGACTCGGTGACCGGTGGCCACCAGCAGGGGCACGAGGTGCCGGAAGCTCGCCCTGTTCTCGCCCATGCCGTGCGCGAGGACGACAAGTGGGCCGTCGCCGTGCACCTCGTAGGCGATGTGTCCGCCGTCCCGCCGCACCTGGCTAGCTGTCATAGCCATAAAGCTAAGCCAACTAGCCAACCCCGTCAAGCCCTGTTATTTCTTGGAGACCAGCGCACGCCCGAAGAAGACCAGGTTCGCCGGGCGCTCGGCGAGCCGACGCATCAGGTAGCCGTACCACTGGTCGCCGTACGGGACGTAGGTGCGCACCGTGTAGCCCTCGCCGGCCAGCCGGGCCTGCTCCTCGGGGCGAATGCCGTAGAGCATCTGGAACTCGAAACGCTCCGGCCCCCTGTCGAACCAGCGGGCCCGGTCCTCGCCGATCGCGATCATCCGCGGATCGTGGGTCGCCAGCATTGGGTACCCGTCGCCGGACATCAGGATGTTCAGGCAGCGGACGTAGGACTTGTCCACCTCGCGGGCCGACTGGTACGCCACCGACTCCGGCTCCCGGTACGCGCCCTTGCACAGACGCACGCGCGAGCCGGCGGAGGACAGCTCACGGCAGTCCGACTCGGTGCGCCGCAGGTACGCCTGGAGCACCGCGCCCGTCGACGGGAAGTCCTTGCGCAGCTTGGCCAGCACCTCCAGCGTCGAGTCGGTGATGGTGTGGTCCTCCATGTCCAGGGTGACGGTGGTGCCCGCCGCGTCGGCGGCCGCGCAGATCGCCCGCACGTTGTCGTACGCCAACTGCTCGTCGAACATCTGGCCGAGCGCGGAGAGCTTCACGCTCACCTCGGCCGCCGGGGTGAGCCCCGCGCCGGAGAGCATCTTCAGCAGCTTCAGGTATTCGTCCCGGGTGGCCGTGGCCTGCTCGGGACGGACGGTGTCCTCGCCCAGGTGGTCGAGGGTGACGGCCAGACCGTCGTCGACGAGCCCGCGGGTCGCGCGCAACGCGTCGTCGGTGGAGGCGCCGGCGACGAACCGGCGAACGACGTCCCGGGTGTACGGGGCGGTCGCGACGAGCCGCTCGACCTGGGATGACCGGGAGGCGGCGAGGATGACGGAACGGAGCATGAGCCGAGCGTATCGCCCCTGCCAGGACCCCCGCCGGGGGGCGGCCGGGGCTGCGGTGTTGGCGTCGATCGGCTACAACGATCCCGTGGACCAACGCCCCCGCCGCCTCCGGTCGGCCTCCGTGCAGCTCGGCGCGCTCACCGCTCTCGCGCTCGCCCTCTCCGGCTGCAACATGACCTCGGACGACGACGATGACGACTGCGCCCTCGGGCCGGTCGGTGGCGGTGACACGGTCGCGCTGGCGATGCGGGTGTCCGCCCCCGTCGCGGGGCGCGCAGCCGGCGAACCGACGACCGCCGCCCTGCCCGAGCGCGGCGGGTTCGGCACCCACCTCGCCTCCTGCGGCGGCTGACATGCGCCGCGAGTCCGTGCCGCCCCGGCCCGACTGGGACGCCACCATCCGCGCGCAGGGTCTGGTGTACGTCGACACCGAACTGCCCGACGGCGGGATCATGTCGTACTGGGACGAGACCGCCGCGTACGCCTTCGACCTCGACGAGGTGCTGCGGCTGGAGGAGGCCACCGAGGAGCTGCACCGGATGTCCGTGGCCGCCGCCGAGCACGTGGTGACCCAGGGCCGGTACGCCGAGTTCGGCATCCCCGCCTGGGCGGCCGAGGCGGTCGCCCGGTCGCTGCGGGAGGCGCCACCCACCCTCTACGGGCGGTTCGACCTGGCGTACGACGGCACCTGGCCGCCGAAGATGCTTGAGTACAACGCGGACACGCCCACGGCGCTTGTCGAGGCGAGCATCATCCAGTGGTACTGGCTGGAGCAGACCCGCCCCGAGCTGGACCAGTGGAACAGCCTGCACGAGCGGCTGGTCGGTGCCTGGGCAAAGATCGGCGCCGGGCTGCACGACCCCCTGGTCCACGTGCTGTGGTCGAACGAGGAGGAGTCCGGCGAGGACCACATGACGGCCGGCTACCTCGCCGAGACCGCCCGGCAGGCCGGCCTGAGCGTCGAGCTGCAACCCATCCAGGAGATCGGCTGGGACGGCCGGCGCTTCGTCGACGCCGACGACCAGCCGGTGACCACCTGCTTCAAGCTCTACCCGTGGGAGTGGATGCTGGCCGAGCCGTACGGGCCGCCCGCCCTGGCCCCGGGCACCCCGACCACCTGGATCGAGCCGGCCTGGAAGCTCCTGCTGTCCAACAAGGCGCTGCTCGCGATCCTCTGGGAGCTGTACCCCGACCACGAGTACCTGCTCCCGGCGTACCTCGACTCGCCGCGCGGCATGCGCGAGTACGTGGCCAAGCCGCTGCTCGGCCGGGAGGGTGGCTCGGTACGCATCGTCACCGCCGAGCAGGAGATCACCAACCCGGGGATCTACGGCGACGAGGGCTGGTGCTACCAGGAGTTCCGGGCGTTGCCGCAGTTCGCCGGCAACCGGACGGTGCTGGGCAGCTGGATCGTCGACGGCGAGTCGGCCGGGGTGGGCGTGCGGGAGAGCGCGAGTCTGATCACCGACGGCTACGCGCGGTTCCTGCCGCACTACATCGACGCGCCGCGCACCCCGTGAGTCGTCTACCGTTGGGGGCGTGAACTTCGACGCGTACGCCCGGACCGGTGTTGACCTGGTCAACGCCCGCCTGGACGACCTCGACGACCTGCGGGCCCTCTTTCCCGACGACAACGCCTGGATGCGCGACGAGGTCGCCGACCGCGACGTCGCGATCTTCCGGCGGGCGCAGAAGCGGCTCCGCGACGTCTTCGAGTACGGCACCTCGGGGCGCGACGCCCAGGCGGTGACCGAGCTGAACGCGCTGCTCGAGGCGTTCCCGGTCCAGCCGCGCATCTCCGGACACGACTCCAGCGACTGGCACATGCACGTGACCAGCCGGGGCGCGTCGGTGAGCGCCGAATACCTGGCCGGCGCGGTCTGGGGGCTGTCGGTGTGGCTCTGCGAGTACGGCAGCGCACGCTTCGGAGTCTGCGCCGACGAGCGGTGCGGCAACGTCTACCTGGACACGTCGTCCAACTGCTGCCGGCGGTTCTGCTCCGAGCGCTGCGCCACCCGCTCCCACGTTGCGGCGCACCGTGCCCGCAAGCGGGCCGCCATCGGCGAGCAGCTGCCGGTCGCCCCGCAGCCCACCGCGACCACCGAGTCGCTCACCCCGGTGAGCTGACCGCTCGCCGGGTGGGGTCAGACGTCGACAGGTGACTGCGCGGGCAGGTGCTGCCGGGCGAACTCCAACGCGGCGCGCAGGTCCGCCTCGCGCACCGCGCGGCTCTTCGCGCCCCGGGTGGCGACCTCCACCGCCACCGACCCGGTGAAGCCACGCCCCGCCAGCGAGGAGAGCAGCTCCCCGCACGGCTGTGTGCCACGACCGGGCACCAGGTGCTCGTCGCGGCCCTCACCGGTGCCGTCGCCAAGGTGCACGTGCGCCAGGCCGGCGCCCATCCGGTCGGCCATCTCCAGCGGGTCGCTGTGCGAGGCCGCGCAGTGCGACAGATCCAGGGTGTACGACGGGTAGCCCGCGTCGGTGGGATCCCACCCGGGGACGTACGGGACGAACTGCCGGCCCGCCATCCGCACCGGGTACATGTTCTCCACAGCGAAGCGCACGCCGTTGAAGCGGTCCGCGATCGTGGCCAACCCCTCGGCGAAGTTACGCGCGTAGTCGCGCTGCCAGGAGAACGGCGGGTGCACCACGACCGTCGGCGCTCCCAGCGTCTCGGCCAGCTCGGCGGCCCTGCGCAGCCGCTGCCACGGGTCCGGGCTCCACACCCGCTGGGTGACCAGCAGGCAGGGCGCGTGCACGGAGAGCACCGGCACGTCGTAGTGCGCCGACAGGCCGCGCAGCGCGCCCGCGTCCTGGCTGACCACGTCGGTCCAGACCATCACCTCGACACCGTCGTAGCCGAGCGCCGCGGCCAGCTGGAACGCCGCCGCGGTCGGCTCGGGGAAGACCGACGAGCTGGACAGGAGCACCGGAACGCGGGAAGTCACGTCAGCCAGCGTAGCCCGGCTGCCGTAGGGCCATCAGGACGAGCGCCGGCAAACCGGCCGTAACCCGGCAGCCCGGTCAGATCGGTTCGAGTTGATCGAGTCGGCGGAGGATGACCCCCTCCCGCAGCGCCCACGGGCAGATGTCCAGCGAGTCCAGGTCGAGCCTGCGCATCACCGCCTCGGCGACCACCGCGCCCGCCAGCAGTTGGTGGGCCCGACCCGAGCTGACCCCCTCCAGCTCCATCAACTGGGTGGGCGGAATGTGCCGGATGAAGCCGATGACCTGCCGCAGACCGGCACGGGTCAGGCTGCGCCGCGCCCAGAGCCCGGCCCCGGACGGCGCCGCGCCGGCCAGTCGCGCCAGGGTGCGGAACGTCTTCGAGGTGGCCACCGCCCGACCCCAGCCCACCTCGGTCATCTGGTCGACCACCTTGTCCAGCCGGCCGTCCACGTACTCCCGCAGCTTGTCGACTGCCTCGGCGGACGGCGGCGTCGCGCTGTCCGGGTCGACCCGCAGCCGCTCCCGGGTCAGGCGGCCCGCGCCGAGCGGCAGCGAGATCGCCGCGTCCGGGTCCTCGTCGATCCCGGCGGCGATCTCCAGGGAGCCGCCGCCGATGTCGAGCACCAGCAGGCGCCCCGCCGACCAGCCGAACCAGCGCCGCACCGCCAGGAACGTCATCCGCGCCTCGTCCGCGCCGGAGAGCACCTCCAGGCGTACGCCGGTCTCGTCGCGGACGCGGGTGAGCACGTCGGCCGCGTTTGTGGCGTCGCGTACCGCCGAGGTGGCGAACGCGATCAGGTCGTCGGCTTCCAGCCCCGTGGCCGCCGCCTTGGCCATGCCGACCGCCTTGACCAGGCCGTCCGAGCCGGCCTCGGTCAACGCGCCGTCCGGGCCGATCTGCTCGGCGAGACGAAGGACGACCTTCTCCGAGTGCGCCGGCCAGGGGTGCGCGCCGTGGTGCGCGTCGACCACCAGCAGGTGCACCGTGTTGGAACCGACGTCGAGGACACCCAGTCGCATGGTGAAGACCCTAGGTGCAACACGTTCGTGCGGCTCACCGGCCTGCCGACGTCACCGCGCGTACGCTGGTCCGGGTGACGATGGAGCTCCGCGTGCTGGTGGACGACCCGGGTGACCCGCGCAGCCGCGAGGTGGCGCTGGACTTTCCCCGGGAGTGGATCGAGTTCGCCGACCCAGCGGACGAGACCCACCTGATCCGGGCCGACCTGACCTGGCTGCTGTCCCGTTGGACCTGCATCTTCGGGCAGGGTTGCCACGGCATCATCGCCGGCCGGTCGGCCGACGGCTGCTGCTCACACGGGGCGTTCTTCACCGACTCGGACGACGAGAAGCGCGTCCGCACCGCCGTCAAACGGCTCACCCCGGCGACCTGGCAGCACTTCCGGCGCGGTTTCAAGAACTGGACCGACGAGGACACGATCGACGGCAAGAACCCGGCGCGCCGCACCGCCACCCAGGGCGCCGACGGGCCGTGCGTCTTCCTCAACGACGCCGACTTCGCGGGCGGTGGAGGTTGCGCGCTGCACGCCCAGGCGCTGCGCGACGGGGTGCACCCGCTGGAATACAAGCCGGACGTCTGCTGGCAGCTGCCGATCCGGCGGGACCAGGACTGGGTGAAGCGCCCCGACAACTCCAAGGTGCTGGTCTCCACGCTGTCCGAGTTCGACAGGCGCGGCTGGGGCGCCGGCGGGCACGATCTGGACTGGTGGTGCACCTCCTCGACGGACGCCCACGTGGGCACCGAGCCGATGTACCTGTCCTACGGGCCGGAGCTGACCGCGCTGATCGGCGCCGCCGCGTACGAGCGCCTGGCCGAGCTGTGCGCGGCCCGGGTGAAGCAGGGCATGGTCGCCCCGCACCCCGCCGACAATCTCTAGCTGAGCGCCCGTCAGCGCAACGCCGCGTCGACGAGGGTGCGGGCGCTGCGCCGTGCCGCGTCGGCGATCACCGGGTCGCCGTCCAGCACACCGCCGGAGAGCCCGCCGTCGAGCAGCAGGGTGAGCTGCCGGGCGAGCAGCTCCGGGTCGGCCGCGCCGGCCTGCCGCGCCAGCTCCGTCACCCAGGCTCGGACCACTGTCTTGTGCTCGACCGTGCGGGCGTGCACCGCGCCGCCGGTCGGCGACTCGGCGGCCGTGTTGATGAACGCGCAGCCGTGGTAGCCGTCCCGCCGGCAGGCGCCGGCGAGCGCGTCGAACATCCCGACCAACTGGTCGCGCGGCTCGTCGCCGGCATCCCGGGCCGCGGCGCGCAGTGCGCCGAACCACGCCTGGTCGACCCGGTCGAGGTACGCCAGCACCAGGTCGTCCTTGCGCGGGAAGTGCTTGTAGAGCGTCGCCTTGGCCACGCCCGACTCGGCGATGACCGTGTCCACCCCCACGCCGCGCGGCCCGTGGGCGTAGAAGAGCCGGAACGCGGTCTCCAGGATCCGGTCCCGGGCCGAGCCGGCCGGTGTGCGCTGGGCAGGCATCGGTACTCCCTCGACGTGCTGGTGGCGGGCCGATTCTACAGACAGCTCCGTCTACTGCCCCTGTCCGAGCCCCTCGCCCCGGCGCGGCCGCCCGACCCCGACGAGCCCCTCGCCCCGGCGCGGCCGCCCGACCCCGACGAGCCCTTCGCCCGGCGCGGCGATCCCGGCACCCGGCCCACGTCCCCAGGGGCGCGCCTTCGCTGCCTCCAAGGCCGGCAACACCCCGCCGCCAGCAGCCAGGAGCATGGGTCGCAACGCCTTTGGAGCTGAGAGCGCCGACGTCATCGGCAGATCATTCGTCCGAGACATCCATCGGATCGCACATCCAAGATCCACAATGAGGGCCTGATCCGAGACCTACGACGAACGACCGACCCAAGATCCACAATGAGCGCCCGATCCAAGACCCACGCCGAACGACCGGTCCACGATCCACGACAGATGGCCGCTCCACGAGCAACGGCGGATGACTTGCTTGTGATCAACAGCTGATTCGTTTACGGCATCAGCTCCAAAGGCACCGCAGCATGCCCGGCCGGCACCGGCCGCACCGGCCGGGATCGGCCGGGATCGGCCGGGCACGGGAACGGGCACGGGCACGGCCGGGCACGGGCACGGGCACGGCCCGGCACGGGCACGGGCACGGGCACGGCCCGGCACGGGCACGGGCACGGGCACGGGCACGGGCACGGGCACGGGAACGGGCACGGGCACGGGCACGGCCCGGCACGGGCACGGCCCGGCACGGGAACGGGCACGGCCCGGCACGGGCACGGCCCGGCACGGGCACGGGAACGGGCACGGCCCGGCACGGGCACGGGCACGGGAACGGGCACGGCCGGGCACGGGCACGGGCCGGACTGGGCATCGACCAGGGCAGGCCGGGCATGGGCCGGGAACGGGCCAGGGCGGGCCGGGCCGGGCATCGACCAAGCCGGGAACGGGAACGTGCACGGGCCGGGCCGGGCCGGGCCGGGCCGGGCCGGGCAGCGCGCCACCTTCGGAGTCGCCAGGGGCAGCGGGCAGACAGACCTGTCTGTTAGCCTGCTCGCAACCGGCGCGACGCCACTCCGCGCCCGAGTGGAGGATTGATCGACATGCGCATCGCAGTTCTCGGCACCGGCTCGGTCGGCCGGACCATCAGCGCCCGCGCTGCGGAGCTGGGCCATCAGGTCACCATCGGCACGCGGGATGTCGCGACCACCCTGGCCGGCGATTACGCCGCCTGGGCCGCGGAGCACCCCGAGGTGGGCCTGGCAACCCAGGCCGACGCGGCCGCAGACGCCGAGCTGGTGGTCAACGCCACAAGTGGCAGCGGCTCCCTGCCGGCGCTCACCGCGGCCGGCGCGGCGAACCTGGCCGGCAAGGTTCTGCTCGACATCGCCAACCCGCTCGACTTCAGCGCAGGCTTCCCGCCCACCCTGACCGTGCCGGACACCGACTCCCTCGCCGAGCAGATCCAGCGGGAGTTTCCGCAGGCCAAGGTGGTCAAGTCACTCAACACGCTGACCGCCGAGCTGATGGTGCGCCCGCGCCAGCTCGCCGACGGCGCGCACAGCGTGTTCGTCTCCGGCGACGACGCGGAGGCGAAGCGGATCGTCACCGAGCTGCTCGTCAGCTTCGGCCACACCGACGTGATCGACCTCGGTGACCTCTCCACCGCGCGGGGCACCGAGATGCTGATGCCACTGTGGCTGCGGCTCTACGGCCGGCTCGGCACCGCCGACTTCAATCTCAAGGTCGTCCGCTGAGCGGACCCCGACAAGCCCGAAGGGGCCCACGCGGAGCGTGGACCCCTTCGGGTTGGGCCGATCACGGCTCGAACTTGTACCCCAGACCGCGAACGGTGACGATGAAGCGCGGCGCCGACGGCTCCGGCTCGATCTTGGAACGCAGCCGCTTGACGTGCACGTCAAGCGTCTTGGTGTCGCCGACGTAGTCGGCGCCCCAGACCCGGTCGATGAGCTGGCCGCGGGTCAGCACCCGGCCCGCGTTGCGCAGCAGCAGCTCCAGCAACTCGAACTCCTTGAGCGGCAGTTGCACCGCCCCACCCTCGACGGTCACCACGTGCCGCTCGATGTCCATCCGGACCGGGCCGGCTGCCAACGTCGGGGCGCCCGCCTCGGCCACCTCCGGGCTCTGCCGGCGCAGCACCGCGCGGATCCGCGCGACCAGCTCCCGGGGAGAGTACGGCTTGGTGACGTAGTCGTCGGCGCCGATCTCCAGGCCGACCACCTTGTCGATCTCGCTGTCCCGCGCGGTGACCATGATGATCGGTACGGCCGAGCGCTGCCGGAGCTGCCGGCACACCTCGGTCCCCGACATCTCGGGCAACATCAGGTCGAGCAGCACGATGTCGGCGCCGGTTCGGTCGAACTCGGTGAGGGCATCGGTGCCGGTCGCGGCGACCGAGACCTCGAAGCCCTCCTTACGGAGCATGTACGACAGGGCGTCGGAGAACGACTCCTCGTCCTCGACCACCAGAACGCGGCTCAAGGGGGATTTCCTTTCCATTGCTGTCAGACCTGCCGAAGCTCGGCCGGACCGGCCTCGATCCCAACCGGCGGCAGTGTCGCCAGCAGGTCGTCAGGGGGGCTGGCGGGCAACCGTAGGGTGAACGTCGATCCACCCCCAAGAGTGCTCGACACCTCCACCCGACCGCCATGGTTGCTCGCGATGTGTTTGACGATGGCGAGGCCGAGCCCGGTGCCACCGGTGGCGCGCGAGCGGGCCTGGTCGGCCCGGTAGAACCGCTCGAAGATCCGGTCCACGTCCGTCGGGGCGATGCCGATGCCCTGGTCGGCGACCGCGACCTCGACATGTTCATCGTCCCCGCGGAGGGTGACCCGCACCGCGGTGTCCTCGCCCGAGTAGTTGATGGCGTTCTCCACCAGGTTCGCCACCGCCGTGGCGAGTTGGCTGTCGCTGCCGTACACGGTGAGACCGCGCTGGCCGTCGACAGTCACCTCGACCCCACGGGCGGCAGCCGTGGTGCGGGTGCGATCGACCACCTCGGCGATCACCCAGTCGAGCGCGACGGGCTCCGGCGGCGGCTGCGGCTCGGCGCCCTGGAGCCGGGTCAGCTCCAGCAGCTCCTGCACCAGCCGGCCCAGCCGGGTCGACTCGTGCTGGATCCGTTCGGCGAACCGGCGGGCGGCGACCAGGTCCTCGGAGAGGTCAGGAACCGCGGCGTCGGCCGGCTCGGTGGCGTCCAGCAGCGCCTCGGCGAGCAGTTGGAGCGCGCCGATCGGTGTCTTGAGCTCGTGGCTCACGTTCGCCACGAAGTCACGTCGAACCCGGGTGAGCCGGTGCGACTCGGTCACGTCGACCGCTTCCACGGCGATGAAGCCGTTCCCGAGACCCATGGCCCGCAGGTGCACGCCGAGCGGGTTCTCCCCCGCGCTGTCGCGACCCCGCGGCAGGTCCAGCTCGATCTCGCGCCGCACGCCGGTGCGGCGCACCTGGCCCGCGAGGGTACGGATCAACGGGTGCGCGGCGATCGTGCCCGGGGTGCTGCCGGTACGCAGCAGACCCATCGCGCGGGCGGCCGGGTTGATCAGTACGGGCACGTCGTCGTCGTCCAGTACGACGACACCGGCCCGGAGCGAATCGATCGTCCGGCGGCCGAGCCCGGCCTGCTGCTCGTCAGCTATCGCGGGCCTCCCCCTGCTCCAGCGGGAGCTCGCGCTGCCCGTCGACGTGGAGCGGCCGCGCGCCGGCAGGAACCGGGGCAGCAGGAGGCCGACGACCAGTCCGGTCGCCAACGCCACGGCCACCACGACCGCCACCGCCCACTCCACCCGGCGATCGTAGGGTCATTGTTAACCTGGCTACCACACAGAACGGGACGAACCACCCGCACTTTCGGAAGTGTTCACCCCCACGTCTGACGTCGTTCACCGTGGTTCATCCGGGATCCGTCCACGCGCCCTACCGTTGGCGTCGCACCTGCTCAACCCCTGCGCCGGCACCCGTCGGCGGCGACCGACCACAGGACGTGATGATGCGCGACGAGTTCCGGGCCGACCTCCAGATCGTCAGCCAACTGCTGGTGGACATGGCGGAGGGCGTCCGCGCTGCCATGCGCCAGGCCACCCGGGCCCTGCTCACCGCCGACCGGCAGGCCGCCGAGACGGTCATCGAGCGGGATGCCGAGATCGACGACCTCTACCGGCACGTCGAGGAGCGGGTGTGTGACCTGCTCGCCCGGCAGGCGCCTGTCGCCTCCGACCTGCGTGCCATGATCACCGCGCTGCACGTGGCGGCCGACCTGGAGCGGATGGGCGACCTGGCCGACCACGTGGCCAAGACGGCGTTGCGCCGCCACCCCTCGCCCGCCGTACCGGCCGAGCTGCGCACGATCTTCACCGAGATGTCGGACATCGCCGACCGGATGGCGGTGAAGATCGGTTCGGTGCTGGCCAAGCCCGACGCCGACCTGGCCGGTGAGCTGGACCGGGACGACGACGCCATGGACGAGTTGCACAAGAGCCTGTTCTCGGTGCTGCTCGGTGACGACTGGCCGTACGGGGTGGAGACCGCTATCGACGCCACCCTGCTGGGCCGCTTCTACGAGCGCTTCGCCGACCACGCGGTAAACGCCGGCGAGCACGTGATCTACCTGATCACCGGGGAGAGCACGCCCACCGGCAACTGACACACGGCGGAAAAGGGGGCCCCTGCGTCGCAGGGGCCCCCTTTTTTACTGTCTCAGCGGCCCTGGTTGGCGACCGCGGCGGCGGCTTCCTTCGCCGCCGTCGGGTCGAGGTAGGTGCCGCCCAGGGTGAGCGGGCGCAGCTGCGGGTCGAGGTCGTAGCGCAGCGGGATTCCGGTCGGGATGTTCAGCTTGGCGATCGCCTCATCGGAGATCTGGTCGAGGTGCTTCACGAGGGCGCGCAGCGAGTTGCCGTGCGCGGCCACCAGCACCGTCCGGCCGGCCAGGATGTCCGGCACGATCGAGTCGTACCAGTAGGGCAGCATCCGCTCGACGACGTCCTTGAGGCACTCGGTGCGCGGCATCAGCTCGGTCGGCAGCAGCGCGTACCGCGGGTCGCCCACCTGCGACCACTCGTCGTCGTCCGCGATCGGCGGCGGCGGGGTGTCGTACGACCGGCGCCAGAGCATGAACTGCTCCTCGCCGTACTCGTCCAGGGTCTGCTTCTTGTTCTTGCCCTGTAGGGCGCCGTAGTGGCGCTCGTTGAGCCGCCACGACCGACGCACCGCGATCCAGTGCCGGTCGGCGGCGTTCAGCGCCAACTCGGCGGTGCGGATCGCCCGGCGCATCACGCTGGTGTGGACGACGTCCGGCAGCAGGCTGTGCTCGCGCAGCAGCTCGCCGCCGCGCCGTGCCTCGCCCTCGCCCTTCTCGGTCAGGTCGACGTCCACCCAGCCGGTGAAGAGATTCTTGGCGTTCCAGTCACTCTCGCCGTGCCGCAGCAGGACCAGCGTCCCGACGGTGGGCCCCTCGCTCGCAGTCATGCGGATCATCCTGCCTCAACCCCGTACCGGACACGCGGGCACCCGTCGTGACGACCACCACGTGAAAAAGCGAGTGACCTGCGGATCCGGCCGCTACTAGGGTTGTAAGGCGCTGTAGTCACATCGGTCATTACTTGCAAGCGGGGGCACCACGTGCGGACAATGCGGAGCTGGTTCCGGGACACGACCGGCGGCCTGCCGGCCACCTTCTGGTACCTGTGGTCGGGCACCCTGATCAACCGGCTCGGCTCGTTCGTCCTGGTCTTCCTCGCCATCTATCTGACCCAGGAACGCGGCTTCTCGGCCTCGCAGGCCGGTCTGGTGATCGGCCTGTGGGGCGTCGGCGGGGCGGTCGGCACCACCGCTGGCGGCACCCTGGCCGACCGGTGGGGCCGCCGGCCGACGCTTCTCACCGCGCATGTCGGCGCGGCGACCATGATGCTCGCCCTCGGGCTGGCCCGGGACCTCTGGGCAGTGGCGCTTGGTGCGCTGCTGCTCGGCATGTTCGCCGAGGCGGCCCGGCCGGCCTTCGGGGCCATGATGATCGACGTGGTGCCGGCCAGGGACCGGCTGCGCGCCTTCTCGCTCAACTACTGGGCGATCAACCTGGGCTTCGCCTGCGCCGCCGTCCTCGCCGGCCTGGCCGCGCAGGCCGACTATCTGCTGCTGTTCGTGGTCGACGCGGGAACGATGCTGATCACCGCTTTGATCATCTTCGTCCGGGTGCCGGAGACCCGCCGTGGCGGGTACACGGTCGCGGCGACCACGGCCCCGCGCGGCGCCCTGCGCACGATCCTCACCGACCGGGTCTTCCTCGGCTTCGTGGCGCTGAACCTGTTCGCCGCGATGGTCTTCCTCCAGCACATCTCGATGCTGCCGATCGCCATGGGTGACTCGGGCCTGAGCCCGGCCACGTACGGCTCGGTGATCGCGCTCAACGGCCTCCTTATCGTCGTCGGTCAGCTCTTCGTGCCCCGGCTGATCCGGGGCCGGAACCGCTCGCACGTGCTCGCGCTCGCCGCCGTGGTGATGGGCGTCGGGTTCGGTCTTACCGCGTTCGCGGGAAGCGCCTGGTTCTACGGGCTGACGGTGCTGATCTGGACGCTCGGCGAGATGCTGAACTCGCCGTCCAACTCCACGCTGATCGCCGAGCTCTCCCCGACTGAGCTGCGCGGTCGCTACCAGGGCGTGTTCGGGCTCTCCTGGCAGATCGCCGGGGCGAGCGCGCCGATTCTCGGCGGCCTGGTGCGGGAGCACGTCGGCAACGCCGCGCTCTGGTTCGGCTGCGCCGTGATCGGCGTACTGACGGCCGTGGCCCACCTCGCGTCCGGTCCCGCTCGGGAGCGGCGTGCCGTCGCGCTGCGTCACGACGCCGATGCGTCCGTGCCGACCGGCACCCGCCCCGCGACGCCGCAGCCCGCCGAGGCGGCAGCCTGAGTGCGGTGTTGCCGCTGAGACGTACGGCTCATGATCGGGGACACGACTGGCGCAGATCGGCCCGACTTCCTACCGTCCTGGAGAAACGGTTAAGAAACTGAACTGTCGGGAGGTCTGATGCACGCCCTGCGGCGCTTGTGGCACGACACCGCGGGCGGGCTACCCGCCACCTTCTGGTACCTCTGGGCGGGACTGCTGATCAACCGCGCCGGCGGGTTCGCCATGCTCTTCCTGTCGCTCTACCTCACCGACGCCCGGGGAGCCAGCGAGTCGGTGGCCGGCACGGTGGTCGGGGCGTACGGGGCCGGTGGGGCGGCCGGCGTCCTGCTCGGCGGGGTGCTGGCCGACCGGTGGGGTCGCCGGGCCACCCTGCTGGCCGCCCACCTGGCCACCGCCGCTCTGATGGTGGCGCTTGCCTTCAGCCGGCCCCTGCTGCTGATCGCGGCGCTGTCCGCGCTTGTCGGCGTGGTGCACTCGATGCCCAGCCCCGCCTTCGTGGCGGCGATCGTCGACGTGGTGCCCGCCGAGCGCCGGTCACGCGCGTTCAACCTCCAGTTCTGGGCGTTCAACCTGGGCATGGCGGTCGCGTCGCTGCTCGCCGGGGTACTGGCCGAGGCCAGCTTCACCGCGCTGTTCCTGGTCGACGCCGCCGCCACTCTGACCGCCGCCGCCGTCATCGGCTGGAAGGTGCCGGAGACCCTGCGACGGGCCACCACTCCCGCGCCGGCCGACTCCCCGCAGGTCGGCCGCTCCCGACGGGAAGGACTGCACACAGCGCTCACCGACCGGACCTTCCTGGTCTTCGTCGGGCTCACCTTCGTGCTGGCCGTACTCACCCTGCAGACCTCGACGATCATGCCGTTGGCGATGCGCGCCGACGGTCTGGGACCGTCGGCGTACGGGGTGGTGGTGGCACTCGGGGGCGCGCTGATCGTGCTGGGGCAACTGTTCGTGCCCCGGCTGATCGACAGGCACCGCAAGGACGTCGTGCTTGCCGCCTCCACGGCCCTGCTGGCGATCGGGTTCGGCGTGCTCGCCGTCGCGGACGACCTGGGCGTCTACCTCGGTGCGGCGGTGATCTGGACGGTCGGCTCGATGCTCGCCGCCCCGCCCAACGCGCAGATCAACGCGGATCTGGCACCGCCGCAACTGCGCGCGCGATACCAGTCGGTCTTCTACCTGACGTTCCCGGCTGCGGCGTTCGTCGCACCCACGCTGGGCGGGGTGAGCCTGCAACACCTCGGCGACCGGCACTGGCTGATCGTGGGCGGGCTGGGCCTGCTGGCCGCGCTCGGGCACCTGCTGGCCGGGCCGCCCCGCGACCGGCACGTCGCCGCGCTGCGCCGGGCCGCCGGCCGGGAGCCGGCACCACGCGCGGACCGCGTCCAGACGGGCTGATCGACAGTACGACGGCAAAGCGCCCACCGTGTCCCGAAGGTCATGGTGGGCGCTCGCCGGTGGGGCCGGCGGCGGCGGGCAACACTCACCCCCGTAAGCATCGCCCGCTCGCGCCGCCGGTCCAAACAGGTGGGCACCGTCCCCCAACGGTTGGTCCACCCGTCCCATCGCGCCTCGCCTGGTGCGCGGATCTGATCGATCCGCCGCTCCCCCGAACGTTTCCAAGCGTGACGCGGTGCAATAAAGCTAGTTCGGCCGGATTCTGGATTCAACCCAGATGGGCTGTCTCGCCGGTCACAACTGGCGAGTATCCCCAGCTCGGGCCTCGGTCTGTGGCAACAGCCGGGTACCCGTCGGGCATTCCCGCAAACACCTCAGCCGTCCTCACGATCGGGTGACTCCGTCCGGAAGAAGTTGCTCTGCCGGCCGTCGCGCATCTGCTCCTGAAAGATCAGGTTGAGGCGGCGCAGATCAAACGTGTAGAACCACTCATCCCAGGTGATCTCACGAATCCGGCTGCTTTCCCGGTAACCGGGGATGTTGAAGGTCAACACTCCGGCCCGGCCGTCCCGCTCGGTACCCGCGATGGTCGCGGGCTTCGCGCCGCGCTCCCCCGCCCAACGCTGGATCACCTCGTGATTCGCGGTGATCAGGCTCCGTCCCGGCCGCTCCGGCCGGTCCGCGATCGACGAGATCACCTGCAAGCTGCGAACCGACCGTCCGGTGCCCCGTCCGGTCCGGATCCCACCGGCCGCCATCCCACCGGACGCCGGCTGGCTCGCCGTGGCCCGCTTGGCGGGCGCCGACCGCTTGGCCGTGGCGCGCTTGGCGGGCGCCGACCTCTTCGCCGGCGCCGCCTTGGCCGTGGCCCGCTTGGCCGGCGCCGACCGCTTGGCCGCCGGTCGGGACGGCGCCTTCTTCGCGGGCGCCTTCCGTGCAGGCGCGGTACGCGCGGTCGCCGACGTCCTGCGCGCGGTGGTCGACTTCGCCGCGGCTGTCGTCTTCTTCGTCGCGGCAGCCTTCCGGGCCCCGGTCGACGTCCGTGCGGTAGCCGTCCGCTTCGCGGCGGTCGACTTGTTCGCGGCAGTCGTCCGCTTCGCTGCTGTCGTCCGCTTCGCTGCTGTCGTCCGCTTCGCTGCTGTCGTCCGCTTCGCTGCTGTCGTCTTCTTCGCTGCGGCCCGCTTCGCGGGAGCGCTCTTGTTCGCGGGCGCGGCCTTCGCGCGACCCGGTACCGCCCTTGACGGCGACTTCTTCGTCGCGGCGGCCCGACCGGCCGACGCCCTGGTGCCGGTCGCCCGACCAGCCGGTCCGGTACTGCGCCGACCCGCGCCAGACCGCATCGAACGCACCAGCTGCTTCACCAGGTCGGGCTTGCGCAGCGCGGAGATCCCGGAGACCCCGCGCTTGCGCAACTGCCCGCGGATGTCGTCCACCCGCATCCGGGAGATCTCCGACTCGGAAACCCCTGGAGTAGCCGGACTCTGATTGCCGGCCTGTCGTTTGGTCCTGGTCGCAGTCCCGCCGCGACCTGAGCTGTTCCGCTGAGCCATGGGACGCTCACGCTCCTCGACACTCCGTCCTCGGCGCGCGGGGGTCCCTCTGCCGCACCGCGCGGTGCGGCATACCCGTCAGGAGCAGTCCGAACCTCCAGCAACCAACCAGCTCGAACGGAAGCCGGACCAGTCCTCAAGCCGGCCGGGGGCGCGGGGTGCAGGTGAGCGGGCTGGCGGGCGTCAGGCGGGATCGGGGGCGGGGCCCGCGCCGGACGGCTCGAAGAGGTGGGCGAAGGCGGCCAGGTTCGCGGTGGATTCGCCGCGCTTGACCCGCCACTCGTACTCGCGCCGGATCGAGCTGCCGAAGCCGATCTCCAGCATCGTGTCGAAGGACTCGTCGGAGTAGGTGAGCACCGAGCCGAGCAGCCGGTCCAGCTCGTCGGCGTCCACACCGGCCGGGTTGACCCGCCCGGTCAGGTACACGTCGCCGACGGCGTCGGTGGAGAAGGAGACCCCGTACATGCGGGCGTTGCGTTGGAGCAGCCAGGCCCACAGCTCCTCCCGCCGCTCGTCGGGCTGGCGCATGACGAACGCCTCGATCCGCAGCGCGTGCTCACCGACGATCAGGTTGCA
Organism: Micromonospora sp. DT43; assembly: GCF_049841645.1. Classification (NCBI taxonomy): domain Bacteria; kingdom Bacillati; phylum Actinomycetota; class Actinomycetes; order Micromonosporales; family Micromonosporaceae; genus Micromonospora; species Micromonospora sp. DT43. The sequence continues at coordinate 344,159 of NZ_JBNCKR010000004.1, read as the reverse complement.
GATCGTCTTGAGCTTGTGGGTGCCCGGCAGGGTGATCGCGTACGAGCCGGGCCCGGTCGACTCCCAGGCCAGGTCACGTTCGGCACAGACCGACTCGATCAGGGTCGCAAGATCGCTCTTCGGGCTCACCGGACCCACTCTACGACCGCTCCGGCCCACGCACCGGATGACGGCCGGCGCACGGACACCACCGGCCCGACCGACGCACGGTCACCACCGGCCCGACCGGCGCGGGCGGTCACCAGGAGCAGGAGAGGGCGGGGTCTCCGGCCAGGTCGGCGGCGAGGCGGGCCCGGCGCGCGGCGATCGCCTCGCCGTAGACGTCGAGCAGGCCCGAGACGGTGCGCTCCCAGGAGAAGTGTCGGGCGTGCTGCGCGGCACCCCGGGACAACTTGGCCCGCAGGGCACGATCCGGCAACAGGCGGCCCAGGGCCCGGGCCCAGTCCACCGGGTCGTGCCCGTCGATGAGCACCCCACTGGTGTGGTCACGGACGGCCGTGACCAGGCCGCCGACGGCGGCGGCCAGCACCGGCGTACCGCAGGCCTGGGCCTCCAGGGCGACGAGCCCGAAGGATTCGTTGTGCGACGGCACCGCGACCAGATCGGCGGCCCGGTACAGGGCCGGCAGGTCGTCGCCGGTACGCGGCGGCAGGAAACGGACCCGGTCGGCGACCCCGAGCGTCGCGGCCAGCTCGATAAGGGCGGTCGGCCGGTCCAGTCCACTGCCGCTGGGCCCGCCGCAGATCACCACAGTCACCTCGTCGGCGAGGGCCGGATCACGCTCGCGCAGGGCGGCGATCGCGCGGATGAGCACGTCCGGCGCCTTGAGTGGTTGGATCCGACCGACGAAGGCCACCACGTACCCGTCGACAGGCAGTCCCAGCCGACGGCGGGCGGCACGGGCGGCCACGAACCGGTCGCCCGGCGGGGGCCGGAACCGGGCCAGGTCGACGCCCGGCTGTACGACGGAGACCTGGTCGGGGTCGGCGTCGTACCGCTCCACGAGGTCGCGGGCCTCCACCCGGGTGTTGGCGACCAGCCGGTCGGCCTCGGCGACGACCTGCTCCTCGCCGATCACCCGGGCCTTGGGTTCCGGCCTGTCGTCGGAGGCGAGTTGGGCGTTCTTGACCTTCGCCAGGGTGTGCGCGGTGTGCACCAGCGGCACTCCCCAGCGCTCCTTGGCCAGCCAGCCGACCTGGCCGGACAGCCAGTAGTGGGAGTGGATCAGGTCGTAGTGCCCGGGTGGGCGGGACGCCTCGGCGCGCAGCACCCCGGCCGTGAAGGCGCAGAGCTGACCGGGCAGCTCCTCCTTGGTCAGCCCTTCGAGGGGGCCGGAGGTGATGTGCCGGACCTGCACCCCGGGGGCCATCTCGACCACCGGGGGGAGGTCACCCGAGGTGGCCCGGGTGAAGATCTCCACCTCGACGTCGGCCTCGGCGAGCCGCCGGGCGACCTCCAGGATGTAGACGTTCATCCCACCTGCGTCGCCGGTGCCGGGCTGGTGCAGTGGGGAGGTGTGCACCGAGAGGGTGGCGATCCGGCGGGGCCGGGGCCACGGTCGGGCACCTCGCTGACGACCGACACCGGTGTGCAGTTCCGCCACGTCCGCTCCTTCAGTCACGGTTAATGCCGTCTCGCACGACCGGCGCTTCTCGCTCAACCTGTACGCCGGGTGTCATCTTCCCCATCGGGCAACGGAAATGCCTCGGCGCGGCCGGCCGGGGTGACGGACCTCATCAACAGTCGGCCCGAAGCGGCGAAGCCCACGCCCGATCGGAAGGGCCCGGACGACCGGGGCGACAATGGCGCAATGACAGCTGTCGCCATCGTCACCGGAGCGTCCAGCGGGATCGGGGCGGCCACCGCCCGCCGGCTGGCCGCCGAGGGTTTCCACGTGCTCGCCGCCGCCCGCCGCGCCGACCGTCTCGCCGAGCTGGTCGCCGAGATCACCGCCGCCGGCGGGCAGGCCACCGCCGTGACCTGCGACATCACCTCGGACGAGTCGGTCGCGGGGCTCGCCGAGGCTGCCGCGCGGGCGCCCGGGCCGGTCACCCTGCTGGTCAACAACGCCGGCGGCGCGCGGGGCCTGGACCCGGTGGAGTCCGGTTCGGTCGCCGACTGGCAGTGGATGTACGACGTGAACGTGCTCGGTACGCTGCGGGTCACCCAGGCGCTGCTGCCGGCGCTGGAAGCCTCCGGTTCCGGCACCGTCGTGGTGGTCTCCTCCACCGCCGGCCTCACCGTCTACGAGGGCGGGGGCGGCTACACCGCCGCGAAGCACGCGCAGACCGCCATCGCCGGCACGCTCCGCCTGGAGCTGTGTGGCCGGCCGCTGCGGGTCATCGAGATCGACCCGGGGATGGTGAAGACCGACGAGTTCGGGCTGGTCCGCTTCGAGGGTGACGCCGAGCGGGCGGCCGCCGTCTACGCCGGCGTGCCGGGGCCGCTCGTCGCCGAGGACGTGGCGGACTGCATCGCCTGGTGCGCCACCCGCCCCGAGCACGTCAACATCGACCGGCTGGTGGTCCGGCCACGGGCGCAGGCGGCGCAGCACAAGGTGCACCGGGTCTCCTGAGTCGGGGACAGGACCCATGAGCGGGGCTCCACGACGCCGGCCGCTCGGCGTGGTCACCCGGGGCACCACCAACCCGAACCGGCTGCGCCGGGTGGACAACTGGATCGTCGCGACCTGCGCCGACCGGCTGCGGGCGGCGGCCGATCCGCTTGTGGTGGACCTCGGGTACGGGGCGACGCCGGTGACAGCCGTGGAGTTGCGGGCCCGGCTGGCCGCCGGGGTCCGTCGGGACGTACGCCTGGTCGGGCTGGAGATCGACCCGGCGCGGGTGGCCGCTGCGACGCCGGCCGCCGACCCGCCCGGCCTGACCTTCGCCCGGGGTGGCTTCGAGCTGGCCGGGCTCCGGCCGGTGCTGGTCCGCGCGTTCAACGTCCTGCGGCAGTACGACGAGAGCGACGTGCCCGAAGCCTGGCGGACGATGACCGCCGCGCTCGCCCCGGGTGGGGCGCTCGTCGAGGGCACCTGCGACGAACTGGGCCGGCTGGCGAGCTGGCTGCTTGTCGACGCGGACGGCCCGCGGACGCTGACCCTGGCCGCGAAGCTCACCACGCTGGGCAGTCCCGCCGAGTTGGCCGAGCGCTTGCCCAAGGCGCTGATCCACCGCAACGTCCCCGGCGAGGCGGTGCACGACCTGATTCGGGCCCTGGACGACGCGTGGCAGGCCGCGGCCCCCTACGCCACCTTCGGCCCGCGTCAACGGTGGCTGCGGGCCGTGGGCAGGCTCAGAGCCGACGGCTGGCCCGTGCTCGACGGCCCGCAGCGTTGGCGGCACGGCGAACTGACGCTCCGCTGGCCGCTGCCCTGACCCGGGCGGGGATCAGAGGGCGCAGTTGATCAGAACCGGCTCGGGGTGCAGGGTCACGCCGAGGCGGGCGTGCACGGTGTCACGGATGGTGCTGGCGAGGGTGAGCAGGTCGCTGGTGCTGGCCGTACCGCTGCGGTTGGTGAGGGCGAGGGTGTGCTTGCTGGAGATGGCCACACCGTCCGGGCCGGGGTGCCCCTTGGCGAACCCTGCCCGGTCGATGAGCCAGGCCGCGCTCACCTTGACCAGGCCGTCCGCCCCGGGCCAGGCCGGGGGCTCGCCCAGGTCGGCGGCGCGCTCCCGCAGCAGCTCGTACGTCGCCCGGTCGAGCACCGGGTTGGTGAAGAAGGAGCCGACCGAGCGGGTGTCCGGGTCGGCGGCGTCGAGCACCATGCCCTTGCCGGCGCGTAGCCGCAGCACCGTCGCCCGCGCGTCGGCCAGCGGCACCCGCTCGCCCACCTCGACGCCGAGCGCCCGGGCCAGCTCGGCGTAGCGCACGGGGCCGGACAGCGGCGAGCGGGTGAGCCGGAAGTCGACCGAGAGCACCACCCAGCGGTCCTGGTACTTGAAGATGCTGCCCCGGTAGGCGAAACCACACTCTGCCGCGGGAATGGTCCGACGGGTGCCGTCCAGGCGGTCGTACACCTCGACGCCGGTGATCGTCTCGGCGACCTCCTGGCCGTACGCGCCGACGTTCTGGATCGGGGTGGCGCCCGTCGAGCCGGGGATGCCGGAGAGGCACTCCAGGCCGGCCCAGCCGTTGCCGATCGTCGCGGCGACCAGGTCGTCCCACGGCTCGCCGGCCTCGACGCGTACGGTGACCGACCCGGAGTCCTCGGAGATGATCCGCAGCCCACGGGAGCGCACCAGCACGACCGTGCCGGGGAAGCCTGCGTCGCCGATCACCACGTTGCTGCCGCCGGCCAGGACCAGGATCGGCCCGTCGGTGGTCTGGACCGCCCGGATGATCTCGTCCACGCTTGTCGCGGCCACGATTCGCCCGGCCGGCCCGCCCATCCGTAGCGTGGTGTAGCCGGCCAGTGGACCGGGGATGGCACGATCGGCTTCGGTTGTCGGCTGGGCGTAGGCGTCTGACACGTCTTTCACCTTAGGCTGATGGGCAGCCGTGGCACCTACTGGTGGCCCGGCACCCCCGGGAGGATGGCGATGAGCAGACTGCAGGGCAGCAAGGACTTCTGGATTGGGGCACTCCGGGCCGAGGGCCCGGCGTTCGCCGCGGCGGTCGCCGAGGCGCCGCCCGAGACACCCGTGCTGTCCTGTCCGGGCTGGACAGTCAATGATCTCACCCTGCACCTCGCGGGCATCTACCACTGGGTTTATTCGTTCGCCGGATCCGGGCGGACGGAGGCACCGCCCCGCCGGGGTGCGTCCGAAGCACAGTCGGGCCTGGCCGCGCTCCAGCTCTGGCAGCAGGGGTACGACCAGCTGATGGGCCTCTTCGACGGCCTGGACCCGGAGGCACCGGCCTGGAACTGGGCGCCGCAGCCGAAGAGGGCCGGTTTCTGGCCGCGCCGGATGGCGCACGAGACGGCTGTGCACCGCTGGGACGCCCAGCTCGCCATCGCCGCCGGTGAGCCGGTCGAGGCCAAGCTCGCCGCCGACGGGGTGAGCGAGGTGCTGGACACCTGGTTGCCGGCCGGCCGGCGGCAGGTGAAGGGCGACTGGCACGGGGTGGTGCAGCTCGCCGCGACGGACGCGGATCAGGAGTGGTATCTGCGGCTGCGCGGCGAGGGAGTGGCGCTGCTCGACACGGCGACCATCTTCGACCACGACGATCACCACGCCCGTGCGCAGGTCAGCGGCACCGCGAGCGATCTGCTGCTGGCGCTCTGGGGCCGGGTCAGCTTCGAGACCCTCGACGTCACGGGCGACCGCGCGCTGCTCGACGGCCTGCGTACCGGCTGATCTGGGCACCGGGTGTGCCCCGGCCGACCTGACGAGGTCGTCACCCCCGGGCAGGGGTGACGGCCTCGCTGTGGGTCCGGTGGTGGCGCGCGAATTCGAGAGAGCGCTCTCTTGACAGTGTCCGGGAAATCTTCCACCCTGACGTGAGAGCGCTGGTCCTCGTGCTGTTCGGCCGCCAGATCATCGGCGAGATCATGGAAGGTGCGATCAAGGCGTGAATGAGATCCGGTTTCCTGAGCACTTCCTCTGGGGAGCGGCCACCGCCGCGTACCAGATCGAGGGCGCGGCCCGCGACGACGGTCGCGGGCCGTCCATCTGGGACACCTTCTGCCGTACGCCGGGAAAGGTGTACCAGGGCCACACCGGCGACGTCGCCTGCGACCACTACCACCGGTACGCCGACGACGTGGCGCTGATGGCCGAGCTGGGCCTGCGGGCGTACCGGTTCTCGGTCGCCTGGCCCCGGATCCAGCCCGACGGCAGCGGCCCGGTCAACCCACGCGGTCTGGACTTCTACGACCGGCTCACCGACACTCTGCTCGCCCGGGGCATCGACCCGATCGTCACCCTCTACCACTGGGACCTGCCGCAGAGCCTGGCCGACCGGGGTGGGTGGACCAACCGGGAGACCGCCGAGCACTTCGCCACGTACGCCACAGCCGTGTACGCCCGCCTCGGCGACCGGATCGACGTCTGGACCACACTGAACGAACCCTGGTGCTCGGCCTACCTCGGCTACGCCAACGGGGTGCACGCGCCGGGCGAGCGGGACGCGGCGGCGGCCTTCACCGCCGTACACCATCTGCTGCTCGGGCACGGCCTGGCGGCGCGGGCGCTGCGCGCGGCCGGCGCGCGCAGCGTCGGCATCACAGTCAACCCGGCCGACGTCCGACCGGCGGACCCGCAGAGCGCGGCCGACGCCGCCGCCGTCCGCCTGGTCGACGGCCTGCACAACCGGATCTTCCTCGACCCGCTGCTGGCCGGCGGCTACCCCGACGACGTCCGCGAGCACGTGGCCCGCATCGTCGAGCCGACGTTCATCCGCGACGGCGACGAGAAACTGATCGCCGCCCCGATCGACCTGCTGGGGATCAACTACTACGCGCCCACCTACGTCGCCGGCCGGCCCGACGGCGACGGCGACGGCGACGGCGCCTATCCGGGCACCGAGGGCGCGGTGCACTTCCTGCCGCCGGCCGGGCCGCTCACCGACATGGGTTGGATGATCGAGCCAGCCGGGTTGACCCGGCTGTTGGAGCGGATCGCCGCGGACTACCCCGGCGTGCCGCTGCTGATCACCGAGAACGGCGCGGCGTTCCCCGACAAGGCGGGCGTCGACTCGCCCGACGGGTCGGGACAGGTGATCGACAACGACCGGATCGCCTACCTCGACGGGCACCTGCGCGCCGCGCACGAGGCGATCTCCCGGGGCGTGGATCTGCGCGGGTATCTCGTATGGTCATTACTGGACAACTTCGAGTGGGCGGAGGGTTACCGCAAGCGGTTCGGGATCGTGCACGTCGACTACCTGACCCAGCGGCGCACTCCGAAGGCCAGCGCCCGGTGGTACCAGGAGGTGATCTCCCGGAACGGGCTGTGACGAGCGGGGGAAGTCGCGATGACGACGGCGCAGCGACCGACGCTCGAGGCGGTGGCGGCCCGGGCCGGGGTGTCCCGAGCCACCGTCTCCCGGGTGGTCAACGGCTCCACCACAGTCGCCGAGCCCATCCGCGAGGCAGTCAACCGGGCGGTCGCCGAACTGGGGTACGTGCCCAACCTGGCCGCCCGCAGCCTCGTCACCCAGCGCACCGACTCGATCGCCCTGGTCATGCCGGAGGCCGCCACCCGGGTCTTCTCCGACGACCAGGTCTTTCCCGGCATCATCCGCGGCGTCAGCCAGGAGTTGGAGGCCGCCGACAAGCAACTGGTGCTGATGCTGGCCGGCTCACCGGCCGGGCACCAGCGGGTCGAGCGGTACACCACAGGTCGCCACGTCGACGGGGTGCTCTTCGCCTCGCTGCACGGCGCCGACCCGCTGCCCGGCACGCTGGCCAGGCTCGGCATCCCCGTGGTGGTCAGCGGCCGGCCGCTCGGCGACGTACCCGTGCCGTACGTCGACGTGGACCACGTCGGCGGGGTCACCGCCGCCGTCCGACACCTGATCGACGGCGGTCGCCGGCGGATCGCCACCATCGCCGGCCCGCAGGACATGGTCGCCGGGATCGAACGGCTGATCGGCTACCGGGAGACGATGGCCGCCGCCGGGCTGCCCGAGCTGATCGCCGTCGGCGACTTCACCCGGGAGTCCGGTGCGGCGGCGATGGACCGCCTGCTCACCGACCATCCCGACCTGGACGGGGTGTTCGCCGCCTCCGACCTGATGGCACACGCCGCCCTGCGCACCCTGCGTGCGGCCGGCCGGCGGGTGCCGGAGGACGTCGCGGTGATCGGCTTCGACGACATCGAGACCGCCGCCTACACCGAGCCGCCGCTGACCACCGTCCGGCAACCGATCGTGGAACTCGGCCGTCGCATGACCCAGCAGCTGCTCCGATTGGCAGCAGGCGAAACGATCGAACCGGCCGTCATGCTCCCCACCGAGCTGATTCACCGCGGCTCCGCCTGACGGGCTCACTCGGCCGACGAAGTCGTGGCCCGCTCACCGCCCGAGGCCGCTTAATGTGTCGCTGCGGCGGGCGATCGTCGTTAGCCTCGCCGGCATGCCGGATCCTGTCGCGTTACTGCACGTCCCCGCCCTGTCCGACGTCGCCGAGTACGCGTACGCCGCCACCGTCGAGACACCCGCGCGGCTGGTGTTCACCGCCGGCGCGTGCCCGCTGGACGCCGAGGGCCGTACGGTCGCGCCGGGCGACCACGCCGCGCAGGCCAGGCAGGTGCTGGCGAACCTGGAGACCGCGCTCGGCGCGGCCGGCGCCCGGCTGACCGACGTCGTCAAGACCACCGTCTACGTGGCGTCCTCGCAGCAGAAGGATCTGGTGACGGTCTGGGAGGTGGTACGGGACTTCTTCGGCGACCACGACCCGCCCAGCACACTGCTCGGAGTGGCAGTGCTCGGCTACTCCGACCAGCTCGTCGAGGTCGAGGCCGTCGCCGCCGTACGGACCGGGGCCTGACATGCAGATCCGCCTGGCACAGCCGGACGACGCCGCGGGTGTGGTGGCCCTGCGAGCCCTGGTCTTTCCGTACCTGGTCCGCGGTGTCGCATCGACCCGGAAGATGATCGCGGAGCCGATACCGGGAAGGGGATGGGCCGCCTTCGTGGCCGAGGTCGACGCCCAGGTCGTCGGTTGGGTGACGGCCCAGCGCAACGCCTCGACCTCGACGGCGAACTTCGGTGACATAAGCCTCCTGCACGTCCACCCGGAGCACCGGCGGCGCGGCATCGGCACCGCGCTGCTGACGACCGCTACGGATCACCTCGCCCCCATGGGGATCCACCGGCTCCGGGGCTTCGCGCTGCCGGAAGCGCTGCCCTTCGCCCGTCGGCACGGCTACGAGCCCAGCCGCGAGCTGCGCTTCTCGGCGCTCGACCTGGACCCGGCGCCCGCGCTACCCGAGCCACCCCCGGGCGTACGGCTGCTCCCGATCGCCGACCTGGACCCGCAGCTGCTGTACGCGGCCGACGTGGCCTCGGCCGCGGACGAGCCGGGTGACGTGCCGGTCGACTCGATCAGCTACGAGAGCTGGCAGTACGACGTCTGGGACAACCTGGGCCTCGACAAGTCGGCAAGCATCGCCGCAGAGGTCGATGGTGAGGTGGCCGCCTTCAGCCTCGTGAAGCGGGACGGGGACCGGATGTGGTCGGACTACACAGGCACCGTTCCGGCGTACCGGGGGCGGGGACTCGCCCGGCTCACCAAGACCGCCGCGCTGCACCGGGCCGCCGCCGACGGCGTACGAATCGCGTACACCTCGAACGACGAGGCCAACGCCCCGATGCTGGCGATCAACGCCCGACTCGGCTACCGGCCGGTGGCGTCCCACTGGTCCTGCCTGGCCGAGCTGACCTGACGGCACCGCCCACCGGGGGGTCCTAGGTGGCGGTGTTGTCGTACACCTGGCGGGCGAGAGCGTGGATGTCGGCGCCGAAGAGGACCAGACGGGCCTCGGTGACGCTGGCCGGCGCAGCAGTCCGCAGCACCGTCAGCGCCTGGCGTACCGCGTCGTCGACAGGCCACCCGTAGATGCCGGCGGAGATCAACGGGAAGGCCACTGTCGTCGCGCCCAGCTCGTCGGCCACTCGGAGGCTGTTGGCGTAGCAGTCCCGCAGCAACGCCGACCGGTCCTCGCCGGCAGACCAGACCGGCCCGACGGTGTGGATCACCCAGCGGGCCGGAAGGTCTCCGGCAGTGGTCGCCACCGCCTGGCCGGTGGGCAGGCCCCTGCCGTAGTGGGACGCCCGCAACGCCCGACACTCGGCCAGGATCGCCGGCCCGCCACGCCTGTGGATGGCGCCGTCGACACCACCGCCGCCCAGCAGGGACGAGTTCGCGGCGTTCACGATGGCGTCGACGTGCTGGGCGGTGATGTCCCCCTCGACCAGGGTGATCTCCATGTCAGCTCTCCTCGATCGACTGGCCGAGCGAACGGCGGGCCAGCAGGGTCGCACCGGCGACCGCAGCCGGCATGATCAGCACCGCGCCGAGCGGGATGAGGAAGCACAGGAAGACCGCCACCCCGAAGCCGAGCGCCATGGGCCGGTCCGCCCTGAGGATCGTCCGGCGCTGCGGCAGGCGCATCCCACGCCTGTAGAACGGCGCCCCGACCAGCTCCACGGCGAGGAACCAGCCACCCACCGCCGCCCCGATCACCGGGACGACGGTCTGGCCGACCACCGGGATGAAGCCGGCGAGGAAGAGTGGGATGCCTACCAGCGCCGTGAGGGCCAACAGGCGTACCGAGTCGGCGAGGCTGCGGCGCAGGGACGACCAGAACGGCACGTCCACGGCGTCCGGGGTGCCACCGAGCCGCTCCTCGACCCGCTCGGAGATCTTCTCGTAGAACGGATCGCCGATGACCAGGGTGACCGCGGTGAACCCGAGGACACCGAGCAGGCCACCGAGCCCCAGGAACGCCAGGCCGGCGATGACGCGGACCAGGCTGCGGGCGCTGCTCGACCAGTCGTCGGCGAACGGGGTGACAAGCGCGGCGAGGTCGTCCACGAAGTACACAAGGGTGGCGAGCACGGCCACGAAGAGCGCACCGGAGATCAGCGCCGGTATCAGGCCGAGCAGCATCAGCCCGGGACTGCGGACGTAGAGGCCCAGCCCGCGCAGGAGCAGCCTGACCCCGAGGAAGAAGCGTCCGACGGCCCCGGTCACCGGGCTGGCGATTCTGCTGGCGTCCACGATCGAGCAGCCTATCCAGCCGTGATCGAATCCGCCGGGCAGCGCGCGGCACCGGGCAGGATGGGCGGATGCGCGCGTCCCGGCTGATCTCTCTGCTGCTGCTGTTGCAGTCGCGCGGGTCGATGACGGCGGGCGAGCTGGCACGGGAGCTGGAGGTCTCCGAGCGGACCGTCTACCGGGACGTGCTGGCGCTCTCCGCCGCCGGGGTGCCGGTGTACGCCGAGCGGGGCCGCGCCGGCGGCTACCGGTTGCTCGGCGGCTACCGGACCCGGTTGACCGGGCTGACCCGCGACGAGGCCGAGGCGCTCTTCCTCGCCGGGCTGCCCGGCCCGGCCGGCGACATGGGCCTGGCCGACGCGGTGGCAGCCGCCGAGTTGAAGGTGCTCGCCGCGCTGCCGCCAGCGCTGCGCGACGCGCCGGTCCGCGCGGGGCAACGGTTCCACCTGGACGTACCGGGCTGGTTCCGGGAGACCGGGCCGCCGCCGTGGCTGGCCGAGCTGGCCCGTGCGGTCTGGGCAGACCGGGTGGTGGAGTTGCGCTACCGACGCGGCGACCGGGAGGTGACCCGCCGGGTGCAGCCGTACGGGCTGGTGCTCAAGAACGGGGTCTGGTATCTGGTCGGCCGGATCGACGACGACACGCGGACCTACCGGGTGGACCGGGTGACAGGTGTCGAGGTGGGCGAGGAGCACTTCGAGCGGAACGAGGGCTTCGACCTGGCCGGGCACTGGCGGGAGCAGGCCGGGGAGTTCCTGCGGACGATGTTGCGGGCCCAGGTGACCGTCCGGCTCAGCACCGCCGGCCTGCGCCGGCTCCGACACCTGGTCGATGCCCCCCATGTGTACGACGAGGTGGTCGCCGCCGCGAGCGAACCGGACGAACAGGGCTGGGTGGTGGCTCCGCTGCCCGTCGAGTCGGTCGACGTCGCGTACGCCCAGTTGCTGGCGCTGGGCCCGGAGGTGGAGGCGCTCGACCCGCCGGAGCTGCGCGCACGGATGGCGGACGCGGCTCGCCGGGCCGCCGCACGCTACGACGGCCCGGCCGTGCCGTGACACCGGCCCGCCGGCGGGTCAGCGGTAGCCGGTGACGTCGGCGGGCTTGCCGGCGTCGACCACCTCGACGATGTAGCGGAACGCCTCCGGCTGGCTGCCGTCGACGTCGGTGAAGCCGTACACCTTGGACAGCGTGCCGGCGTCGACGGACCGGCCGTTCCAGCGGGCCCTGTCCTCGTCGGCGGCGAGCGCGGCCACCGCGCGGCCGACGAAGGCCGGAGTCTCGGAGATGAGGAAGTTCGGGTCGGTGGCGGCGCCGTCGCGCCACGTCTCCTCGGTCACGCCGAAGTGCTCAAGCATCGCCTCGGAACGGATCCAGCCGGGCGTGAGCGCCACGGCCGTGCCGCCGTGCGGCTTCAGCTCGTGCGCCTGGGTGAAGGCGAGTCGGTTGACCGAGACCTTGGCCAGGTCGTAGAAGACCGAGAGGCGGTAGTTCTCGTCGTTGTACGCCTTGGTGCCGTCACCGATCTCCACGACCAGGCCACCGGGTCGACGGATCAGCAGCGGCAGGGCGAAGTGGCTGGTGATGATGTGCGTGTCGACGGCCAGCCGCAGGGTGCGGAAGCCCGACTCCAGCGGCTGCTCCCAGACCGGCTTGTCCCAGGTAACCAGCGGGTCGCCGCCCCAGATGTCGTTGACCAGCACGTCGAGTCGGCCCTGCTCGGCGTCTATCCGGGCGACCAGGTCGCGAACCTGGTCGGGAACCAGGTGGTCGACCCGGACGGCGATACCGGTGCCGCCGGCCGCGGTGACCAGCTCGGCGGTCTCCTCGATGGTCTCCGGGCGGCCCATCTCCGAACGGCCGGCCCGGCTGCTGCGACCGGTGGCGTACACGGTGGCGCCGGCGGCACCCAACTGGACCGCGATCTGTCGACCGGCACCCCGCGTGGCACCGGCGACGAGCGCGATCTTTCCTGCGAGCGGTTGTGTCATGCCTCGAAGGCTGTCAGCGATGCCTGACAACCATCGTCCGAATTTGTCAGTCCACCAATCGGACGCGGACCCGACGGTTGGCTCGGCCCTTGCTCTCCACCTTGACCACCTGCACCTTGCCGATCTGAGCGGTGGACGCGACATGGGTGCCGCCGTCGGCCTGGACGTCCAACCCGACGATGTCGACGATCCGGACCTCCTGCTCGTCCGGCGGGATGAGGTTGGACTGGGTGCGGATGATGTCCGGGAGGGCCAGCGCCTCGGTGCGTGGCAGCACCCGCGTGGCGACCGAGCGGTCGGCGGCCACCTCGGCGTTGACCAGCTCCTCGATCCGGCTCTTGAAGTCCGGGGGAACCTCGGGGAGGTTGAAGTCCATCCGAGCCTCACCCGGTTCCATCGAGTTGCCGGTGACAAGCGCGCCGAAGTCGCGGAACACCACACCGCAGAGCACGTGCAGCCCCGAGTGCGTACGCATCAGACGGGTGCGGCGCTCGTCCTCCACCGCGCCGACGACCTCGGTGCCGACCGGCGGCAGCGGGTCACCCTCGGCGGGGATCAGGTACGGGTCGTCGCCCTTGCGGGTGCCGACGATCCGGGTCTGCACGCCCTGCCAGAGCAGCACGCCGTGATCCGGCGGTTGGCCGCCGCCACCCGGGTAGAACGCCGAGCGGTCCAACACGATGCCCTGCTCCGGGTCGGCGTGCAGGACCGTGCAGGTCCATTCGCGCAGGGTCGGGTCGGCGAGGTCCAGCCGGTGCGTCCGGCCATGCTGTGTGACGCCCATGACAGGGGACGTTACTCGTTGAGGAAGCCGGAGATGCGCTCCCGCAGGTCGGCGCGTTCCGACCAGAGCACCCCCGGCCGGTCGTACACGTGCAGGGTGGCCCGGGGCAGCGCCGCGGCGAGCTGCTCGGCGACCTCGACAGGGTGCAGGTCGTCGCCCGCGCAGCCGATCACCAGGGCCGGCGCGGTGACCGCCGCGAGGGCGGACGCGTCGCGCAGCGGCGCCTGTTCCGCGAGCGTGGCCAGCCCGTCGGCCAGACCGTCGCGGAGCAACTGGTCGAGCCGCTGCCGCAGGTACGCCCAACCGGCCGGCGTGTTGCGGACCGCCGCTGGCAGCTCCAACGAGACGACGTCGGCGACCGCCGAGGCCTCGCCGCTCTCGACGGCTTCCAGCAGGGCGGTGATGCGGCCGTGGGCGACCGGGCCGCGTGGCTGGTCGAGGACCGCCGGTAGGAAGAACACCAGTTTCTCGAAGCGCTCCGGGCTCTCGGCCAGCAGGCTGCACAGTGCGCCGGCGCCGAGGCTCGCCCCGAACGCTCGGCTGGCGCCGCCGAGGTCCGCGATGGCACGCAGGTCCCGCGCGAGGTCGAGGTAGGTCCACGGGCCGGCCGGGGCCTCCGAGCGGCCGTGGCCTCGGAACTGGAAGAACACCCGGCGACCGGTCACCCCACTGCCGAACGGCCGTGTCGTGGCGATCCCGTTGCCCAGCCCGTGTGCGAACACGGTGACCGGATCACCGGTGCCGGTGACCAGGCGCTCCAACTCCACACCGTGCGGGGTGGCGACCAACTCGGTCTCCGGCTCGGGCAACGCGGGCCGGCCGGTACGCGGCCCGCCCGGGCCCGGCCCCCAGGTGCGGGGACCACTGTCGGGTGGAGGCGGCCAGCGGAAACCTCTCACCAGAAACCTTTGCCGTCACTGAGGTCGCGAAGACCGACCCGCACGTCGAGCAGATAGATGAGCGCGGCGGCGATGCCGATCAGTCCGAAGAAACTGATCGGGCCACGGCTGAGCAGGATCAGCACGAGGCAGACCGCCAGGATGGCGATCCAGCCACCCTTGGGCAGCGTGCCGATGGCGGCGAATGCGTCGGAGCGCTGCGTGATGGCGTGCACCAGCGCGACACCCTGGATGATCAGCGCGAAGACGAGCAGGATCAGCTCGATCACGTAACGGACTTCGAACGCGAAGATCGGCGCGGCGTTGGCCATGCCGGCAAGTTTATGTCGACGACCCCGACTACGTCCGACAAGGACGCCGTCGGGATCGTCGACACGCCGAACTACTCGGCCGCCGGGCGGGTCCGCTTGGTGGCCCGGGGCAGCTTCGCCGACGGGGTCTCGGCGGGCTTGGCGGCCTTCGCCCGTGCGGCCTTCTTGACGGCGGCCGGCTTGGCCTCGGCGATCTCGGCAACCTCGGCCGGGCTCGGCACCTCCGCAGGGGCCGTCGCAGCCGGGGCCGTCGCAGCCGGGGCCGTCGCCGCGGCGGGCACGGCCTGGGTGGCCTCGATGTCGGCGTTCACCGTCTCGGCGGCCTCCAGCACGCCGGCACCGACGACCCGCTCGCCACGGGCCACCAGTGCGCCGTACGCGGCGAATGCCCGCTCCTGCGCGGCCTGGGCACCGGCGACCACCACGGCGGCGTTGCGGGTCGCGGCGGCCCGCAGCTTGTCGATGTCGGCGACCTCGCGGAGCTTGGCCAGGTCGGCGACCTCGCGGAGCTTCGCCAGGTCGGCCGACTCGCGCAGCTTGGCCAGGTCCAGCTCGGCCTGCGCGCGGCCGCGCAGCGTGCCGGCGGTCTCGTTGGCGGTACGCAGCGTCTCGGTGGCCTTCTGGCGCAGCTCGAAGCCGGTCAGCACAGCCCGACCGCCCAGGTCGGCGACGACCCGGGTGCCGTGCACACCGACGACCGCGGGCAGCTTGCGCAACTGCTCGATGGCCAACTCGGCGGCACCGGCGGCGGCGTAGATCGGGGCGGGGATGCGGTTGGTCTTCGGCTCGGTCATGACGTCTCCTCCTCGGCCGCCTCGGCGGCCTTCCGGACCGCCGGTCCGGCGGCCTTCTTCTCGGGGGTGCTGGTGCTGCTCTTCTCGGGGGTGCTGGTGCTGGTGCCGCTCGGTGCGCGGGCGCCACCCGCCTCGGTGACGGCGACCGACTCGAGCACCGCCTCGGTGGGAGTGCCGCCAGCGGTGGTGGGACCGGTCGCGGCCAGATTCGCCACGTCGGCCGGCTCGTCGGCGACGTCGGTAGGGGTGGTCACCCCGGCCGCTCCGGCGGTGCCGGCGACCCCTGCGTTCCCGGCGGCCGGGCTGTCGGTGGCCGGGCTTCCAGCGGCGGCGCTCTCGGCGGCGGCCTGGGCTTCGGAGAGCCGGGCGTTCTCCCGGCGGAACGTCTCGTAGATCTGGCTGAGTGACTGCTTCTGAGCCATCGTGAGGTCGGCGTCCACCGCGATGGCGGCGAGCACGCCGTGGCCCTCCTTGTCGTCGAGCAGCCCGGCTCGCAGGTACATCGCCGGGGTCGAGACCCGCAGCGCGCTGGCCAGTTGCTGGAGCACCTCGGCGCTGGGCTTGCGCAGCCCGCGCTCGATCTGGCTGAGGTACGGGTTGCTGACCCCCGCCTGCTCGGCGAGCTGCCGCAGCGAGATCTTGGCGTTGCGCCGCAGATCGCGGATGAACCCGCCGACGTCGGGAAGGTCCTTGGGTGTGGCCATGTCGCCGACGCTAGTGCGCCCTGCTAGCTCCTGCAAGCGAAATGCTTGCCAGAGTTAGCAAGGTCTCAGCATCCCGTTTGCGTGCCGCTCGCCGGATCCGTACGGTCCGTTGGTGCACAAGATCACAGTCAACGAAGCTCTTCTCGCGTACGACGAGGCCGGCACCGGTTCGCCAGTCGTGCTGCTGCACGCCGGCATCGCGGACCGGCGGATGTGGCGGGGCGTCGTGCCGGCGCTGGCCGCCCGACACCGGGTGATCGTCCCGGACCTGCGCGGGTACGGAGACTCCGAGCTGCCCCCGGCACCATTCACGCACCACGACGACGTGATCGGCCTGCTGGACGCCCTCGACGTGCCCCGGGCCGCGCTGGTCGGCTGCTCCTTCGGCGGGTCGGTCGCCGTCGACACCGCGCTCGCGCACCCGGACCGGGTGACCGCGCTCGCCCTCTTCGACACGGCGGTCTCCGGCAACGAGTGGTCCGAAGAGGCCAACGACCTCTGGGACGACCTGGTCGGCGAGGTCGACCCGGACGACTTCGTCGCCGGGGCGGCCGGCGAGGTGCGGTTCTGGGTGGTCGGCCCAGGTCGCCAGCCGGCCGACGTCGACCCCGAACTGCTGGCGTTCGCGCAGGAGATGGACCAGCGCGCCCTGGCCGCCGAACTGGCGCTGGGCGCGGTCGAGGTGGGAGAGCTGACGCCACCGGCGATCGGCCGCCTCGGCGAGCTGAAGATGCCCGTCCTGGTCACCGCGGGTGCCGCCGACGTACCGGACATCCGCCGGCTCGCCGACCGGATCGCCGCCGAGGCCCCCCACGCGACACGGCTGCCCGACGTGCCGGATGCCGCGCACCTGCTGCCACTGGAGCGTCCGGAGGCGGTCGCCACTGCCCTGCTCGACTTCCTGAGCTGAACGCAGGGCCGTCCGAGCTGGACGCGGGGCCGCCCTCGCGCCCCGGCCCGTCGCTAATCCCACTGCCACCCATGGAGCTCACGCCACCGCCGGCCGACCCGTCGCAGTTGCGCGGGCGAGCCGAGCGGCGCGGCGGGGTGGGCGGCCGGGTCACCAGAGTGGGCGGACAGCCCCGACCGGAACGCCACCGCCGAAGAGCGGCACCTCGGCGTACTCGGCCAGCACCGGCGCGTCCACGCCGAGCCGGCGCAGCGCGGAGACCAGCACCGGCATCCGGGCACGGTCGGCCCCATCGTCGATCTTCAGGGCCACCGCGCCGACTCCCGGCAGCGCCACCGCGATCACGCCCTCGGCACCGACCTTGGCCAGCAGGCCCGGCACACCGCGCATGAGCCGGGTGTCGTCGGCCTGGGTACCACCGACGATCTCCGGGTGGGCCCGCATGGCGTCGGCCACGGCGCGCGGCGCCGAGCCGGGCTCGGCGTCGACAAGTCGGAGGTACGCCCCGGCCAGGCCGGTCAGCGACACCGCGAGCACCGGGGCGCCGCAGCCGTCCACGCCCACCGCCGCGGCCTGCTCGCCTGTGAACTCCTCGATGGCGGCCCGCAACCCCTGCTGCAACGGATGCTCCGGCCGCCAGTAGCCGTCCCGTGGCCACCCGGCGGCCTCACAGGTCAGCAGCATTCCGCTGTGCTTGCCGGAGCAGTTCATCTGCACCCGACTCGGCCCGCCCCCGGCCCTCAGCACCGCCTCCCGGGCCGCCGCGCCCACCGGCAGGTCGGGCGGGCAGTGCAGCGCCGAGGCGTCCAGTCCGGCCCGGTCGAGGAGCGCGCCGACCCGGGACAGGTGGAAGTCCTCCCCCGCGTGGCTGGCCGAGACCAACGCCAGGTCCGCCGGGTCGGTGAGCGTCAGGCCGGCGCGGAGCATCCCGATCGCCTGCATCGGCTTGCTGGCCGAGCGCGGAAAGATCGGCGCGGTCACGTCGCCGGCGGCAGCCAGCGGCTCCCCGATGGCGTCCAGCACCACCACCGAGCCGCGGTGCCCGCCCTCCACGAACCCGGACCGGACCACCTCGGCGAGCGGCACGCCGCCCTCGTACGTCTTCGTCACGCGCTGGACGGTACCGACGACCCGGGGGTGCCCGACGGCGGGGTGACCAGGGGGTCCACCGCCCGGGTGACAGGAGCGCCGAACCGACCCGGCCTTACAGCCCGAGCAGCGCGCGGGCCTCGGTGGTGGTAAGCGGCGGGCGCTGGGCGAGTTGGGCGAAACCGACCGCGCGGGCGACCAACTGCATGTTGGACTCCACCGGACGGCCCTTGGCGTACGTCACCGTGTCCTCCATGCCGACCCGCAGGTGCCCGCCGGCCGACAGCGAGGCCAGCAGCACCGGGATCGTGCTGCGGCCGATGCCGGTGGCCGAGAAGGTGGTGCCCGCCGGCAGGTCCGCAAGCATCCGGTGGGCGGCGACGAGCGTCTCGGTGGTGCCCGGCATGCCGCCCGGGACACCCATCACGAAGTCGACGTGCACGTGCCCGCCGGCCGGCAGCCCGTACTTGCCGAGCAGCCGCTGCAACGCGGACAGGTGGCCGAGGTCGAAGATCTCGTACTCCGGCACGATGCCGCGCTCCTGCATCCGGGTGTGCAGGTCGACGATGAACTCCCAACGGTTGAGGAAGACGTCGTCGCCGAAGTTGACAGTGCCCATCGTGCAGGAGGCCATGTCCGGGCCGGCGTCGAGCACGGCGAGCCGGGACGCCTCCGGGTCGGTCACCGCGCCGCCGGAGGAGAGCTGCACGATCAGGTCGGTGCTCTCCCGCAGTGCCGCCACCGTCTCGGCCAGCCGGGCCGGGTCGAGGGTCGGCCGCGCCTCGTCGTCGCGGATGTGGACGTGGATCACGGCGGCGCCGAGCGCCTCGCACTCCTTGGCGGTGAGCAGCAGCTCATCCAGGGTCACCGGCAGCGCCGGCACCTCCGCCTTGGCCGACTCCGCGCCGGTCGGGGCCACCGTGATCAACGTCCCTGTCGTCATGCCGGCGATCCTAGACGCCGCGCTCAGGACGGGTCGATCGCCGCCGCGGTCTCGCCGATCAGCAGCGCGGCGTCGTCCGGGACGTTCCGCTTCAGGACGGCGAGGGCCACCTGGCCCAGCTCGTGGTGCAGCACTGCGGTGCCGACGAAGCCCACCGCCCGGCCGTCGAGGGTCACCGGCGTACCGGCGGCCGGCGGCTGGTCGGTGGTGATCCCGTCCAGGTGCAGCAGTACGAGGCGACGCGGGGGCCGGCCCATGTTGTGCACGCGGGCCACCGTCTCCTGACCTCGGTAACAGCCCTTGTCCAGGTGCACCGCCGGGCCGACGAGGTCCACCTCGGCCGGGATGGTCCGGTGGTCGGTGTCCACCCCGACCCGGGGCTGTCGGGCGGCGACCCGGATCGCCTCGTACGCCCAGAGACCGGCGACCGGCACGCCCGCGCCGCGCAGCTCAGCCACCACCTGCTCCATCGCCGAGCGGGGGACCAGCAGGTCCACCCCGAGGACGCCACGTCGCGCCCAGCCGCCGATCGGCAGCGGTTTGACGTCGTACCGGATGCTCGCTCGGGGCGGCACGGCCCCGGCGGCGAACTTCGGACCCGGCACCGCGATCAGGTCCGGTGCGGCCAGCCCGGTCACGCCGAGCGTGCCCAGCGCCTCCGTCGCCGCCGGGCCGACCAGCGACAACAGCGCCCGCTCGGCGGTCGCGTCGCGCGGGTCGACCTTGGTGAAGAACCGCATCTTCTCCAGGTACGCGAGCAGCCCTTCGGTCGCCCCCGGCTCGGTGTCCAGCCAGGTGGTCTCGCCGTCCTCGGCGACCAGGGCGTGCTGCTCGACGTGCCCGTGCGGGGAGAGAACCAGCAGCTCGGTGCCCTCGCCGGCGGCCAGCGCGCTCAGGTGCTGCGAGGTGATCGTGTGCAGCCAGCCGGCGCGTTCCTCGCCGGGCACCGCGATGATCCCCCGGTGCGACCTGTCGACCAGGCCGACCTCGGTGTCCAGGACGCGCTGCTCCCGCAGCGGGTCGCCGTAGTGCGCGGCCACCCCCCGCACCCCGGCCGCGACGTGCGCCGGGTCCGGCTGGTCGCGGCTGGCCTCGTCGATACTCTCGACTGCCACCGCGCCCGCGATGTCGATCATTTGTGATCCCCGTTCTCGCAGCGGTCGCAGACGCCGAAGAGTGACACGTGCCCGATGTCCACCCGGAAGCCCCGCTGCGCGGCCAACTGCTCGGCGAGCGGCCGGAGCAGCTCCGGATCGATCTCGTCGATCGCGCCGCACTCCCGGCAGACCAGGTGGACGTGTTGGTGCTCACCCGCCGCGTGGTAGGTCGGCGAACCGTGCGAGAGGTGGGTGTGGGTCACCAGGCCGAGCCGTTCCAGCAGCTCCAGCGTGCGGTAGATGGTGGTGATGTTGACGCCGGCGGCGACCTCCCGGACGGCGGTGTGCACCTGCTCCGGGGTGGCGTGACCCAGATCGAGCACGGCCTGGAGGACGAGCTGCCGCTGGGCCGTCAGCCGCAGCCCACGGGCCCGGAGCATTTCCGCGAGGGAGGATTCGGACACCGTCCGATCATAGTTCGGCGGCCGTGGCTGCCTGCGCCGTGCGACGGCCGTCGCTACCCTCGACCCTCATGGCGACGTCCTCCACCGGGCCGGCCCCGGTCGGCCCATCCGCGCGGATCGCCGTGCTCGGGCACGGCCCGGTCCCGGCCACCGAGCCGGTGGTACGCGGCGACGACCGTGGCGTCCTGCACGGCGACGGACTCTTCGAGAGCATGCACCTGCGCCAGGGCCGACCGTGGCTGCGTGACGAGCACCTGGCCCGGCTGGCCGCGTCGGCCGCCGCCATCGACCTGCCCCTGCCCCCCACCGCCGCGCTGACCGAGCTGCTCGACGCGGTCTGCACCGACTGGCCGGCACGGGTCGAGGGAGCGCTGCGGCTGGTCTGCACCCGGGGCCCGGAGGCCAGCGAGCCGACGGTCTACGCCACGCTGAGCGAGGTGCCGGCGGCGGCGCGGGCGGCGCGACGGGACGGGATCAGCGTGGCGACCCTGCCACTGGGGGTGCCCGCCACCGCCCGCGCCGGGTTGACCTGGCTGCCCACCGGGATCAAGTCCACCTCGTACGCCGTCAACAGCGCCGCCCGCCGCTGGGCGCGCGGCAACGGGGTGGACGACGTGCTCTGGGTCTCCTCCGACGGGTACGCCCTGGAGGGGCCCACTGCCAACGTGGTGTGGCTCACCGGCGACACACTCGGCACGGTGCCGGCCGCCACCACGGGCATTCTGCCCGGGACGACAGTCGCCTGGCTGCTCGCCCACGCCGACGAGCTGGGCCTGAGCGCCGCCGAACGGATGGTCACCCCTGCCGAGCTGCACGCCGCCGACGGGGTGTGGTTCGCCTCGTCGGTGCGCGGGCTCACCGAGGTCCACACGCTGGACGGGGTGCGCCGGGACGGTTGCCCGCGCACCCCGGACCTGCAAGCGCTGCTGGGTTTCCCCGTCGTCTGAGCCTCAGCCGCCGACCCTGACGAGCCGGGCCGAGAGGTGCGGGCTGAGTGGTTGACCCATCGCCGCCATCTCCTGGGCGTAGAGCAGCGCACCCTCGACGATGCCGAAGAGGCGGTGCCCTCCGGTGACCTCCTTGGCGGTCGCCGTCCGGATCACCGCGTCGGTGGTGAACTCGACCTGGGTGCCGGTGCGCTTGCCGAGGTGCAGCTCCATCACGCCGGTGGGCGTCGTGAGCAGGGCCTCCAGCTCGTCGGTCGCCCGACCGTCCACCAGCACCGGTCGCCACCAGCCGACCTCACGCCCGGCCGGGCGGACGGGCCTGCTCTGCTCGTCGAGGATCCAGGCGCGCGACTCGTAGTGCAGGAACGGTCGGCCGTCGTGGCTGATCCGGATCTCCTGCGCGTAGTCGAAGTCGTCGATGGTGGGGAAGCCACCCTTGCCCCGGCCGCGCCACAGACCGATGTACGGCAGCAGGCCGTCCAGCGCCGGGTGCAGCTTCGGGCCGACCCGCAGGTCGTGACTCTCCTCGAACGGGTACTCCTCGACCGGCGGCGCGTTCAGCCACGGTGGCTGCAGCGGGTTCTCGTCGCTCACCAGCGTCGCTCCGCTTCTTTCGTTCGCGACTGCGGGGCTCGCAGGCCCGGCTCACTCCTCGCGCTCACCAACGTCCCCTCGAAATGCGTACGGCCAGGTAGACCAGGCCACCGGCGAGTCCGCCCAGGCCGGCGACCAGCAGGCTGACGAACCCGATCTCGGTAACCATCGTGACCATCCTATGCTGGGCCTCATGGCCCGCTCACTCGTCGTCAAGGTCACCGCCGGTGCGGACGCCCCGGAGCGGTGCGCGCAGGCGTTCACTGTCGCCGCCACGGCGGTCGCGGCCGGCGTGGACGTCTCGCTCTGGCTGACCGGGGAGTCGACCTGGTTCGCGTTGCCCGGCCGCGCCCAGGAGTTCGAGCTACCGCACTCCGCGCCCCTGGCCGAGCTGCTGCACGTCATCCTGACCAGCGGTCGGGTCACCGCCTGCACCCAGTGCGCGGCCCGGCGGGAGATCGGCCCGGACGACGTACTGCCCGGTCTGCGGATCGCGGGAGCCGCGGCCTTCGTCGAGGAGGCGTTGGCCGAGGGCGCACAGGCGCTGGTCTACTGACCTCCGGGACACCTCCGAACGGCGGCGGGCGCGGAGTACGGATACCGACCCGACATCTCGGACAGCTGCCTACGATTCGGATGTGACCGAGGCGACGGAGAGATTCTTCGAATCACTGCCGACGCGTGCCCCCGCCGTCCTGGGCGGCCTGGCCACCGGGACCCTCCAGATCGATCTCGGCACCGACCACCGGACCGAGCACTGGCTGGTCCGGATGCGGCCGGGGGCGGTGCAGGCAAGCCGTGAGCGGGGCCCGGCCGACGCCATCTGGTACAGCAGCGCGGCCCTGTTCGACAGGCTGATCAGCGGCGAAACCCAGGGAATCGCCGCGGTGCTGCGCAACGAGAGCACGTTCAGCGGTGACGTGGCGCTCTTCCTTGCCTTCCGCCGGTTCTTCCCGAGCCCGCCCGGCACCCGCGACCCCCGCGAGGTGGCCCGGGAGGCAGTCGGACGGCCGACGTGAAGGACCTCGTCAGCATCCTGGACGGCAACACCTTCCTGGTCAGCGACCGTCGCGGAGACATCGAGCCGTCCTTCGCCTTCCCGACCGGCCTGTTCTCCTTCGACACGCGTTTCCTGTCCAGTTGGGTGCTCACCCTCGACGGCGAACGCCTGCACGCCCTCTCCGTCGACGACAGCGAGTCGTACCGGACGACGTTCTTCCTCGCCCCCGGCGAACCCACCCACTACCTGGACGCCAAGGTGTCGGTGATCCGCAGCCGAGCGATCGGGGGCAGCTTCGACGAGGAGCTGACCGTGCTCAACCACGCCGGTGAGGAGGTCGACTTCACCGTCCGGCTCGAGATGGGTAGCGACTTCGCCGACCTGTTCGAGATCAAGCACGCCCGGGAGAAGGTGGGCCGGACGACAGTCACGGTGACCGACAACGAGCTGCGGTTGACGTACCGACGGGAGGCGTTCCACCGGGAGACGCTGGTCCGCTCCACGGTGCCGGCGCAGGTCGACACCGCGGGGATGACCTTCCGCGTCCGGATCGGCAGCAACAGCGAATGGACCACCCGGCTGCACATCTCCACAGTCGTCTACGGGGCGCGGGGCGAGGACATCCGGGCCACCCTGCCGTACGCGGGCAGCCACGGCGCGGACGCCATCCGCGCCGAACAGCAGCAGCTGATCAACCGGGCGCCGAAGCTCGGCTGTGACTGCGAGCCGCTGGCCGGGGCGTACCGGCGTAGCCTCGGCGACCTGGCCGCGCTCCGCTACGAGTCGATCACCCTGGGCGTACGGCTGATCGCCGCCGGGCTGCCGTGGTTCATGACCCTGTTCGGTCGGGACAGCATCATCACCTCGTTGCAGGTGCTGCCGTTCCTGCCGGAGCTGATCCCGCCGACGCTCCTCATGCTGGCCGGTCTCCAGGGGCACCGGGTGGACGACTTCCGGGACGAGGAGCCGGGCAAGATCCTGCACGAGCTGCGGTACGGCGAGACCGCGGGCTTCGAGGAGCAGCCGCACTCGCCGTACTACGGATCTGCCGACTCGACCCCTCTGTTCGTGATCCTGATCGACGAGTACGAGCGGTGGACCGGCGACACCGCGCTGGTCAAGCGGCTGGAGCCGCACGTCCGGGCGGCGCTGGAGTGGATCGACACGTACGGCGACCTGCTCGGCACCGGCTACCTCTGGTATCGGACGCGCAACCCGGAGAGCGGGTTGCAGAACCAGTGCTGGAAGGACTCCTGGGACGCCATCTCGTACGCCGACGGCCGGATGCCGGGCTTCCCCCGGGCCACCTGCGAGTTGCAGGGCTACGCGTACGACGCGAAGGTCCGGGCCGCCCGGCTGGCCCGGACGGTCTGGAACGACCCGGCGTACGCCGACCGGCTGGAGCGGGAGGCGGCGGCGCTCAAACAGCGGTTCAACCACGACTTCTGGATCGCCGACCGGGAGTACTACGCGCTCGCCCTGGACGCCGACGGCCGACAGGTGGACGCGCTGACGTCGAACATCGGGCACCTGCTGTGGAGCGGGATCGTGGACGAGTCCCGGGCCGGCGCGGTGGTCGACCACCTGCTCGGGCCACGGCTCTTCTCCGGCTGGGGGGTGCGGACCCTCGCCGAGGGCGAGGGTCGGTACAACCCGATCGGCTACCACGTGGGCACCGTCTGGCCGTTCGACAACTCGATCATCGCCTGGGGCCTGGGCCGGTACGGCTACCGGGACGAGGCCGGGCGGATCTGCGACGCGATGCTCGCGGCGTCCCGCTACTTCGGCGGGCGGCTACCGGAGGCGTTCGCCGGCTACGCCCGCAGCCGCACCGGCTACCCGGTGGAGTATCCGACCGCGTGCAGCCCGCAGGCCTGGTCGAGCGGCACTCCGCTGCTGTTGTTGCGGGTGATGCTCGGGTTGGAGCCGCAGGGCGAGCACCTGATCATCGATCCGGCCGTGCCACCGGGCATGGGCCGGGTGGAGCTGCTGGACATTCCCGGTCGCTGGGGCCACGTGGACGCGTTGGGTCGCAGCCGCGGTCCGCAGGATCAGGAGGCGGACGGCTGACCCCGACGCGACGGCCGGTTCAACCGGGGCAGCCGACGGTGGCGGCCACCCGAGCGGAGTCCGGGCCGATTTCGGCAAGCACCGTGACGTCGCCCGCGCGGTACGCGTACACCGGGGGGTTGTCCAGCAGTGGGGCGCCGCCGGCCAGCGGGGCGAGCGCGTCGGCCGCGGCCGGGCCGGACCCGGCGGCGGACCGTGCGGTACGGGCCAGGGCGCCGTCCGGACACGGCGCGGTGACAAGCTCCGGCGCGGCATTGGTTGGGCGGTCGAGCGCGGTGAGGGCAGCCGTCAGGGCGGCGGCCTCCGGGCCGGCGCCGGTGGCCGGCTTCGGGTCGTAGCCGGCGCCCAGCGGACGGCAGCCGGTGTCGACTGTCAACCGGAGCCGACCGTCCCCGGTCGGTCGGCCTTCGACGGCGACGAAGTCCCCGGCGTCGGCGCGCAGTTCCGGGCCGTCCAAGCCGGGGCCGACCCCGGCCCGCCAGGTCGCCGGCAGTCGATCGGCGATGCCTCTCAGCACGGCGCGTTCGGTGCCGGCGGGCGCGAGCACGCCCACCTCGCGGCGCAGCGCCGCGCCGTCGGCGAACGGCGTGACGCGACAGCCGGCGTCGACCCGCACCGGGCCCAGCTCCAGCAGCCCGGCCGTGCCGGCGGCCCGGGCCAGCTCACCGACCGCCCGGTCGACCACCGGGGCGGCCTCGTCGAGGGAGCGCTGCTCGCGCACTGTCGGCGGGTCGTCGTGGACCGACATCCAGGTGAGCCCGGCCAGCAGTACTGCCCACAGCGTGGTCGCGACAAGCAACCAGCGCCGCCCACGCCGGGCAGGCGCCGGCGCGGTGGGATCGCTCGACGTGGCCCGACCCGTCTGGACAGCACCGCTCACCCGGCCATGGTGTCACGGGCGGTCCGCCGCACCGGAGGCAGCGGTCGGCAGCCGAGGTGCTGCCGATCAGGCCGGCCGGGGCGGCGGATCGAGCCGGTAGCCGACGCCGCGCACGGTGTGCACCCGCGGCCCTCCCGGCAGGCCGCGCAGCTTGCGCCGGAGCCGCTTGATCGCGGAGTGCAGGATCGCCGTGTCGCCGAGGTACGCGCCGGCCCAGACGGCGGCGAAGAGCTGCTCGTAACTCCACACCACAAGCGGTGGACCGACGAGCCGGGCGAGCAGCTCCCGTTCGGTACGGGTGAACGGGAGTGGATCGCCACGCCAGGTGACCACGTGCCCGGCCGGGTCGACGACCAGCTCGCCCCAGCTGACGCGCCCCTGTGGCGGCGGGGTAGTCGGCCCGTGGGCCGGCGTCGGGCCTCCCGACGGTGGGAACAGCATCGCCCGTAGTTGGGTCAGGTCGGCGCAGGTCACCACCGGCCCGACCCCGTCGAGCTGACGTAGCACCCGCTCGCGCACCGACACGTCCGCGCTGACGCAGAAGACGATCGGGACCTCCTGCGCACCACCCGCGATCACCACCCGATGATAGTGACGCATGCCGATGTATCTCGTGGTCCCGTCCACCGTCGGAATGACGCCACGTCACTGAACAGGCACTGATCGGCGTTATTCACTGAGCACCGTCCGAGCACGCCAGAGCAGGACTGTCAGCGGACGTGGGGCTCCACCCCACCCCACCCACCCGCTGCGCGGCCGTCCCGGCGGTGCGCGCCCGTCCCGTACCCGTCGGGACCCAATGTGGGGAGGAACAGTGCTCCGACCATCAACCCTGAGGTCCGCTCTCTGGCGGACGGCCGTCGCGTGCGGCGCGGCCCTGCTGGCACTCACTGCCCAGCCCGCGGTCGCCGCCCGCCCCGCGCCCGCGCCGGCCCGCGTTGATCAGCGACTGCTCCGCCAGCTCGGCACGACGGGCAGCGCGAGTTTCCTGGTCTACCTGCGGGACACCGCACCGGTGGCGCGGACCGCGAAGTTGCCCGACCCGGACGACCGGGCCCGCGAGGTGCACCGGCTGCTCACGACGACCGCCACGCGCACCCAGAGGGGCCTGCGCTCGCTGCTCACGAGCCGCAGGGCCCCGCACACCGCCTACTGGATCGCCAACGCCGTGCGCGTGACAGGCAACCGCGCGCTGCTCGACGAGATCGCCAAGCGGCCCGAGGTGGCCCGGATCGAGCCCACCCGCAGCTACCGCCTGGTGCGCCCGACACCGGCCACCGGCAGCCGCGTCGACGCCACCGGCGCCGAGTGGGGCCTCACCAACATCAACGCGCCGCAGGTGTGGAACGAACTCGGCGACCGCGGCGAGGGCGTGGTGGTCGCCACCATCGACAGCGGCGTCCAGTACGACCACCCGGCGCTGGTCGGCGCGTACCGGGGCAACCTCGGCGGCGGCGCGTTCGACCACAACCACAACTGGTACGACCCGGCCGGCGTGTGCCCGAGCGCCGCGCCCTGCGACAACTCCGCCCACGGCACGCACACCATGGGCACGATGGTCGGCGACGACCGCGCCGGCAACCAGATCGGCGTCGCCCCCGGCGCGAAGTGGATCGCCGCGAAGGGCTGCGAGACCGACTCGTGCTCCGACGCCTCGCTGCTCGCGGCCGGCCAGTGGGTGCTGGCACCGACCGACCTGAACGGGCAGAACCCGCGACCCGACCTGCGCCCCGACGTCGTCAACAACTCCTGGGGCGGCGCCGGCGGCGACCCGTGGTTCCAGCAGACCATCGCGGCCTGGCGGGCGGCCGGCATCTTCGGGGTCTTCTCGGCGGGCAACGACGGCCCGGACTGCGGCAGCGCCGGCTCGCCCGGCGACAACGCCAACGCGTACGCGGTCGGCTCGTACGACGTGCACGACGCGATCTCCGACTTCTCCGGCCGGGGCGACGGCACCGACGCGCTGTCGTACAAGCCGAACATCGCCGCGCCGGGCAGCAACGTGCGCTCCAGCGTCCCCGGCAACTCCTACGCCGCCTTCGACGGCACCTCGATGGCCGCGCCGCACGTCTCCGGCACGGTCGCGCTGATCTGGTCGGGGGCACCGGGCCTCAGGGGCGACGTCACGGCCACCGAGGAGTTGCTGGATCGGACCGCCCGCGATGTCGACGCCACCGCCTGCGGAGGCACCGCCGCCGACAACAACGTCTTCGGTGCGGGCCGGCTGGACGCGTACGCGGCGGTGCGGGCCGCCCCGCGCGGCGCGCTCGGGCGCATCATCGGCACGGTCACCGCCGCCGGGAACGGCGACCCGATCGCCGGCGCGACAGTCGGCGACGGCACCCGCAGCGTCACCACAGACGCGGACGGCCGGTACGCGCTCACCCTGCCGGCCGGCGAGGCCACTGTCACCGTCGGCGCCTACGGGTACGCCGGGCGGATGGCCACCGTCACCGTCACCGAGGACGGCACCATCACCGAGGACTTCGCACTGGCCGCGAACCCGTCGGTCACCGTGCGCGGCCGGGTCACCGACGGCTCGGGTCACGGCTGGCCGCTGTACGCCCGGATCGAGGTCGCCGGCCGACCCGGTGGACCGGTGTTCACCGACCCGGTCACCGGGCGGTACTCGTTCACCGTTCCGGGCGACACCACGTACCGGCTGACCGTCACCGCCCGCTACCCCGGCTACCGCACGGTCACCCGGGACGTGGTCACCGGGGACGGTCCGGAGACGGCCGACGTCGCAGTACCTGTCGAGGCCGTCTGCACGGCTGCCGGTTACGCGGGCAGCTTCGGCACGCCGGTGCTGGACGAGAGCTTCGACGGCGGCACCGCGCCGGACGGCTGGTCGGTGCAAGACCGCACCGACGACGGCGGCTGGGCCTTCACCGACGCCGGTGAGCGGGGCAACCTCACCGGAGGCAGCGGCGCCTTCGCCATCGCCGACAGCGACCGCCTCGGCTCGGACAGAACCCAGGACACCGACCTGGTGACCCCTACCGTCGACCTGAGCGACACACCGGCGCCGGTGCTGCGGTTCCGCAGCGACTGGCGGGCGGTAGGCGTGACCGACGCCGCCGACGTGGACGTCTCCACCGACGGCGGCGCCACCTGGGCCACGGTCTGGCACCAGACCAGCAGTCGGCGTGGACCGCTGCTCGAGGAGGTGCCCCTGGACCCGGCGGCCGGGGCATCCGCCGTGCGGGTCCGGTTCCGCTTCCACGGCACCTTCGCCTGGTGGTGGCAGGTGGACGACGTGCAGGTGGTCAACCGCGACTGCGTGCCGGCCGCCGGTGGCCTGCTGCTCGGTGCGACCACCGACCGCAACACCGGCAACCCCCTCAACGGGGTCGCCGTGGTAAGCGCCGATCGGCCGGCGGACCGTGGCACGTCGGCGTCGACACCTGACGACCCGACCCTGCCGGACGGCTTCTACTGGCTCTTCTCCGGGCTGACCGGGGCGCAGCCGTTCGCCGCCGGCCGCACTCCGTACCAGGCGAGCACGAAGACGGCGACGGTGGTTGCCGACGACGCCCGACGGCTGGACGTCGCCCTGGCCGCCGGTCGACTCACCGTCACCCCGTCGAGCGTCCAGACGTACCAGCCGTACGGCAGCAGCCGGACCACGAAGGTGACGGTTCGCAACACCGGCACCGCGCCGGCCGCCGTCAACCTGGTGGAGCGCGGCGGCCGTTTCGACGTGCTGTCCAGGGCCGGTGCGCCGCTGCGGGAGCAGAAGATGAAGGGGATCAGCAAGGCCCGGGCGGGCAGCGCGTACGGCGGGGCGGTGACCACGGCCGCACCCCGGACGCAGGACGCCTGGACCGGGATCGCCGACCTGCCGGCGGCGGTCTACGACAACGCGGCGGCCACCCTTGACGGCAAGGTCTACTCCGTCGGCGGTGGCGGCGGCAGCGGCCAGGAGCGCAAAGCCTGGCGCTACGACCCCGACACGGACACCTGGACCGCGCTGCCCGACCTGCCGACCGCCCGGGCCAAGCCGGTCGCGGCGGCCGTCGGCGGCAAGCTGTACGTCTTCGGCGGCTGGGGCGCCGACGACGAGACGGTCGCCTCGGTGGACGTGTTCGACCCGGCCACGGGAGGCTGGAGCACGGTGGCCGGGGCGACCAACCCGTTCCCGGCGGCGGCGGCCGGCGGCGCGGTGACAGGTGGAAAGGTCTTCCTGGTCGGAGGCTGCCTCGACGACGACTGCACCGACTCGGACCGGCTCGTCGTCTTCGACCCGGCGACCGGCGCATTCCGCACCGGCGCCGCCTACCCGCATCCGGTCTCCTGGCTCTCCTGCGGCGGGATCGGCGGCGCGCTCTACTGCGCCGGCGGCACCGGCGGCACCGAGTACACCGACGCCTACCGCTACGACCCGGCGGCCGAAGCGTGGCACCCGCTGCCGAACCTGCCGGTGGACCTCTGGGGTTCCCAGTACACGGCAGCCGGTGACCTCCTGGTCCTGGCCGGCGGGGTCACGGCGGCGTCGACCACTGTCACCAACCGGACCATCGCGTACGACCCGGTGGCGGGGAGCTGGCGCGACCTGCCCAACGTCCAGTTCGGCAGGTACCGGGGCGCCGCCGCCTGCGGCGCGTACAAGATCGGTGGTTCGCCGTCGTCCTTCGTGGGCTCCGCCGAGAGTGAGCGGCTGAGCGGCCTGGGCCTGTGCGGCGGGGAGGCGGACCTGCCCTGGCTCGCCACCACGCCCGGCACCTTCACCCTGGCCCCGGGCGCGTCCCGGACGGTCACCGTCAAGCTGACCGCCACGGCGACGACAGGCGTGGCCCAGCCGGGGATCTACTCCGGGGAGGTGGCCGTCGCCTCCGACACGCCGTACCCGGTGGCGGCGGTGCCGGTACGGATGAACGTGTCACCCCCGGCCAGTTGGGGCAGGATCCAGGGCACCGTCACCGGTGTCACCTGCGCAGGGGTCACCGTCGGGGTCGCGGCGACGGTCCGGGTGAATCTGCTGGGTACGACGACCGGCTACACCCTGACCGCTGACGCGCAGGGCCGGTACGTCTGGTGGCTGCCGAAGGGCCGCTACGAGGTGATCGTCGCCAAGGACGGCTGGGTGCCGCAGACGCAGCGCACGCGGATCGAGGCGGGCATCGTCGACACGCTCGACTTCACAGTCGACCCGGCCTCGTCCTGCACGAGAGCCACAGGCATCTGACCGAACCCCGGGGGTGGCCGGCGACGTGTTGACCGTCGGCCACCCCCGGTGGCAACGACCGGGGCCGGCCACCCAGGAGGGTGACCGGCCCCGGTCGATCAGAGCGATGGGTCAGGCGACGGTGACGGTGACCTCGTTGATGCCCCGGCCGGCGGTGACGGCGGCGTCGCCGTTGCCGTGCCGGGACAGCGCCCGCAGCGTCCAGGAACCCGGCGCGGCGAAGAACCGGAACTGACCGGCCGCCGAGGTGACCACCTCGGCGGTGAACTCACCTGTCGAGTCGAGCAGCCGGACGTACGCGCCGGGCACGACCTCTTCCGCCTCGGAGCGGACGATGCCGGTGATGACGGTTTCCTTCTCCAGGTCCAGGCTGGCCGGCAGCGGCGCGGCCTGGTCGGGTGCGGCGCAACCCGCGGCGGTGGGAGCAGTCATGGCGGATCAGGCCTCCCCTGGCTCGTCGCCGAGCGCGACCGGCACGCCGACGAGCGAGCCGTACTCGGTCCAGGAACCGTCGTAGTTCTTCACGTTGCGGTGGCCGAGCAGCTCCTGCAGCACGAACCAGGTGTGCGAGGAACGCTCGCCGATCCGGCAGTAGGCGATGGTCTCCTTGCCGTCGTCCAGCCCGGCGTCGCCGTAGATCTTGCGCAGCTCGTCGTCGGACCGGAAGGTGCCGTCCTCGTTGGCCGCCTTGGACCACGGGACGCTGATCGCGGTCGGGATGTGACCGGCCCGCTGCGCCTGCTCCTGCGGCAGGTGCGCCGGGGCGAGCAGCCGACCGGCGAACTCGTCGGGGCTGCGCACGTCGACCAGGTTCTTGGTGCCGATCGCGGCGACCACCTCGTCGCGGAAGGCTCGGATGGAGGTGTCCGGCTCCTGCGCGACGTACTGGGTGGCCGGGCGGGTCGCCGTCTCGGTGACCAGCGGACGGGCGTCCAGCTCCCACTTCTTGCGACCGCCGTCGAGCAGCTTGACGTCGCGGTGGCCGTAGAGCTTGAAGTACCAGTAGGCGTACGCGGCGAACCAGTTGTTGTTGCCGCCGTACAGGATGACTGTGTCGTCGTTGCTGATGCCCCGCTCGGAGAGCAGCGCCTCGAACTGGGTCTTGTTGACGAAGTCCCGGCGGACCTGGTCCTGGAGGTCGGTCTTCCAGTCGATCTTGATGGCGCCGGCGATGTGGCCGGTCTCGTAGGCCGAGGTGTCCTCGTCGACCTCGACGAAGACGACGCCCGGGGCGTCGAGGTTCTTCTCGGCCCACTCGACCGAGACGAGTGCGGTGTCGCGACTCATCGAATCACTCCCTGGTGAGGATGGATGGTGAGCCAACGCGCGAGTATCGATGGGTTGAACTGTCGCACCGCGCGCGGGACCCAGCGGAAGGACGGGATCACGGGTTCGTGCGACGGCGCCGCTGCCGGGCGTTCGGTGGGATCACCGGAAAGGGTCGAGGACCCTGCGTGCCGGTGGCCGCCGTCAGGCGGCCGAAAACAGCCCCGCCGTCAGATGACAGGGCGACACAGGCAGGTGGCCACGCGGCACAGGTCGACCGCGCGCCGTTTGGTGAGGTGGGTCCCCATGAGCACGGAGCCTACCAGCCAGTGACCGGGCTGCCACTGGACCGACCACCATCCGGGATCGCCCGGGCTGCGGGCCGTTGCGGTGTCCCGGCAGCCCGGACGATTGACGCGCTGCTCAGCCGGCGGAGTTGATCGGTACGTTCTTCGCGTCGGCGGTGACCGCCAACCCCTCGGGCAACGGGCGGACCTCCCGGACCGCGAGCTGGAACGGCAGGTCGGGCAGCGGCACGTCGATGGAGATGCTCTTGGCGTAGTTGCTCAGGAGGGTGCGGGCCAACGGCAGGTTCGGCAGGCCCGCGGCGTCCAGGTCGTTGAATCGCAGGGCGACTTTGCCGTTCTTGGCGACTGTGACGTCGGCGGTGCCGGCCACCGTGAACTTCGTGCCGAGGATGTCGACCGGGGCGGTGACGGCGAGCTTGCCGCCCTGCTCGCCAAGGGTGAGCCCGGGTCGCTTCAGCAACGCGGCGAGGCTCTCGTAGCTGATCGTGCCGGTGCCGTTCACCGTGTCGGCGACGACGTCGCCCTGCCCGGACCGCAGCGTGTCCAGAGAGGCACGCACGTTGCGGGCGTCCACATCGAGCACCGGCAGCCGTACGGCGTCACCCTCGACCGAGGCCTGCACGTCGCGCAGCGTGATGGAGATCCGCTCGTACCGCCCGTCCAGCACCTGGGTGAGGAACGGCATCCCACCGACCTCGACCTCGGGCTTGGAGGACTGCGCACCCTGCTTGCTGATCTCCTGGCTGACCCGTTCGGCGATGAGCCGCTCGGCCACGCCGACCGCCACCCGGTCGGCGACCACCAGCAGACCCGCCACCACGAGGAGCAGGACGACCAGGCCGATCAGCAGCTTGCGGCCGCGCCGTCGGGGCCGGGTCTCGCCAGCCGGATACTCCTGGGCCACGCCGCCTCCTGTCTTCGCCCGCCGCGATGCGGCGGGACGTCCGAACCGGTGCCGCAGCGCGGCGCACCCGTAGGTACCCGACCGACACCGGCCTCAACCGTGGGCTCAGAGGAACAGCATGCACAAGGCGTACGCGGCCGGCGCGGCCAGGGCGAAGCCGCCGAGCGGGCCCTGCATGTGCCGGGCGACCCACATGGTGGGCGGTTCGCCGGCCATCAGACGACCTGCCTCCGCGTACCCCACGGCGAGATCGGAGAGGACGGCGGTGACGGCCGCGACCAGGCCGAGCACCGCGGCCCGGGTCGGCGTGAAGGGGGCCACCAGATAGCTGCCGAGGATCGCGCTGCCCAGCGTGCCCACCATCGCGCCGGCGACGACGCCGGCCGCGCCCCGGGGCACCTGCGGGGCCAGCCGGGGCCACGGCAGCACCGAGTCGGTGAGCCGGGCGACGGTAAGCGCGACCCCACTCGCGGTCAGGCAGACGGTGATCGCCTGGGTGCCGGCCGGGATGCGGCTGAGCACGATCAGGGTGCCGAAGGCCACGACCCCGACCACGATGAGCAGCGTGGCGCCGAGTGAGTCGGTCACCCGGACCCGGTCGACCCGGCGGACCAGCTGGCCGAGTACGGCGGCGAGGAAGCCGCCGACGGCAAGGTAGCCCAGCGGCGCCAGACCGGCGACGTCGCTCTGGACGGCGGCGATGTCGGCGGCGGCGGCGACCGCGGCGCTGATCCCGCCGACCAGCAGCAGCGCGGGTGGGCGCATGGCCATCGTCCAGGCGAGCACGAACAGCAGTTGGACGCCGAAGACGATGAAGGCGAACGGCAGGCGGTGACCCGGCCCGGACGTCTGCGCGCCGAGGACCAGGCCCACACCGAGCAGCGCGGCGAAGCCGGCGATCGTCAACGCCAGGGGGCGGTGCACCTCCACCGGGACGACTGCCTCTTCCTCCGGCTCGTCGACCTCGTCCTCGGCACGCCGGGCCGGTTCACCGGCCCGGCGGGCCCGGCGCGGCTTGCCCCGTTCCCGGCGTTCGCCGTCGGCGACGGCCGGCCCGGTGCGCGGCGCGGGCGGATGGCCACGGGTCGGAGCGGCCGGACCCGGGCGGGGACCGTCGGACCACGATTCGCGGCCGGCGTCGGGCGAGGTGGAGGGAAACACGCCCCGATCGTGCCAGATCGGCTGCCCGACGCGGCGGTCACGGGTTTCCGCAACGTTAAAACCTGCGCCACGATCAGGGGCAAGCTAGACAAACGGGAAATGGCCTGACGGCGCGGCCGAGGCGATCGGTTACGCTCAACGCGTTACCCGCCCGTCAGCGACGCCGGGACCACGCAATTTCTCAGCGCACTCTGCCACGAGTGTGTCTGGTCGCGTGCGGCCTCGCGCCGCCGGGACGGAGGTGATCGTGGAGATCCTGCTGCTGGTGACCGCACGCGCAGGGGAACCGTCGGCTGTGCTGCCGGCGCTCGACCTGTTGCCACACTCGGTTCGCACCGCGCCGCGCGACGTTCGCACCCTGGTTGCGGGGCCCAGTCCCGACGCGGTGCTCGTCGACGCCCGCTCGGAGCTGAGTGAGGCCCGAGCGACCTGCCGGATGCTGCACGCCACCGGGCTCGGGGTGCCGCTGGTCGCGGTGGTGACCGAGGCCGGCCTGATCGCGCTCAACGCGGACTGGGGCGTCGACGACGTCATCCTCGCGTCGGCCGGCCCCGCCGAGGTCGAGGCCCGACTGCGACTCGCGGTCGGCCGCCTGAGCAACGCGACCGCCGGCGCCGGCGGCTCGATCCGGGCCGGCGAGCTGAACATCGACCCCGACACGTACGCCGCCAAGCTGAAGGGTCGCCCGCTCGACCTCACCTACAAGGAGTTCGAGCTGCTGAAGTTCCTGGCCCAGCACCCGGGCCGGGTGTTCACCCGCGATCAACTGCTGCGCGAGGTCTGGGGCTACGACTACTTCGGCGGCACCCGGACGGTGGACGTGCACGTGCGGCGGCTGCGCGCCAAGCTCGGCTCGGAGTACGAGTCGATGATCGGCACGGTCCGCCAGGTGGGTTACAAGTTCGTCGTGCCGCCGTCGCGGTCCCTGCCCGAGGCGGAGCACGCGCCGCTGCCCGTCTAGCTTCAGCCGGACGATTTCCCATATGCCCCTTTTGCGCAGCTCGCCAGTCCTATTCTGACTGCCGGGTTTGTCGTAGAAGGGGGCGGCGGTGCACGCAGGTAGCACGGGGGCGAGGGGCCGGCACGACCGGTCAGCCGGGCGGAAGCCGTGACGCGGGTCAACTCGACCGCGCGGGCGGCGGGGATCGTGACAGTGGTGGTGGCCGCGCTGCTCGGCTCGGCGTACGTGCTGGGCCGCAGCCTCGTCCCCGACCAGACCCGGCAGCACGCCACAGGTGTCACCACCGACGGCGACGGGCCGCACTACGCCGATCAGCCCGCCGAAAAGCCCTCGACCGGCACCTCGACCGGCACCCCGACCGGCACCGCGACCGGCATTCCGACCACGAGCCAGAGCGCCGGTCCCAGCGAGGCCGGCCAGGACGGCTCGGGGCAGGACACCAACGGCGGCGGGCTGTTCGGCGCCCACACCAGCACCGGCAGCGGCCGGCTCGCGCTGACCTTCGACGACGGGCCGGACCCGCGCTACACACCGCAGGTCCTCGCGGCGCTGCGCGAGTACGACGTCAAGGCGACGTTCTGCGTGGTGGGCGAGAACGCCCAGGACCATCCCGACCTGATCCAGGCGATCGTGGCCGACGGCCACACCCTCTGCAACCACTCCTGGCACCACGACGTCACTCTCGGCAACCGGTCCACCGATCAGATCCGCGCCGACCTGGTACGCACCAACGAGGCGATCCGGGCGGCAGTGCCGGACGCGCCGATCGTCTGGTACCGCCAACCCGGTGGGGCCTGGACCGCCCCGGTGGTGTCGGTGTGCACGGGGCTCGGCATGACGCCGCTGCACTGGTCGGTGGACCCGTCGGACTGGCAGGCGCCCGGCGCCACCAAGATCGCCACGACGGTTCTCGCGCAGGCGCGACCCGGTGGGGTGGTCCTCATGCACGACGCCGGCGGGAACCGGCAGGGCACTGTCGACGCGCTGAGCCGGATCCTGCCCGAACTCAGCACGCGGTTCGAGTTGGAGGCGCTGCCGACCAACCCGACGTGACCCACGGCCCGTTACTCGGCGACCCTCCGGGGCGTACGAGGCGCAGCCGCTACGGTGACGGGATGAGCAGCGCGGAGCCGACCAGCGACCAGGTGACCCGGACCGACCGACTGGCCCCGGCGGAGATCGCCGGTGTGCTGGCCCTGGCCCGCACGGCGGGCGACACCGACGGCGCGGACCCGCTCGACGAGCACGTCCTGCTCCGCCTGCGCGATCCGGAGGCGCCCGCCGTGCACCTGCTGGCCCGCGCCGACGACGACACCCTCACCGGGTACGCCCACCTGGACACCAGCGACCCGGTGGACGGCATCGGGGTGGAGTTGGTGGTGCACCCCGCGTACCGGCGGAGGGGCACCGGCCGGGCGCTGGCCCGGGGCGTGCTCGCCTCGGCCACCGGGCCGCTGCGGGCGTGGGCGCACGGCGACCACCCGTCGGCGGCGGCGCTCGCCGTGGATCTCGGGTTCACCCGGGCACGCGTGCTCTGGCAGCTCCGCCGGCCGTTGGCCGCCCCGCTTGGCGAGCCACGCCTGCCCGACGGTGTGGCGCTGCGCGCGTTCCGGCCCGGGGTCGACGACGCGGCCTGGCTGACCCTGAACGCGCGTGCCTTCGCCGAGCATCCCGAGCAGGGGCGGTGGACGTCGGACGACCTGCGGGTCCGCCTCGCCGAGCCGTGGTTCGACCCGGCCGGCTTCCTGCTCGCCGAGGAGACCTCGACCGGCCGGCTGCTCGGCTTCCACTGGACGAAGGTCCACGAGCAGCCCGGGTCGGCCCGCATCGGCGAGGTGTACGTACTCGGCGTGGAGCCGACCGCGCACGGTGGCGGGCTCGGTCGGGCGCTGACCACCGCGGGGCTCGCGTACCTGCGGGACAAGCGCGGCCTCGACCGGGTGATGCTCTACGTGGACGACTCGAACAGCGGGGCGGTCGCGCTCTACGAGCGGTTGGGCTTCGCCCGCTGGTCCGCACACATCAACTACCACCTGGGCTGACGCGCGGGCCCGCGGCAGCCGGGTAACCGGCTGGTAACGGCCGAGCCTCGGCGGCATAACGGCGAACCGGAAATATACCCATACTTCCGACAGGTGTACCCCGGTTCACTTAACGGACAACTCACCCTCAGCGAGCGGTCACCCAGGGGGCCGTACGTGTTCACCTTGCGTTCACTTGCGACCGGCGAACCGGCTACCTGGCCCTCCTAACTTTCGTGTCAGCCGGTCAGTGCCGGTCCTCGGGCCCCGGTATCGGGGCGCCAAGTCAGACGCGAAGGGAAACCCCTCAGGTGAAGCTCCAGCGGTACGGCACTATTGCCTGCCTCGCTCTTGCCGCGACGCTCGGCCTCAGTGCATGCGGCTCGGACAACAACGAGCCCACTTCCGGCGCCAGCGCCTCGGGCTCCGCCGCCGCGGTCGACTGCGGTACCGGCACGGTCAACGCCCAGGGCTCCTCGGCCCAGAAGAACGCCATGGCCGAATGGATCAAGGCGTACCAGCAGAAGTGCGCTGGCACCACGATCAACTACGAGGGCACCGGATCGGGCGCCGGCATCCAGGCGTTCATCGCCGGCACCGCCGACTTCGCCGGCTCCGACTCCGCGCTCAAGCCGGAGGAGCAGCCGCAGGCCGACGCCAAGTGTGCCGGTGGCAAGGCCCTCAACCTCCCGATGGTGATCGGCCCCGTCGCGGTCGTCTACAACGCCGGCAGCGGCGTGGACAACCTCCAGTTCAAGCCGGCCACCCTGGCGAAGATCTTCGCCGGCAAGGTCACCAAGTGGGACGACGCGGCGATCAAGGCGGACAACCCGGACGCCAAGCTCCCGTCGGCCCCGATCCAGGCCGTGCACCGCTCCGACGAGTCGGGCACGACCGACAACTTCACCAAGTACCTGTCGAAGACCGCCGAGTCGGACTGGACCCTCGGCAACGCCAAGGCGTGGAAGGCCCCGGGTGGCGTCGGCGCCGCCAAGTCCGACGGCGTGGCCAGCAAGGTCAAGAGCACGGTCGGCACGATCAGCTACGTCGAGTGGTCGTACGCCGAGAACTCCGGCCTGAACATGGCCAAGGTGCAGAACGGTGCCGGCGAGTGGGCCGCGCTGACCGCCGAGTCGGCCGGCAAGACCATCGCCGGGGCGAAGATCGAGGGCCAGGGCGACGACCTCAAGCTGTCGATCGACTACAACACCACGCAGGCCGGGGCCTACCCGATCGTCCTGGCGACGTACGAGATCGTCTGCAGCAAGGGCCTCGCGGCCGACAAGCTCAAGCTGGTCAAGGGTCTGCTGGGCTACGCCGCCAGCGCCGAGGGCCAGAACTCGCTTACCGACCTGGGCTACGCCCCGCTGCCGGAGACGGTCCGCACCAAGGTCGAGACCGCGGTCAAGAACCTCTCCTGATCCGACCCCACCACCTCAGCAACGGAATCGAGCGAGCAGATGGGTGAAACCCCTCACCGCTCGGCCGACGCCGGCACCGGCGGGACGCGCGTGACCCAGAGTCACGCGTGGCCCGCCGGTGCCTCGGCGCGTGTGGCCGAGGCACCAGTCAGCGCGCCTTCCCCCGACGGCAACGGGCTGGGAGGCGGCGGCGCGCTGCCGAGAAACCGGAAGTTCGGCGCCGAGCGGGCCTTCCACGGCCTCACCATGGCAGCCGGCACGATGGTGCTGGTCATCATCGTGGCCATCGCGGCCTTCCTTATCGCGAAGGCGATCCCGGCCCTACGTGCCAACACGGCGAACTTCTGGACCTTCGAGGGCTGGTTCCCGAACGACAACCCGCCCACATTCGGCATCGGCGCGCTCGCCTTCGGCACCGTTCTCAGCGCCGCCCTGGCTCTGCTGATGGCCGTGCCGGTAGCCATGGGCATCGCGCTGTACCTGTCCCACTACGCGCCCCGGCGGCTCGGCAACGCGCTCGGCTTCCTGATCGACCTGCTGGCCGCCGTGCCCAGCGTGGTGTTCGGTCTGTGGGGTCGCGACTACCTCATCGGCCCGGTCACCGACCTCTCGGGCTGGCTGAACAAGTACTTCAGCTGGATCCCGATCTTCGGGGGCGACGGCCCGTACGGCAACTCGATTCTGCTCGGATCGCTGGTCCTGGCGATCATGGTGCTGCCGATCGTCACCTCGCTCACCCGCGAGGTGTTCCTGCAGACGCCGACCGCCAACGAGGAGGCGGCCATCGCCCTGGGCGCCACCCGGTGGGAGATGCTGCGCACCGCGGTGCTGCCGTACGGCCGCCCCGGCATCATCGCCGCGGTGATGTTGGGCCTGGGCCGGGCGCTGGGTGAGACCATCGCGCTCGCGCTGACCCTCGGATCCACGTACGCCATCTCGTTCAACGTGCTGGAGAGCGGCGGCAACACCATCGCCGCCAACATCGCCAACCGCTTCGCCGAGGCGAACGACACCGGCCGGGGCGCACTGATCGCGTCCGGTCTGGTGCTCTTCGCGATCACCCTCGTCGTCAACATCATCGCGCGGGCGATCATCTACCGCCGCCGGGAGTTCACGGAGTCCGCCGCATGAGCGCCACGGTCACCTCACACCGCCCCCGGCCGCCGGCCCAGCCGGAGTCGCTGCGGGCTCGGCGGCTACCCGCGTACGCCGCACCCGTCATCGCCGTGGCGGCGCTGGCGCTCGCCGCCGCGATCGTCTACGGCGCGAGCATCGGCGGGCCGGTCCTCGTCATCGTCCTCGGCGCGGTGCTCTACCTGGTCGGGCTCTTCGCGGCGTCAAACGCCGTCGAGGGGCGGCGGTCGGCCCGTAACCGCACCTGGAGCGCCCTGATCCACTCCGCGTTCGTGCTGGCCGTGGTGCCGCTCGCCTCGGTGGTCTGGACGCTTGTCAGCAAGGGCACCGAACGGCTCGACGCCAACTTCTTCAACACCTCGATGAACAACATCGGCGCCCGCGACCCGAACGGCGGCGCGTACCACGCGATCGTCGGCACGCTGGAGCAGGTAGGCATCGCCACCCTGATCACCGTGCCGCTGGGCATCCTCTGCGCCATCTACATCGTCGAGTACGGCCGGGGCCGGTTCGCCTTCGCGATCCGGTTCTTCGTCGACGTGATGACAGGCATTCCGTCGATCGTCACAGGCCTGTTCGTGCTGGCGTTCTGGGTGCTGATCGTGTCGCCGTGGTTCAACGACGGCCGGCCGGGCTTCTCCGGCTTCGCCGCCGCGCTCGCGCTCAGTGTGCTCATGCTGCCGACAATCGTCCGCTCGACCGAGGAGATGCTCCGCCTCGTACCGCCGCCGCTACGCGAGGGGGCGTACGCGCTCGGCGTGCCGAAGTGGAAGACCATCCTGCGAGTGGTGGTGCCGACGGCGCTGCCCGGCATCGTCACAGGCGTCATGCTCTCCATCGCCCGCGCGGCAGGCGAGACGGCCCCGGTGCTCCTGGTCGCCGGCGGCGGCGCCGCGATCAACTTCAACCCGTTCGAGAACAACCAGTCGTCGTTGGCCCTCTACGTCTACCAGCAGGCCGGCGAGGCCTCGAAGTACTCGCCGGCACGGGCGTGGACCGCGGCACTCACCCTGGTCGCCCTCGTGCTCATCCTGACGATCGCGGCGAAGTTGCTGGCCCGTCGCAACAGGCTCAGCCGATGAACCCCGGAGGTACCACAATGGCCAAGCGCGTCTCCGCCTCGAACGTCACCGCCTACTACGGCGCGTTCAAGGCGATCGAGAACATCAACCTGACTGTCGAGCCGAAGACTGTCACCGCTCTCATCGGGCCGTCCGGCTGCGGCAAGTCCACCTTCCTGCGGTCGATCAACCGGATGCACGAGGTGCTGCCGGGTGCCCGGGTCGAGGGCAGCCTGACCATCGACGACCAGGACATCTACCACCGGGACGTGGACGTCACTGCGGTCCGGCGCACCATCGGCATGGTCTTCCAGCGGCCGAACCCGTTCCCCACCATGAGCATCTTCGAGAACGTGGTGGCCGGGCTGAAGCTCAACGGCGTACGGAAGAAGTCGATCCTCGACGAGGCGGCCGAGAAGGCGCTGCGCTCGGCGAACCTGTGGGACGAGGTGAAGGACCGGCTGAGCAAGCCCGGCGCGGGCCTCTCCGGCGGTCAGCAGCAGCGGCTCTGCATCGCCCGGACCATCGCGGTCGAGCCGCAGGTAGTCCTGATGGACGAGCCGTGCTCGGCGCTGGACCCGATCTCCACGCTGGCGATCGAGGACCTGATGTTCCAGCTCAAGGACAAGTTCACGATCATCATCGTGACGCACAACATGCAGCAGGCCGCACGCGTGTCGGACCGGACCGCCTTCTTCTCGATCGAGAAGACCGGCGACCCGGGCCGGCTGATCGAGTACGACAACACCCAGAAGATCTTCAGCAACCCGAGCGTGAAGAAGACCGAGGACTACATCACCGGCCGCTTCGGCTGAGCCGCTGGCCTTCTCCGCTCTCCTTCGCGACGCAGGCGGTCCGTCTCCGGACGGACCGCTTCGTCGTTCCCGTGGCCGATGACCGTCGCCCCGTGCGCTGCCTACGATCACCTGGTGCGTACGCCCGGCGGACTCCTGCGCGGATGCCGACCCGACCTGCGGGTCGCCGTCGGCCTGTTCGTCGTGCTCGCGACCCTGATCGTGGTCACGCCTAACGGCCCACACCAGCCCATCGGGTACGCGGCCGCGCTCGCCCTGGCGGCGGTGCAGGCAAGCACCATCGCGGCGCTGCGTCACCATCCGGAGGGCGCGATGGCGGCGGCCGTCCTCGCCGGGATCGGCATCGAGTTTCTCAGCCCGACCATCGGCTGGCTCGGCCAGGTCGCCGCGGTGCTTGCCGGGTACGCGCGGCTGCGGTCACCGTCGCGGTCGCTGTGGGTGCTCGCCCTGCTGCTGGCCGGTACGCCATGGAAGCTGGCCCATGGCGACTGGCGCAACGTGCTGCTCGCGATCGCCGGCCCGGCGCTCGGTTGGACCCTCGGTGAGCTGGGCCGGACCCGCGCGCTGCGGCGGCAGGACTCGGAGCGCCGCATCGTCACGCAGGAACGCGAACGGATCGCCCGCGAGCTGCACGACGTGCTGGCCCACACGGTGTCGGTGATCATCGTGCAGGCCGGTGCGGCGCAGGACGTCTTCGACCGGCGACCTGACCTTGCCCGCGCGGCGCTCACCTCGATCGATCTGGCCGCCCGGTCCACCCTGTCCGAACTGCGGGTGCTGTTGCAGACGATGAGCGCCGACGCAGGGCCCGACCCGGCCACCCCGCAGCCCGGTCTGGCGCAGCTGGACACCCTCGCGGCGTCACTGCGGGCCACCGGGCTGACCGTCGAGCTGGATCGGGAACCGGCCGTGTCGCCGTTGCCGGCGGCGGTCGACCTGTCGTCGTACCGGATCGTGCAGGAGTCGCTCACCAACACGCTGCGGCACAGTCAGGCCACCCTGGCCCGGGTGACGGTGCGGTGCTCGCCGCTTTCGGTGCGGCTGGAGATCCGCGACGACGGGCCGGCTCGTCCGAGCGGCCGGGTCGACCGTTCCTCCCACCGGGGGATCGTGGGGATGCGGGAACGGGCCCGGTCGCTGGGCGGAACGCTTGACGCCGGGCCGGTGCCGGGCGGCGGCTTTCGGGTACGGGCGGACCTGCCGCTCACCTCGGCATGACGACGACTGCCATCCGGGTGTTGATCGCCGACGACCAGGCCCTCGTCCGAGCCGGCTTCGCGATGATCATCGAGAGCCGCGCGGATCTCGAGGTGGTCGGCGAGGCGGGCGACGGTCTGGAGGCCGTCGCGCTCGCGGAGCGCCTGCGACCGGACGTGATCCTGATGGACGTGCGGATGCCCCGGCTGGACGGCATCGAGGCGACCCGCCGACTGGTCGCCTCCGGCCAGCCGGCGCGGATCATCATGCTGACCACGTTCGACCTGGACGAACCGGTGTTCGCGGCGCTGCGGGCCGGCGCCAGCGGCTTCCTGCTCAAGGACATCCGCCCCGACGAACTGGCCGCGGCGGTACGGGTGGTGGCGCGCGGTGAGGCACTGCTCGCGCCGACAGTCACCCGGCGGCTGCTCGACCGGTTCGCCAGCGAACTGCCCGGCGGCACGTCACCGCCGGCGCTCGACGCACTCAGTGCCCGGGAGATCGAGGTGCTCACGCTCGTCGCCCGGGCGCTCTCCAACGACGAGATCGCGGAGCGCCTGGTCCTCAGCAGGGCCACCGTGAAGACCCACCTGTCGGCGATCCTGCTCAAGCTCGGCCTGCGCGACCGGGTGCAGGCGGCCGTGCTCGCCTACGAGTGCGGG
Organism: Micromonospora sp. DT43; assembly: GCF_049841645.1. Taxonomy (NCBI): domain Bacteria; kingdom Bacillati; phylum Actinomycetota; class Actinomycetes; order Micromonosporales; family Micromonosporaceae; genus Micromonospora; species Micromonospora sp. DT43. Next base: position 299,917 of record NZ_JBNCKR010000004.1, on the reverse strand, counting down.
CTGGTCCGGCCGGGCACCGCTCCGCCTCGGGGATGACCACAGGTCCCGTCCCGGGACCGATCCGGCAGGCCCGCCGATCCGCCTAACCTCCCTCCAAAGAGGAGGGAAGCATGATTCGTTCATTGCTGGCGCTGCTGACCGCCGTACCCCTGATCGTCACGCCCGGAGCCGCCACCGACCCGCCCACCGACCGGTGCGCGGGGTTGGCCGGGGCGCGCATCCCGCAGGTGTCGGTGGCCTCGGCGGAGCGCGAAACGAACGACGAGGGCCAGGAATTCTGCGTGGTGCAGGGGGTGATCCGGCCGCAGACACGGTTCACCGTCAAGCTCCCCGTCTCCGGATGGACGGGGCAGTACGTACAGCAGGGCTGTAGCGGGCTGTGTGGCGAGGTGCCCGACCTGACCCTGCCGCTCTTCGGGTTCCAGTGCGCGGCCGCGCGGGACGGCAGGCTGGTGCTGGCCTCCGACGACACCGGGCACACCGGCGATCCGATGACAAGCGAGCCGGCGACCTGGGGCGCCGACCCACGGGCACGACTGGAGTTCGGGCTGCTGTCCGAGCACCGACTGCGGTGGGTGGCGGACGCGGTGATGGTCGCGTACTACGGACACGGCCCGACGTACCGGTACTTCGACGGCTGCTCGACGGGCGGGCGGCAGGGGTTGATGCTGGCGCAGCGGTTCCCTGCCGACTTCGACGGCATCCTGGCCGGCGCGCCGGTGCACAACCTGGCGCCGTTGGCGCTGCTCAACGCCTGGGTGGTGCTCCGCAACACCGACGCGTCGGGCCGGCAGATCCTCGGCCCGGAGAAGATCCCCGCGCTGCACGAGGCGGTCGTCGAGAAGTGCGGCGAGGTCATCGACGACCCACGGCGGTGCGGGTTCCAGCCGTCGTCGCTGCGCTGCCCGCGGGGCACGGACCGGCCGGACTGCCTCACACCCGCCCAGGTGGCGGCCGTGGTGGCGTTCTACCGGGGCCCGAACGGCCTCTACCCCGGAGGCATGCCGTACGGGTCGGAACTGGGCTGGATCGACGAGTTCGTGGTGCGCTCCGGCTCCCCGGCGGACGGCAACACCGGGAGGATCGCGCTCAACTACCTGCGGTACCTCGCGTACCCGCAGAACCCGCCCGCCGACTTCCAACTGACCGACGTGCGGTTCACCCGGGCCACGTTCGACCGGCTCAACGTGGTGGGCGACGCCATCTACAACGCCACCGACTCGGACCTGTCCGAGTTCCGCGCACGGGGCGGCAAGCTGATCCTCTACCACGGCTGGGCGGACCCGTCCGTCCCCCCGTTCTCGACTGTCGACTACTACGCGGCAGTGCAGCGTCGCGGCGGCAGCGAGGCGTTCACCCGGCTGTACATGGTGCCGGCCGGCTACCACTGCCTGTTCGGGCCCGAGCCGACCGAGCACCCGTCGGAGGTCGGCATCCCGGAGTTCCTCCAGCCGCTCATGGACTGGGTCGAACGCGACGTCGCTCCGGGCGACATCGACGTCCTCACCTACGCGCCCAACGAGGAGCCGGACCAGCAGTTCGTCCGCTTCCTCACGGTGGCGCCGTTCGACGCGCTGGCGCCGGCGCACGCCGCACCGGGCAGCCTCAACGCCAACTACCGGTACGTCGGGCACTACTGACGGGCCGCTACCTTCAGGGGTGCGGCGGCCGTCAGCGAAGCACGAAGCGCGGTTCGCCGTCGGCCGGGATGTCCAGGCGTGGGGTGATGGGGGTGGCGGCGTCCCGATCGGCCGCCGCCCTCGCCACCCCGGCCAGGTCCCCTGCGGCCGCCACCTGGGCCAGGGTGACCAGGGTCGGCGGCAGCATGGTCAACTCGCCCGCCTCGGCGCGGGCCAGCGCGTCCACCGGGCGGATCCACAGGGTGTGGTCGGCCTCCCCGGAGACGTCCCGGGTCCGCTGTCCCGCCGGCAGCAGGGCAACGAAGAAGTACGTGTCGAAGCGGCGCGGCTCGAACTCCGGGGTGACCCACCGGCTCCACGGCAGCAGCAGGTCCGATCGCAGCGTGAGGTGCCGGTCGGCGAGCAGCGCCGCGAAGCCCAGCCGGCGTCCCTCCAGGTCCTGCCGGGCGGCCTCCCAGTCGTCGCCGCTGACGTCACCCACCACTGTCGCCCGGTCCGGCCCGGCGAGCAGGACACCGGCCTCCTCGAAGACCTCCCGGGCGGCGGCGCAGACCACCGCCTGGGCGGCGTCCGGGGCCACCCCGAGCCGGCCCGCCCACTCGGTCGGCGCGGGACCGGCCCAGTCGAGGTGCGCCGCCGAGTCGGAGCGGTCCACCCCGCCGCCGGGGAAGGCGTACATCCCGCCGAAGGTCATCGCGGCGACGCGGCGGATGACGTACACCTCGAAGTCGGTGTCGGTTGGACGCAGCAGCAACACGGTGGCGGCGACCCGCGGTGTGGCCGGGGTGCCGCCCTCGGCCCGGAAGCGGCGGGCGTGCTCGACCAGGGCGGCCGGAGCGGGGAAGCCGGCGCTGTCGATCGTCATGCCGCGAGCCTAGTTCCCGGACCGCCGACGCTGACCTGCTGGTGGGCCTGCGAGGTCCCGGCGGATGAGCTGAACGGTGGTCGGCGGGCCGGTGGCTCACCCGGCTCGGCTAGCGTGCCGGCATGACTCGTTGGGGCATCCTGGCCACTGGCCACATCGCCAGCCGTTTCGCCGAAGACCTCCGGCTGGTGCCGGACGCCGAACTGGTCGCGGTCGGCTCCCGCGCCGCCGACAGCGCGCAGCGCTTCGCCGAGACGTACGGCGCGAAGCGCGCGTACGGCTCGTGGGTGGAGCTGGCCGCCGACCCGGAGATCGACGTGATCTACGTGGCCACGCCGCACGCCGCACACCACGAGGCGGCGATGACCTGCCTGACCGCCGGCCGGGCGGTGCTGCTGGAGAAGCCGTTCACCCTCGACCTGGCCAGCAGCACCGAACTGGTGGACACTGCCCGCGACGCCGGGGTCTTCCTGATGGAGGCCATGTGGATGCGACTGAACCCGATCATCAGGCGGGTGGTCGAGCTGGTCGAACAGGGGGCCATCGGCACGCTGCGTACCGTCCGGGCCGATTTCGGGGTGGCCGGGCCGTTCCCGCCGGAGCACCGGATGCGCAACCCGGCGCTGGGCGGGGGCGCGCTGCTCGACCTCGGGATCTACCCGATCAGCCTGGCCCACCTGCTGCTGGGCGTGCCGCAGCACGTCCGCTCCTGGGCGCACCTGGGCCCGGAGGGGACCGACGAGAACACAGGCATCCTGTTCGGGTACGACAGCGGGGCGGTGGCCACGCTGAGCTGCGGCATGGTCGGGGCGAGCGAGCTGTCCGCCTCGATCACCGGCAGCGCGGGCCGCATCGACCTGCCGGAGCCGTTCTTCCGGCCGGGTTCGGTGACCCTGCACCGGGACGGCTTCGCGCCCGAGACGATCTCCGCCGAGGAGGCCGGCAACGGCTACCAGTACGAGGCGATCGAGGTGCAGCGCTGCCTGGACGCCGGGCTGACCGAGAGCCCGCTGGTGCCGCACACCACGACGCTTGAGGTGATGACCCTGCTGGACACGATCCGCGAGCAGATCGGCGTGCGGTACGAGTGAACGCAGGAAGGCCCCCGGTCCGGGGGCCTTCCTGCGTGCGGGGACCTGTCAGCCGAAGAGCGGCCGGACCAGCAGGTAGGCGACGCAGGCGATAAGCGCGGCCGCCGGGAAGGTGATGATCCAGGCGATCACGATGTTGCCGGCGACGTTCCAGCGAACCGCGGAGAGGCGCTTGGTCGCGCCGACACCCATGATCGCCGAGGTGATCGTGTGGGTCGTGGAGATCGGCGCCTTCAGCACCAGGGCGTTGAAGTAGAGCACCGCGCTGGCCACCGTCTCGGCGGCGAAGCCCTCCGGAGGACCGAGGTCGATGATCTTGCGGCCGAGGGTACGGATGATCCGCCAGCCGCCCGAGTAGGTGCCGAGCGCCAGCATCGTCGCGGAGGTCCAGAACACCCAGCCCGGGATGTGCGTCTTGTCGTCCTGGAAGTGGCCGGTGTAGAGCGCCAACACGATGATGCCCATGGTCTTCGCGGCGTCCTGCATGCCGTGGCCGACGGACATGGCAGCCGCCGACACGGTCTGCGCCCAGCGGAAACCCCTGTTGAGCTTGCCCGGCTGCCCCTTCCGGAACAGCCAGAGGATGGCCAGCATCAGCAGGTAGCCGAGGGTGAGACCGACGATCGGGGAGAGCACCATCGGCAGGATGACCTTCTCGCCGATGGTGGCCCACTGCACCACGCCGCCCGCGGACAGCAGGGTCGCGCCGACCAGGCCACCGAAGAGGGCGTGCGAGGAGGACGACGGCAAGCCGAAGTACCAGGTGATCAGGTTCCAGGCGATGGCGCCCAGCACACCGGCGAAGACCACGCCGAGGCTGCCCACGCCGGTCGGGAGCGTGACCAGGCCGTCACCGACGGTCTTGGCCACCCCGGCGCCGAAGTGCGCGCCGATGAAGTTGCCGACCGCGGCCAGCAGCAGGGCGAGCCGGGGTGTCAACGCCCGGGTGGAGACGCTTGTGGCGATCGCGTTCGCCGCGTCATGGAAGCCGTTCGTGTAGTCGAACGCCATGGCGGCGACGATCACCGCCAGCACGGCGATGAGTTCGGGTGTCACCGGCTCAGGACTCCTTGACCGCGATGGTCTCGACCGTGTTGGCCACGTGCTCGAAGGCGTCGCAGGCGGCTTCCAGCTCGTCGGCGACCTCCTTCATCTTCAGCACGGTCAACGCGTCGTACTCACCCGAGAAGAGGCGGACGAGCAGCTGCCGGTTGATCCGGTCGCCCTCGTTCTCCAGCCGGTTGCACTCGATCCAGTAGTCCTCGAGATCCTTCATCGACTGCAGCCGTGGCATCGCCTCGGCCGTCAGCTTGGCCTGCTGGTCCAGCACGTTGACCATCTCGTGCAGCTCCCGGGGAAGCGCCGGCAGCTCGGTCAGCCCGTACAGGTAGAGCAGGTCGCCGACCGCCTCCAGGTGGTCCATCACGTCGTCGAGCAGCGAGCCGAGCCGGTAGATGTCCTCCCGGTCGAACGGCGTGATGAAGGTCGAGTTGATCTTCTTGTAGAGATCATGCGTGATCTGGTCGCTGTCGTGCTCGACCTCGGTCAGCCGCTCACTTACCGACTGCACGTCGACACCGGGCAGGGCCAGCTCGTTCAACAGCGCGGTGCCCCGGACCAGGTTCTGCGCGGCCCTGGTGAAGAGCTCGTAGAAGGCGCCCTCGGTGGGGCGGAAGGAAAACTTCACAGCACAGACCTCGTCGCGTCGGTGGAAGGGTGGCGGCGTCCGCAGGCGTCCGCTCGGTGAATGCTAGGAAACGCCAGAACCGTGAATTCGCCGGCCCACCCCTGGCCAGGCGACATTCACCGCTCGTTCACCTGCTGTTCATCTCGGGCGTCCCAACCGTCCCCGCTCCCCCAGCGGCCAACCGCTCGCGCTCGCGCGCCACGTCGAAATCGGCAGGCGGATACCCCAGATCAAGCGTGTCGAACGTCTCTCGCAGCAGGTGGGACACCGCCCAGTCCCGATACCATTTGCGGTCCGCCGGCACCACGAACCACGGCGCGGCGTCCGTCGTGCACCGGCTCAACGCCTCGGCGTACGCGGCCTGGTAGTCGTCCCAGTGCGAGCGGGAGTCGATGTCCGACGGGTTGTACTTCCAGTGCTTCCGCGGGTCGGTGAGCCGGTCCAGCAGCCGCTCGCCCTGCTCCGCGTAGGAGATGTGCAGCATCACCTTGAGCACTGTCACGCCGTCGTCGACCAGCTCCCGCTCGAAGGAGTTGATCTGGTCGTAGCGGGCCCGCCAGGTCGCCTTCGGCACCAACGACCCGACCCGGGCGATCAACACGTCCTCGTAGTGCGAGCGGTTGAACATCCCCACGTACCCCGGCGGCGGCAGCGCCCGACGGATCCGCCACAGGAAGTCGTGCCGCAGCTCCTGCGGGGTCGGCGGACCGAACGAGCGGATGTGCAGACCCAGCGGGTTCATCGCGCCGGCCACCCGCTTGATCGTGCCGTCCTTGCCGCCGCAGTCCATCGCCTGGAGCACCAGCAGCACCCGGTGCGGCGGCCGCGCCGAGCCGGCCTTGGCCATCGCGAAGAGCATCTCCTGCTGCCGGCCCAGCTCCTCGCCGACCAGCTCCACCTGCGCACGGGCCCACGCCTTGCGGCGCTCCCCGCCCATCTCCTTCGCGGGCAGGCCGGGCGTGGACCGTGGATCGATCGCGGCGAGATCCACCGGCGCGGTGACCCGCAACAGCTCTCGCACCGACCCGCCATCCGGTGCCACGATCCGCCCTTGCTGGGGTGTGCTCATCCTCGGATCATCGCCCACCCGCCGGCCATCCGCCCGCCGAGGCCCACCAGGGCCCGCCCAGCCCGCCCGCTCCGCCGTCACGTCCGGGGCCGCCGGCGCGTCCGGTTGGTTGGAGGATGTACGCCAGGGCACATGGCGGTACGGGGGAGGGTGGTGGGTCGTGCAGGACCTGGCGACGGAGTTCGAGGCCGAGCGGGGCCGTCTGCTCGCGGTGGCCCACCGGATGCTGGGCAGCCGCAGCGAGGCCGAGGACGCGGTGCAGGAGACCTGGCTGCGCTACGCCGGGGCGCTCACCGACCCGGAAGCCCGCGCCGAGATCCGCGATCTCTCCGCGTGGTTGACCACCACCTGCGCCCGACTCTGCCTGGACGTCCTGCGCTCGGCGCGGGTCCGCCGCGAGGCGTACCCCGGGCAGTGGCTCCCGGAGCCGGTAGTGGGCCCGCTGGACGGCGGGCCGCCCACCGGCGGGTACGCCCCCGACCCCGCCGAACGCGCGGTCCGCACCGACCAGGTCGGCACGGCGCTGCGGGTGATGCTGGAACGGCTCGCGCCCGAGCAGCGGCTCGCGCTCGTGCTGCACGACGTCTTCGCGGTGCCGTTCGCCCGGGTGGCGAGCGTCCTGGGCACCAGCGAGGTGGCCGCACGGCAGCTCGCCTCCCGGGCCCGGCGGGCCGTCACCGCACCGGACGCGCCCCGGCACACAGCCGACCCAGCCGAGCAGCGGCGCGTCCTCGCGGCGTTCGTGGCCGCCACCGAGTCCGGCGAGCTGGATCCGCTGCTGCGGGTGCTCGCCCCGGACGTGGTCCTCGTCGGCGACTCGGGCGGGCACTTCCCGACGGCACGCCGGCCGGTGGTCGGCGCGGACACGGTGGGCCGCTTCACGCTCGGCCTCTTCGGCCGGACCGGGCGGTACGCGCAACGGATGCGGGCCCGCCCGGTGCTTGTCGACGGCGTCCTCGGCCTGCACCTGGAGATGACACACAGCGACGGACGGCCGATCCGGCTGGTCACCGCGTTCGCTGTCGACGGCGGCCTGATCACCGGCATCTTCAACCAGCTCAACCCGGAGAAGCTGGCCGACCTGCCGCCGCTGGGCGACGACGACTGGTGGCCGCCGCGCTGGTGAGCCCGCGCGGGCTCAGACCACCAGGGCCAACCACTTGCGGTACGACGTGGCGAACGGCTCGGTGCCGTCGCCGAGCGCGCCGTACAGCCACTGGGCCGCCGCCTCGGCCTCGGCCACCACGTCCTGCGGGTAACCGAAACGGACCCGGTGCTCGGCGAACTCGTCCTCGTCGAGCAGTTCCACCAGGCCGGTCGCCCGTCGCCGGACCACGTCCAGGTCGAGGTCGATCAGGTGGACGGTGTCGTCGGACTCCCAGCGGGCCGGGGTGGCGATGTCGCAGTAGACCTCGCTGGTGCGCGGCGGCGGGTTGAACATCCCCGTCCACCAGGCGTGATGCGGCACCAGCAGGACAAAGGGGATCTTCTCCACGGACGGTCGGCCGTGGTAGACCGACTCGGTGCCGAACGGGACGCCGAGCCAGACGCCGAGGTCGTCCTCCGCGAGGCGACGGGCCGGGTAGTCACGGTGCGCGCTGCCGTCGTACTTGCGGTAGATCACTCGGACCACGTCGCTCGGCATGATTCGCACCCTAACCGATACTGCCCACGCGTCGTAGCACAGCCGTAACCGGACAGGGTGCACCAGCGGGGTCGATGGGTGGTCCGCGCCACGCGGGCGGATGGGCGCGGTCGCTGTCGGCGGCGGCGGGTACCGTCGCACGGTGACTCCGCCCCGCACCGCCACCGGTTCCGCCACCCCGTCGGCCCGTGCCAAGGGTCGGCGGCGGGGTGCCCGGCCCAGCGGCACGGAGCTGCTCGCGGCGGCGGTCGGCGCGGTCCCCGGCGGCACGGCGCGGCCCGGTCAGCAGCAGATGACGACAGCCATCGAGGAGTGCGTGACAAGCGGCGAGCACCTGCTCGTGCAGGCCGGCACCGGCACCGGCAAGTCACTGGCCTACCTCGCGCCGGCCCTGACCGTGGACGGCCCGGTGGTCGTCTCCACGGCCACGCTTGCGTTGCAGTCCCAGCTCGTCGACCACGACCTGCCCCGGCTGGCCGACGCCGTCGAGCCGCTGCTCGGCCGCCGGCCCACGTTCGCGGTGCTGAAGGGCCGGCACCACTACCTCTGCCTGGCCCGGCTGGACAACTCCACAGCTGACGAGCCGGAGGACACCCTCTTCGACGCCCCGGCCGCCCGCCCCGGCGGCGGGACGAAGTGGCTCGGCGAGGCGGGCCGGCTGGGCAAGCAGATCGAGCGGCTGCGCGACTGGGCCGAGAAGACCGACACCGGCGACCGCGACGAACTGGACCCGGGCGTCGACGACCAGGCCTGGCGGCTGGTCTCCATGCCGTCGCGGGAGTGCGTCGGCGCGACGCGCTGCCCGTTCGGCGCGGAGTGCTTCGCCGAGGCGTCCCGGGCCCGCGCCCGCGAGGCCGACATCGTGGTGACCAACCACAGCCTCCTCGCTGTCGACATGCTTGCCGACAGGCACATCGTCCCGCCGCACAAGCTGCTCATCGTCGACGAGGCGCACGAGCTGGCCGACCGGGTCTCCTCGGCCGCCCAGGCCGAGCTGGTGCCCGAGCTGATCGACCGGACCACCCGGCGGGCCCGTACGCTGCTGCGGCCGGAGACCGCCGACGCGCTCACCGCCGCCGGTGACGCCCTCGCCGTCGGGCTGGCCGAGGCCCCTGCCGGTCGACTCACCGCCGGCCTGCCGTCGCCGCTGCGGGAGGCGTGCACGCTGCTCGACGCGGCCACCCGCACCGCCCTGGACGCGATCGGCGAGGTCAAGTCCGACGATCCCGACCCCGTCCGTAAGCAGCAGGCCAAGGCCGCGCTGGACGACCTCTCCACGACCGCCCAGCGGCTCCTCGAAGAGGCCGACCACGACGTGGCCTGGGTGGAGAAGAACGACAGCGGCAGCCGGCGTGCCCTCGTGGTCGCGCCCCTGTCGGTGGCCGGCACCCTCGCCACCCACCTGTACGACGAACGCACGGTGGTCGCCACCTCGGCCACCCTGGCGCTCGGCGGCCGGTTCGACACGGTGGCCCGCGCCCTCGGCCTGGACGCGCCGCCACCCGCGCCGCCGTCCCCGGCCGCCGCCGCGCAGGCCGCCCGCACCGCCCCGGGCCGCCCGGTCGCCGAGGCGCCCGGCCGCCGGCTCGCCGGCGACACCAACCCGGGGTCCGTCGTGCCGGCGACCGAGGGGCCGGGCTGGCGCTCGCTGGACGTGGGCTCCCCGTTCGACTACGCCCGGCAGGGCATCCTGTACGTCGCCGCGCACCTCCCCCGGCCCAGCGTCTCCGGGCTGCCCGACCCGGCCGGCGAGGAGCTGCTCGGGCTCGTCGAGGCGCTCGGTGGTCGTACTCTCGGGCTCTTCTCCTCCCGGCGGGCCGCGCAGCAGGCGGCGGAGCTGCTGCGCGCGCGGACCGACCTGCCGGTGTTGCTCCAGGGCGAGGAGGCGCTGCCACTGCTGGTCCGCCGTTTCCGCGAGGAGCGGTCGAGCTGCCTGTTCGGGGTGATGTCGCTCTGGCAGGGGGTGGACGTGCCGGGCGACGCCTGTCAGCTCGTGGTCATCGACAGGCTGCCCTTCCCCCGGCCGGACGAACCCCTCGCGGCGGCGCGCGCCGCGGCCGTGGACGCGGGCGGCGGCTCCGGCTTCGCCGCGGTCAGCGTGCCGATCGCGGCGGTCCGGCTGGCGCAGGGCGTGGGGCGGCTGATCCGGGCCACCGGCGACAAGGGAGTCGTCGCGGTGCTCGACTCACGGCTGGAGACGGCCCGCGGCTACGGGCCGTTCCTACGCCGCTCGCTGCCGCCCTTCTGGTACACGACACGCCCCGAGGTCGCCCGGGGCGCCCTGCAACGCCTCGCCACCACCTGACCGCGCGGGTCAGGGGGCCTGCGAGGCGACGACCACGGCGTCGGGTGGAGTGTCCGGGACCGCACGGGCGGCCAGTCGGCGTATGGCGGTGTTCAACACCGCGATCAGCGGCACCGAGACCAGCGCGCCCGTGATGCCCGCGAGCACCACGCCGGCCGCGATCCCGATGATCACCCCGAGCGGGTGGATGGCCACCGCCCGGCCCATGATGAGGGGCTGGAGGATGTGCCCCTCGACCTGCTGCACGACGATCACCGCGCCCAGGATGATCAACGCGGTGACCGGGCCGCTGTCGACGAGTGCCACAAGCACCGCCACGCCGCCGGAGAGCGCCGCGCCGACGATCGGGATGAACGCACCGAGGAACACCAGCGCGGCCAGCGGGAACGCGAACGGGATCTTGAAGACGACCAGGGCGATGCCGATGCCGACGGCGTCGATGAAGGCGACAAGCACCGTCGCCCGGACGTAGGCGCCCAGCGTGTGCCAGGAGGCGCGGCCGGCGTCGTCGACCTTCCACCGGGCGGCCACCGGCAGCAGTCGGACCAGGAAGCGCCAGATCCGGGCGCCGTCGCGCAGGAAGAAGAACGTCGCGAAGAGCACCAGCAGAGTGCCGGTCAGCACCTCCGCCAGCGTCGCGGCCGTGCTCAGCGCGCCGCTGGTGAACCGCGAGGTGTTGTCGTTGATCCAGGCCTGCGCCTCGTCGATGTAGCGGTCGAGCTGGGTGTCGGAGAGGTGCAGCGGGCCGGTCTTGAGCCAGTCCTGGATCTGCCGGACACCCTGCGACGACTTCTCGCTCAGCTCCGGCACGCCCTGGATGAACTCGTTGACGACGAGGGTCAGCGTGCCGATGACACCCACCAGGCCGCCGACCAGCACCACTGCCGTCGCCAACGACCGGGGCAGTCGGGCCCGCAGCAGCCAGCCCACCGCCGGCGCGAGCAGCGCCGAGAGCAGCAGCGCGATGGCCAGCGGGATGATCACGATGCTGATCGTGCCGACGATCCGGAGCAGCGCCCAGGCCACCACGCCGATCACGATCAGCCGCCAGCACCACGCGGCGGCGATCCGCAGCCCGTGCGGCACGTCCGCGTCGTCCCGGCTGGAAGTCGAGGTGTGCAGGTCCGCCTGGGATTCGGCACCGACGACAGTGGCGCTCGGCGGGGCGATCGGCCCCGGAACGGCGGGCGAGGCCAGGCCCAGGGGCTCCGGCGCGTCGCTCGGTGTCTCCTCGGCTGCGCGAACCGACTCCTGTCCTGACCGGTAGGCGCGGCGCAGCCGCCCGCGTACCCGCTCGAAGCGGCTCAAGCGCACCTCCTGGCAGAAGAGTCGTCGGCCCACGGCGACAGGTCGGACAGCATACGTCCGTTCCCGACACCGTAGGGCAGTTCCGCCACACAATGCCCAGACCACCCCGGGCGTAACCACCGGCGGACGGCCGTCGGCGACACGGTAGCGTCTGCCCCGTGACCGCCGACCAGGATTTCGACTCCGGCCTGCCGATCCGCCTGCTGCACGACCGCGTGCTGGTACGGATGGACGGCAGCGAGGGCGAGCGCCGCTCCTCCGCGGGCATCGTCATCCCGGCGACGGCCCAGGTCGGCAAGCGCCTCGCGTGGGCCACCGCCGTCGGCGTGGGGCCGAACGTCCGTGCCATCGTCTCCGGCGACCGGGTGCTCTTCGACCCGGACGACCGTTCCGAGGTCGAACTGCACGGCCGCGGGTACGTGCTGCTGCGGGAGCGCGACGTGCACGCCGTGGCCGCCGAACGGGTCGACAACGACTCCACAGGCCTCTATCTCTGACCCACCTCCCCCGGCTCCGACACACTCGGCGGGCGCCGTCGCGCCGTTTGCCAGCCCGTGGCGCGGGAAGCCAGCCGGCGACCGTGGCCCTGGGGAGGGACGATGCCGGTATTCGTGAAGAAGCTGCTCACCTGGGGAAGCGTCGCGTTCCTGATCTACTTCGTGGCGTTCCGGCCGGACGGCGCCGCGCAGATGTTCAAGGCGATCGGGGCGGCGCTGATGGCGATGTTCCAGGGCCTCGGCGACTTCCTCACCACCCTGATGACCTGAGCACCGCCGACCGCCGTCAGGAGTGGCCGGGCGGCCAGGGCGCCGCGGGGCGCAGGCCGGGCCAGCCGGGCGGCGCGTAACCCACGGGGGGCGGCGGCGGGGCCAGCACCACCGGAATCGGCACCACCGGCTCGTCGGGCGCGGCGACCGGCCGAGACGTACCGTCCGGGAAGCGCAGGTGGTATTGACTACCGTCCCAGACGCCTACCGGCGCCTGCGGGTCACGCCCCACGAAGAACGACCGGTGCGCGGTGATCGCCTCCAGCAGTTGCCGTTCCTCGGCGACCGCCCGCTCCCGGTCGGCCGGCTTACGGTCCAGACCACGCAGCGTCCCGTCGCGCAGCAGGGCCAGCCGCGTCGCGGCGAGCTGATATCCGCGCATCGCCCGTACCCCCGCGTCGCCGGCGACCCGGCGTGCCCAGCTGCGGGCCGCGTGCCGGCGGCCGAGGCTGCTCAGCGCGGCCACCTCGGGCGGGCTCAACCAGCCGGCACGCACGTAGTCGGGCAGTGTCCGCTCGGTGAGCCGCCCCTCCCAGGCGCGCAGCCACAGCGCCAGCCCGACCGTGCCGAAGAACACGGGCACCATCAGGCCGAGGAAGCCGTACAGCATGATCACCGCTTCGCCGGTGGCCTGGGTCAACGTCGGCAGCAGGTTCCACGTGCCGTGCAGCATCATCGCCAGCAGCAGGCCGGCGATGGGGGCGAGCACGCGGACCCGCCGGTCGGCCGACCGTGAGGCGACACCGAGCCCCACACCCGTCATCGAGGTGAAGAGCGGATGGGCGAACCCGAACAGGAGGATCCGCACGATGAAGATGGCGATCACCTGCTGGGCGCCGGTCGCCGGGCCGTACCTGTCGGCGCCTGTCGCGTAGCCGTACCCGCCCAGGTAGAGGATGTTCTCCACCATGGCGAAACCGACCGCGGAGAGCCCGCAGTAGACCAGACCGTCGGTGATCCCGGACCACTCCCGACGCCTGAACACCAGCAGCAGGATCGGGCCGAGGGCCTTGGTCAGCTCCTCGATGAACGGCGCCACCAGCACCCCGGTGAGCGCGGACGGCAGCCCCCAGTCGGCGAACCGCCCGGCGGCGAACTCGTTCACGTTGAGGGAGGCGGCGGTGGCGACGAACGCGCCCCAGGCGAAGCAGAAGATCAGGTACTTCAGCGGTTCCGGCTCGTAGCGGTCGAGCCACAGGAAGCAGGCGATCAGCACCGGCACTGGCAGGATCGCAGCGACCACCCCGACCAGCAGGGCCTGCACACCGAGCGAGTGGCCGAGCGTGAAGACCATGAAGACCGCGCACGAGGCGATGAGCAGCACCACCCCGGCCAGCACCAGGAACCGCAGCCAGTTCAGTCGGCGCGGCGGCATCCGGGGCGCCGCGACGACAGCCGGATCGGCGGGCGCGGGCGGCGACGACGGCAGGGGTGCACCGGGCGGGGTGTCGGCCATGCGGTCAGCGTAGCCATCCCCCGCCGGCTGGTCCGGTCGCATCCACAGCCGCTATGCTGCGGGCAGGTCACGAGTGCCAGCGTTCAGCCCCGGCTTGCTGGCCGGCAACCCTCGTCGAGTTCGCGGTGGGGTGCCCCGGGTGATGACCGGGCCCAGCCCGATCGGCATGCTGGGCAAGCGCGGACCCCGTCCCGACACCACACCCGGGGTCCCTGACCCCGGAGGTTCCGGCGTGTCCGTCACCCTCGTACCCTCGCTGCCCGCCCTGCCCACCGTCGCGTCCGCACCGTCGGGCGCGCTCGACGTGCTCGGCGTACCCGGCGAGATCAACCTCGACTACGCGGCCACCGCGCCGTGCGCGCGGGCCGCGGCCGACGCGGTGACCGAACTGCTCCCCTGGTACGCCAGCGTGCACCGTGGCGCGGGAGCGCTGTCGCGGCGCTGCACGCTTGCCTACGAGCGGGCCCGGCAGACGGTCGGCGACTTCTTCGGTGCCCGCGCCGACGACCACGTGATCTTCACGCGGAACACCACCGACGCCCTCAACCTGCTGGCCCGGTCGCTGCCCGCCGGCACGGCAGTCGTCACCTTCGCGGGCGAGCACCACGCCAACCTGCTGCCCTGGCCACGCGGCTCGGTGCGCCTGCCGGTGCCCGCCGACCCCGCCGGGGCGGTACGCGCTCTCGCCGCCGCCCTCACCGAACTGCGCCGCGACAGCAATCCCGCGCTGCCGGTGCTCGTCGCGGTGACCGGGGCCAGCAACGTGACAGGCGAGCTGTGGCCGATCGCCGAGCTGGCCCGGGTGGCCCACCGGCACGGCGCGCGGATCGCACTCGACGCCGCGCAACTCGCCCCGCACGCGCCCGTCGACATGCACACGCTCGACGTGGACTACCTGGCCGTCTCCGGCCACAAGCTGTACGCCCCGTTCGGCGCTGGTGTGCTCATCGGCCGCGCGGACTGGCTGGACGCCGCCACGCCGTACCTGGCCGGTGGCGGCGCCACCAGCCACGTCGGGCCGGCCACCCACGACGTGACCTGGGCGAGCGGCCCGGCCCGACACGAGGGTGGCACCCCGAACCTGCTGGGCGCGGTGGCGCTGGCGGCGGTGTGCGCGGCGCTGGCCGACGCCGACCGGGTCGCGCTGGCCGCCCGCGAGCAGGCGTTGCTGGCCCGGCTGCGCGCCGGCCTCGCCGCCCTGCCGCACGTGGTGGAGCTGCGCACCTTCGGCCCCGACGCGCCCCGGGTCGGCATCGTCTCGTTCGTGGTGGCCGGCTGGGACTCCGCCGCGGTGGCCGCCCGGCTGGCCACGGAGCACCGGATCGGCGTACGGGATGGGCTGTTCTGCGCCCACCCGCTGGCCCGGCGGCTGCTCGGCGAGGCTGGCGGGCGTACCGGCCGGCGGGATCTTCCGCCGACCGCGTTGCGCGCCAGCATCGGTCTGGGCAGCACCGCCGCCCAGGTCGACCGGCTGCTCGCCGCGCTCGCCGAACTGGGCTGAGCTGTGGGCTGGGCCTGACCGTCCGCGCTCAGCCGACGGGCGGGGCGGTGGGTGGTTTCGGCGCCTCGCCCGGCTCGGCCGGTTCGCCGACCGGCCGCTCCTGCTCCCCGAAGGACGTCCGGATCCACCGGTTCGCCTCCTCCTGCTCGACGCCGGAGGCCACCAGCAGGTCACTCGCCGTGGTCCGGATCTGGGCGATCACGACACTGCCGGAGAAGCCGACCCCGGCCCCGTACGCCCGGCCGGCCTCACTGACGGCCCGCAGCGACCGCTCCCGCGCCTTCTGCGGCTCCTCGCCGGCCGCGAACTCGTGTTTGAGCAGGCGGACCGACTCGGCGAGGTGACCGATCGAGTCCGGCATCGTGTCCGGTACCGGCTCGTCGTCCTCGATCAGGGTGACGGACCGGCGGATCAGCGTGCCGCTGTTGCGCATCGCGCGGTCGATCGGGTCGGCTGCCTCCGCGTAGTGGATCAGCTCGCCCCGGCGGTGCCAGCGGGCCGGCGACAGGGTCGCCGTCTCCTTCGCGCCCTCGATCGCCTCGGACAGGGTGGCCAGCTCGTCCTTGTTGTTGCGCAACCGCTCCAGCGCCCGTTGGATGGCGGCCCGGTCCCGGCCGCGCAGCCCGTCGGCGGTGGCGTCGAGCTGGGCGGCGAGCAGATCCAGCGCCGGTCGCGCGGCCCGGTTGATCACCCGGAGCGGATTCAGTGGCAGCAGCACCGCCGTCACGAGCAACGCGACGCCACCGCCGAGGAAGGCGTCGACGAAGCGGGGGATCTCCAGGTTCTGGGTGGACGGGCTCAACGTCACGATCAGCACCGCCGTGGCCGCCGCCTGGATGACGATGGCGACGCTCGCACCGGCGAAGATGGTGAGCAGGATCGCCACAGTGACCACCAGCCCGAGCTGCCACGCGCCGGTGCCGAGCAGGTAGATGAGGAAGTCGCCGACGGCCACCCCGACGCCCACGCCGATGATCAGCTCCATGGTGCGGCGGAACCGCTGCCCGACCGACGCGGCCAACGTGCCCACCGCGGAGATCGGCGCGAAGACCGGCTGCGGGTTACCCAGCACCTTGTGCGAGATGAGGTACGCCAACCCGGCCGCCAACCCGGCCTGAACTGCCAGCCCACCCGCCATCCGTACCCGGTGCAGCCGGTCGTGCAGGGTGGCACGGCCACGGTGCCGCAGCTGCTCGGTGGCCTCCGCGATGCGCGCCCCGTCGACGTCCACCAGACCTTCGCGCAACGGGGCACGACGCACCACCGGAGGTTTTCTGTCCCGGGCCACCGCCATGGGCGCGACTACCCGTGGCGGGCGCGCTGAATCCTCCCGCCCGCGTGGTGCCCGCATGCGGCAGACTCGGGCGGTGGCCGATCTGCTGGACCGGTGGCGGGCGACGGCCCGCGGTGCCGGGGCGAAACCCGACGAGCGCTGCACCCGAGCCGGGGAGGAACTGCTCGCCCGGTGGCGGGAGCCACACCGGCAGTACCACACGGTGGCGCACCTGAGCGTCGTCCTCGACGTGGTGGACCGGCATGCCGCACTGGCCGACAGGCCGGACCTGGTCCGGTTGGCCGCCTGGTGTCACGACGCGATCTACGATCCCCACGCCCCGGGCGACACCAACGAACGGGACAGCGCCGCGCTGGCCGGACGCCTGCTCACCGGGCTCGGGGTGCCGGCGACGGCGGTGGCCGAGGTGCGCCGGCTCGTCCTGCTCACCGCCGGGCACGCGGTGGCGCCCGGCGACGCCGACGGCGCCCTGCTCTGCGACGCGGACCTCGCCGTGCTGGCCGGGCCGCCGCCCGCCTACGACCGCTACGCGGCGGCGATCAGGCGGGAGTACGCGCACGTGCCCGAGCCGGCCTTCCGGACCGGACGGGCTGCCGTGCTCACCGGGCTGCTGGCGTTGCCCGCGCTGTTCCGGCTGCCGCCGCTGGCCGCCAGGTGGGAGCAGCCGGCCCGGGACAACCTGCGCCGTGAGCTGGCCGCACTCACCGGGCCGCCGACGATCCCGGGTTGACCAGGTGCTTCGGTCGACGCAGTCCGGCGTCCCGGAGCAACCGGACCAGTTCCCGGCTCGGCACCACCCGGGCTCCGAGCCACACCGCCGCCGCGAACCGGTCGGCCGGGATGTCGTAGTGGTCCCGGTCGAAGCCGCGCCGGGGTGCGCCAAGCGCCTCGGCGAAGGCGTGCAACTCGGCGTAGGAGACGTCGCTGATCAGGTGCGACCAGAGTCGACCGCGCCACGGCCAGGCTGGCCGGTCCAGGTAGAGCATGGTGCCCAAGCTAGCCCGCGTTGATGATCGGTGGTCGGCGACCTAGCCTCGGCGGCATGGCCCCCACCGGACTCCTCGACGACCTGCGCGCCGCCCTGGGCGAGAACGCCGTGCTCACCGACCCGGACCTGCTGCGCGTGCACCAGCGCGACGAGGCCGACCTCTGCGCCGCCGGCGTACCCCTCGTGGTGACCCGCCCGCGTACCACCGAGCAGGTGGTGGCGGTGGTGCGGGCGGCGGCGCGGCACGGCGTACCGCTGGTGCCGCAGGGCGCGCGGACCGGGCTGGCCGGCGCGGCGAACGCGGTGGACGGCGCGGTGGTGCTCAGCACCGTCGCGATGGACGAGATCCGGGAGATCGACCCGGTGAGCCGGATCGCGGTGGTCCAGCCCGGCGTGGTCAACGCCGCGCTCGCCGCGGCGGTCGCCAGAAAGGGCCTCTGGTACCCGCCGGATCCCGGCTCCTGGGATTCGTCCACGATCGGCGGCAACGTGGCCACCAACGCCGGCGGCATGTGCTGCGTGAAGTACGGCGTGACCACCGAGTACGTGCTCGGCCTGGAGGTGGTGCTCGCCTCCGGCGAGGTGCTGCGCACCGGGCGGCGGACCGCCAAGGGGGTGGCCGGCTACGACCTGACGCGACTCTTCGTCGGCTCGGAGGGCACCCTCGGCGTGATCACCGAGGTGACGGTGGCGCTGCGGCCCGCCCCGGCCGACTCGCTGACCCTGGTGGCGGTCTTCGGCTCCACTGCGGCGGCCGGCGCTGCGGTGGCCCAGATCGCCGCGCGGGGCCTCACGCCCAGCCTGCTGGAACTGCTGGACCAGACCCACCTGCGGGCGATCGAGGCGTACCAGCCGATGGGGCTGCGGACCGACGCACAGGCCCTGTTGCTGGCCGCCGCCGACACCGGCAGCCGGGCCGGCGAGGACCTGGCCGCCCTGGCCGAGGTGTGCGAGGCGGCCGGCGCCGAGGAGGTCTACGCGGCCACCGACGCGGTGGAGGCGGCGGCGTTGTTGCAGGCTCGCCGGCTCGCCCATCCGGCGATGGAGAAGTTCGCCGCCGACACCCACCCGGACGGCAGCGGCGGCCTGGTGATCGACGACGTGGCGGTGCCTCGGGGCGCGCTCGCCGCACTGCTGGACGGGGTGGCCCGGATCGCGGCGGACTGCGACGTGCCGATCGGCGTGGTGGGCCACGCCGGGGACGGCAACATGCACCCGAACATCGTCGTCGACAGGGCCGACCCGGCCAGCGTGGAGCGGGGCCGGCGGGCGTTCGACGAGATCATGCGTCTCGGCCTGGACCTGGGCGGCACCTGCACCGGCGAGCACGGCGTGGGGCTGCTCAAACGGGACTGGCTGGCGCGGGAGATCGGCCCGGTCGGCGTACGCGTGCACCAGGCCATCAAGGCGGCGCTGGACCCGGCCGGCCTGCTCAACCCCGGCAAGGTGCTCTGATCGGGGTCAGCCCTTGACCTCGGCCGGGGTGGCCTGGGTGAGCAGCAGCAGGATCTCCCCCGCCACCGTCGGGCGTTCCTCACCCGGGCAGTCCTGCGAGGTGACCAGCCCGGACGAGGTGAGCAGGCTGGACGTCAGCGCGTCGATGCAGGTCGTCCGGTACCGCCGGACCTGGTCGGTCTCCTCGGTGAGCCGGGGGTCGGCGAGCAGCACCTGGAGGCGTTCGGTCTGCTCCGGAGCCAGCCGGCCCCGGGAGGTGACCCCGTCGCCGGCACAGTCGAGGCACTGCCAGGAGCCGTCCCGCTCGACGCTCAACGTCCGCAGCGGGGCGTCGGCACCGAGCCGTTGGATGAGGCTGACCTGGCCCTTGGCGACCGTCGTCGGGATCTCGGGTGTCGATCCCCCGGCTGCCGAGCCGGCCGGCGGTGGGGCGACGGGCGTGTCGGCGTCATCGCGGCCGAACAGGGAGCACCCGGCCAGGGCGGCGGCGAGCACCACGGCGAGAAGGGGTGTGACCAGACGGGGGCGCGCGCGGTACAGCACGCGCGGAAACCTACCCCACCGTAGGTAGCGTTAGAAACCACCATCCGGGCCGGTATCTATAGTTACCACTCGGTAACGTCGCTTTTCGGTCATCTCGCCGTCGGGCGCAGCTCAGCCTGGTCGTCGTCACCGCGGTCCGCCGCGTAACCCCGTACGTCCGGCGCGCCGAGCCGGGCCGCGTCCGCCCCCGCGTCGTCCGGCATCAGCTGGGACTGCCGCTCCGCCTCCACCCGTGCGCGGTAGTGCTCGACCTCGCGGGCGCTCCTCGCCGCGTCCCACCCGAGCACCCCACCCATCAGCTCGGCGGTGTGCTCGGCCGACTCCAGGCCACGGTGGCTGGTCTCGAACGAGATCCGGGTCCGTCGGGTCAGCACGTCCTCCAGGTGCAGCGCGCCCTCGGCCCGCGCCGCGTAGGTGACCTCCGCCGCCAGGTACTCCGGAGCGCCGGCCAGCGGCGACGCCAGCAGCGGATCGGCGTCGATGAGCGCCAGCAGGTCGAGCGCGAGGGTGCCGTACCGCTCCAGCAGGTGCTCCACCACGCCCACCGGCACGCCGTGTCGGCGGGCCAGGTCGGCCCGGTCCCGCCACATCGCCGGGTAGCCGTCGGCGCCGAGCAGCGGCAGATCGGCGGTACGCGACGCGCGGCCGCCACCCAACCGGCGTACGGCCCTGTCGACCACGTCGGACGCCATCACCCGGTACGTCGTGTACTTGCCGCCGGCGACCAGCAGCAGCCCGAGCATCGGCTCGAACACCGCGTGCTCACGGGAGAGCTTCGAGGTGGAGTCGGCCTCGCCGGCCAGCAGCGGGCGCAACCCGGCGTAGACACCCTCGATGTCGGCGGTGGTCAGCGGCCGGTCCAGCACGGTGTTCACCTGCTGCAACAGGTAGTCGATATCGCGGGCCGAGGCCGCCGGGTGGGACCGGTCCAGTCGCCAGTCGGTGTCCGTCGTGCCGATGATCCAGTGCCCGCCCCACGGGATGACGAAGAGCACCGAGCTGGCCGTCCGCAGGATGAGCCCCGTCTCGCCGGTGATCGCCGAGCGGGGCACCACCAGGTGCACCCCCTTCGAGGCGCGCACCCGGACGCCGGGCCGCAGACCCACGTCGTTGAGCATCCGGGACATGTCGTCGCTCCACACGCCGGTGGCCGCGATGACGGTGCGGGCGTGCACCTCGAACTCGGCGTCCGGGGAGCCAGCCGGTGCCTCCAGGTCGCGCACCCGGACGCCTGTCACCTCCCGCGCCTGCCGGATCAGCCCGACGGCGCGGGCACTGCTCACCACCGTGGCGCCGAGGCTGGCCGCGGTGCGGGCGAGGGTGACGACCAGCCGGGCGTCGTCGACCTGCCCGTCGTAGTAGCGGATCGCCCCGGCCAGGGCGTCGGCCCGCAGGCTCGGGAAGATCCGCCGCGCCCCCTCCCGGGTCAGGTGCCGGTGCAGCGGCATGCCCCGGCCACCGCCGAAGAGACCGGCGAAGGCGTCGTACGCCGCCACGCCCGCCCCGTAGTACGAGCGGCGGAAGATCCGGGCGGGCAGGTCCCGCAGGCCCCGGCCGGCCGGCAGCGGCACCAGGAACGGCACCGGGCGGACCAGGTGCGGCGCGAGCCGGGTCGCCAGCAGGCCCCGCTCGGTCAACGCCTCGTGGACCAGGTGGAACTCCAACTGCTCCAGGTAGCGCAACCCGCCATGGATGAGCTTGCTGGATCGGCTCGACGTGCCCGAGGCGAGATCGCGCGCCTCGACCAGGGCCACCTTCAGGCCCCGGGACGCCGCGTCCAGGGCGGCGCCCGCACCTGTCACCCCACCCCCGATGACCAGCACGTCGAAGCGCTCGGCGCGGAGTCGGCGCAGGTCGGCCGTACGGCGGACCGGCGAGAGCTGCCCGGCGACGGATCGGGAGATGTTGGGGTCACGCACCCATCCACCGTAACCGCCGGGCGAGCGTGTCGACATTCGCCGCCGCGCCCCGCCCCACGGCTGCGCTCTCAGATCTTTGACAGTTTCCGTTCGCGCCGAACGGAAACGGTCCAAGATCCGCGCCGTTCTTCGATTCGAGACTGCTCGAGGTGGTCGTAAGGTTCTCGGATGCACGGTCAACCTGCGCGACCCGGCCTCGGCGACCGCAACTCCCCATGGTCGGTGGTCGCCGCCGTGCTGGTGGGCTGCTGGACGGTCCCGGTCACCGCGGCCACCCAGACCGGCGGCTGGGTCACCGACCAGGTGCTGCTGGGCTTCGGACGGGACCGGGTCGGCTGGCTCTGGCCGGTGCTCGGCCTGACAGTCATCGTGTTGGTGGGCACGCCCGCGCTGCTACTTGCCGTACTGCCCCGGTCGACAACGGTCCGGGCCGTCGGGCGGGTCTGGCTGAGCGGGGCACTCGTCCTCGGGGTGCTCACAGTGCTGCGCGCTCTGCCGCCGGTGCACCACGAGGCGTACCTCGCCGGGCTGGCCGCCGCCGCGTTGCTCAGCGCGCTCACCGTGGCCTGGTCGGCGCGACGATCGTCCGGGCCGGACGTCTTCACCGCGCCCGACGCGACCGCCTCGCGGGCCGGCGGCGCGGCCCTGAACCGCGACGTCGCCCGAGCCCAGGCCGTCGAGTTCCCCGGGCCGGTCGGGGGCCGGCGTGGATCGCTCCGGCCCGGGCCGGTACCGCTGCTCGCGATCGCCGCCGGTCTGGCGCTGCTGCTGCCGTGGGTCTGGCTGGGCGCGCTCGGCGGGCTCCTGGAGACAACTCTCGCGCTGCTGGCGGCGGCCGCGCTCGGGGTGCTGGCCGCGACGCTGTTGGACGTCACCTTCTGGGCCAGGTTCGCGGTCGGCCGACCGCCCCGACCGGCCCGGCTGGTCCTGGTCGGGGGCCTGGTCGCCGGGGTGGCACTGCTGCTCCTCGCGGCCGGCACCGGCCAGTCGGGCGCGCAGTTGCCCGCCCTGCTGACCCTGCCACCGACGGGCTTCGCGCTCGCCGCGCTGTGGGCCGCAGCCTGGCGGCCCACGGCCGACCCGGCCGATGCCGCACGGGCCGGCCGGACGGCGACCGGCTGGCTGGTGGGCCTGGCCGCGCTGGGACCGCTGGCCTTCACCGACCCGGAGGAGATCACGCTCCTGCTGATCGGCACCCGGGACGTCCCGTTCTGGGTGGCGGCCGCCGCCGGCGCCGGCCTCGCCGTCGCGGTAGTGGTCGCCATCGGGTACGCGGTGCTGCTGGCCCGGCCGGCGGCGCGTACGCCGAGTCGGCGGACAGCGGCGCTGGCGGCGGCGGTCCTGCTGGTGACTGTGGGTGTTGTCGACGTCGGGCCCGGGCAACCCGGCCTGTACGGGGAGCGGCTGCTCGTGGTGCTGCGCGAGCAGGCCGACCTGACCGGCATCCCGGCCGGCGCCCCCGGGCAGGCCGGCCGGGACGCCCGGGCGGCGGAGGTCTACCGACGACTGGTGACCACCGCCGAGCGCAGCCAGACCGACCTGCGCCGCACGGCGGGGAGGCTACGGCTGAACCCGGTGTCGTACTACCTGGTCAACGCGGTCGAGGTGGATGGCGGCCCGGCGGTACGGGCCTGGCTGGCGCGGCGACCCGAGGTGGCCCGGGTGCTTGTCAGCCAGCGTCTGCGGCCTCTGCCGGCACCGGCGGGGCAGAGCCGGGGCACCGCGCCCGCGCCCAGTGGCCCGGAGTGGAACATCCGTCAGCTCGGGGCGGACCGCGTCTGGTCCCAGCTGGGGGTGACCGGCAGGGGCATCGTGGTCGGCAGCTCCGACTCCGGCGTGGACGGCGGCCATCCGGCGCTACGGGCAGGGTTCCGTGGCGGGGACGACTCCTGGTACGACCCGTGGGACGGCACCCGGGCACCGAATGACCAGGGCGGGCACGGCACCCACACGGTGGGCAGCGCCGTCGGGCGGAACGGCATCGGGGTGGCACCGGACGCGCAGTGGGTGGGCTGCGTCAACCTGGACCGCAACCTGGGCAGCCCGGGGCACTACCTGGACTGCCTCCAGTTCATGCTGGCACCCTTCCCGGCCGGCGGTGACCCGTTCACCGACGGCCGGCCGGAGCGCGCCCCGCAGGTGCTTACCAACTCGTGGGGGTGCCCGGCGATCGAGGGCTGCGACCCGGGGGCGCTGCTCCCGGCCACGACGGCGCTGGACGCCGCCGGGATCTTCGTGGTCGCCGCGGCCGGCAACACCGGCCCGTGGTGCGCGTCGATCGACGACCCGCCCGCTCCGTACCCGAACGTGCTGACCGTGGGCGCGGTGGACGCGCAGCGGCGGGTGGCCGACTTCTCCTCACGCGGTCCGGTGCCGGGCGGCACGGGCAAACCGGATGTCCTCGCGCCCGGGGTGGGCGTGGTGTCGGCCATGCCCGGCGGCGGGTACGCGGCGCTGGACGGCACGTCGATGGCGACCCCGCAGGTGGCGGGCGTGGTCGCGCTCATGTGGTCGGCGAACCCGGCGCTTGTCGGCGACCTGGCCCGGACCCGGCAGATCCTGCGCGACACCGCCACGCCTGCCCAGCCGACGTACCGCTCCGACAAACCCACCGACGCCTGCGGCGGCCCGGCGAACGTCACAGGCGCCGGTCAGGTCGACGCGTACGCCGCCGTCCGCGCCGCCCAGGGGTGAACGCCGGGCTCCAGCAGCGGGTGATCTAGGGTCGGCGACCATGGACGCCGAGATCACCGTCGCCGAGCTCAGCCCCGACCTCGCGCCCGCCGTGGCACGGTTCTGCGCGCAGGCGCTCGACCTGCCCGAGGACGCCGCCGAGGCGGCCGCCATCGTGGACGTGCTGTGGACCCGGGCAGCCGCCGACCGGCAGGTGGTCGGGCTGGGCGCGTACCGGGGAAACGACCTGGTCGGGGTGCTGCTCTGCTCGGTGTCGCCGACCGAGGTGGGCATCGGGCACGTGGACCTGGTCGCGGTGCTCCCCGGGCAGCGCCGTCGGGGGGTGGGCCGCACGCTGTTGGCGCGGGCCGAGCAGGCACTCGGCCAGCGTGGCGTCACCGAGGTGCTGCTGGCCGGAAACCCGCCGTACTACGCCTGGCCGGGCATCGACGTGCGCTACACGCCAGCGGTGTGCGCCGCCCTGGCCCTCGGCTACCACCAGGACCGGACCGCGTGGAACATGACCGCGGACCTGTCGTACGACGAGTCGCCGGCGCTGCGGTCCACGGAGGCCGCGGAGCGGCGACTGGCCGGGCAGGGCGTCACGGTACGCCGGGCGGAGCCCGCGGACCTGCCGGCGCTGGAGGCGTTCGCCCGTTCCACCTTCGGCGGCACCTGGGACGGTGAGCTGGCCGGGTCGGTGGGCCGCACGGGGGCCGGCTGCCACCTGGCGGAGCGGGCCGGCGAGGTGCTGGGCTTCGCGGCCTACGGGTCGTCCCGGCCGAGCTGGTTCGGGCCGATGGGCACCGCGCCCTCCGCCGAGGGTTCGGGCATCGGCGGGGTGCTGCTGCGACGCTGCCTGCGCGACCAGCGGGCGGCGGGGGTGGACCGGGCGCAGATCGGCTGGGTGGGGCCGGTGCCGTTCTACTCCGGCAGCGCTGGTGCCCGCATCGAGCGGGTCTTCTTCCTGTACCGGCGGACCCTACCGGTGACGTGAGAGGGCAAATGGGACATGAATCCATTTGCCCGCACGACCCATCGACGCCCCCTACCGTTTCGGTAGAGGAGGCAGCCATGACCACGGATGACGACCAGACCGAGGACGGCCCGCCGATCACCTGGAAACCGGTCGGCGACCTGCCCGGCCAACTGCCGTTCGACAGGCTCGACTACGGCGACGCCGAGCAACTGGCCGAGATGACCACCGACGGCGAGCCGCTGGCCGAGGATCCGCAGGAGATGGTGGACGCGCCGATCCAACTGCTGCCGCCGTACGACCGGGCGCAGAAACGCCGCAACCAACGCCCACTGCCCACCTGACGACGAACGGGGCGGACCGCGTCAGCGGCCCGCCCCGTTCGGTGTGTCGGAACTGGACTCAGAAGTCCATGTCCCCGCCACCCGGGCCAGCCGGGGCAGCCGGGGTCTTCTCCGGCTTGTCCGCGACAACGGCCTCGGTGGTGAGGAAGAGCGCCGCGATGGAAGCGGCGTTCTGCAGCGCCGAACGCGTCACCTTGGCCGGGTCGATGATGCCCGCGGCCAGCAGGTCGACGTACTCGCCGTTGGCGGCGTTGAGGCCGTGACCCGCTTCGAGGTTACGGACCTTCTCCACCACGACGCCGCCCTCGAGGCCGGCGTTGACGGCGATCTGCCGCAGCGGGGCGTCCAGCGCGACCTTGACGATGTTGGCACCGGTCGCCTCGTCGCCGACCAGGTCCAGCTTGTCGAACGCGGTCTTGCCGGCCTGCACCAGCGCGACGCCACCACCCGGGACGATGCCCTCCTCGACGGCCGCCTTCGCGTTGCGAACGGCGTCCTCGATGCGGTGCTTGCGCTCCTTGAGCTCGACCTCGGTGGCCGCGCCGACCTTGATGACCGCAACGCCGCCGGCCAGCTTGGCCAGCCGCTCCTGCAGCTTCTCGCGGTCGTAGTCGGAGTCGCTCTTGTCGATCTCGGCCCGGATCTGGTTGACCCGGCCCTGGATCTGCTCGGCGTCACCGGCACCGTCGACGATGGTGGTCTCGTCCTTGGTCACCACGACCTTGCGGGCACGGCCCAGCATGTCGACGCTGACGGCGTCCAGCTTGAGGCCGACCTCCTCGCTGATGACCTGACCACCGGTGAGGATGGCGATGTCGCCCAGCATGGCCTTGCGACGGTCACCGAAGCCCGGCGCCTTGACGGCGACCGACTTGAAGGTGCCCCGGACCTTGTTGACGACCAGGGTGGCCAGGGCCTCGCCCTCGATGTCCTCGGCGATGATCAGCAGCGGCTTGCCGCCCTGCATGACCTTCTCGAGGATCGGGAGCAGGTCCTTGACCGACGAGATCTTGCTGTTGACGATCAGGATGTACGGGTCGTCGAAGACGGCCTCCATACGCTCCGGGTCGGTCATGAAGTAGGCCGAGATGTAGCCCTTGTCGAAGCGCATACCCTCGGTGAGCTCCAGCTCCAGCCCGAAGGTGTTGCTCTCCTCGACGGTGATGACGCCTTCCTTGCCGACCTTGTCCATCGCCTCGGCGATGATCTCGCCGACGGTGCTGTCGCCAGCGGAGATGGAGGCGGTGGAGGCGATCTGCTCCTTGGTCTCGACGTCCTTGGCGAGCTTGGACAGCTCCTCCGAGACGCTCGCGACAGCGGCCTCGATGCCCCGCTTCAGGGCCATCGGGTTGGCGCCGGCGGCTACGTTGCGCAGGCCCTCGCGAACCAGGGCCTGGGCCAGGACGGTCGCCGTCGTCGTGCCGTCACCGGCAACGTCGTCGGTCTTCTTGGCGACCTCCTTGACCAGCTCGGCGCCGATCTTCTCGTACGGGTCCTCGAGCTCGATCTCCTTGGCGATGCTCACACCATCGTTGGTGATGGTGGGGGCACCCCACTTCTTCTCGAGCACGACGTTGCGGCCCTTGGGGCCGAGGGTCACCTTTACGGCGTCGGCGAGCTGGTTCATGCCCCGCTCGAGGCCGCGGCGCGCCTCTTCGTCGAACGCGATCATCTTGGCCATACGGCGTTGTCCTCCTGGACACTCACGGGCCACCCGAGATGTGTGCCCCGGATGGGCCGCCTGGTGTACGCACCTTGGGACGTCGCCACCTGGCGACGACGACGTCCTTCGGCCGGGCCGGATAGCCCGCGACGACCGGCCATGTGCCACCCCGGCGTCTCCACGCCTGGGCAACCTGGCCCCACCGTCCCGACCATTGGCACTCACGGTATGCGAGTGCCAATGACTTGTTTAGCACTCTCACCTGCCGAGTGCAAGCACGATGGGCCCGCTCAGCCGAGTTCCGCGGCCAGTGCGGCCCCGTTCACCGGCGCCTCATGGGCGCGTTGCTCGGCGTACGTGACAAGCAGGCCGATCAACTGGGCGAGGTGGGCCGGCAGTGCCAACACCGCCGTGACACCGATCACCGCCACCACCCCGGCTGCCGAGCCCGGGGAGGCGAACGGGTCCGTGCCGATCACGGTGGTGCCCGTCGACTCCAGGAAGCCGGGAACCGCGGTGCCGACGATCACGGCCGCGCCCACCACTGCCACCCGACCGAGCATCAGCCCGAGTCGGGCGTGGAACATTTCGAACGACCGGCCGATCGGGTTCTGCCGTTCGAAGAGGTAGATCGGGCCGGCCATGCTCAACGCGAACGCCAGATAGATGCCCGGCAGGACGCAGAAGCAGATACCGATGCCGACGAGCAGGCTGACCAGCAGCGTCCAACCCCACAGGCCGAGCGCCCGGCGCAGGCCGTACCGCAGTGCCGAGCCGAGGTCGCCGGGCCGGCCGGTCGCCTGCTGGGTGATCACCCAACTGCCGGCGGCCCACCCCAGCGCCTGCACCAGACCGATCAGCAGGCTGCCGCCGGCCAGCACGGCGACGAGGGTTGCCACGGTGGCGACGAAGTTGTCCGGCAGTCCGGCAGCCCCATCCATCTCGGCCTGCGCCTCCCAGCCGGGCGACGGGTCCAGACCCAGCGTGATGACCGAGAGCACCGCCGCCGGCAACACCTGCGTGAGCAGCATGATCGGCACCAACTGCCGCCAGCCCCGGCGCAGCGCGCCCCCACACCGCTCGAACCATGCCCCGATGCCGGCGCCGGGCGGAGTGACCAGGGCGTCGTGCGGGTCGAACCCGTGACCCGGCGGGTACCAGCCGACCGGCGCCCCCGGATACCACTGCTGCCCACCGTAGGGGCCCACCCCGGGCGGATAACCGCCGGCGGGCGGATAGGCCCAACCCTGCGGCGGCGGGCCTCCGCCACCCTGGGCGGGATCCCAGCCGGGAGGCGGACCAGCGGGTGGCACCCAGGCACCCCGCACGGGGTCCCAACCGGGAGGCGGACCGGCCGGCGGCTGCCAGCCGCCCTGCCAAGTGGGATCCGGCGGACCCGCCGGGCCAGCCTGCCCCCAGCCCTGCGTCGGGCCGGGCGGGGGCGGCCCATATCCGGGCGCCGTTCCGGGGCCGGGGCCATATCCCGGCGGCGGCCCCGGGTCCGCGCCGGAGACCGGCGGCGTGCCCGGGTCCGCGCCGGAGGCGGGTGAGGTGGGGTCGGACGGGCTCGGTTCACCCGACCCGGAGGGCGTGGCGGGTGGGGGCGACTGGTCGGTCATGAACCCTCCTCAGCATCGGCTGGAACGGTTCACGATCTTCCCGGGTGGGTGTCCACACCGCAGCCCCGACCCGCCGGCCGATCGGGGCGATCCGCGAGCCAGGAGATCGAGGAGATCGCTCAGGCGATGACGCGTACGTGTTCCGCCTGCGGGCCCTTCTGGCCCTGGGCGATCTCGAACTCCACCCGCTGGCCGTCGTCCAGCGCCTTGTAGCCGTCCATCTCGATCGCGGAGAAGTGGACGAACACGTCCTGACCGCCGTCGACGGCGATGAAGCCGTAGCCCTTCTCGGCGTTGAACCACTTAACGGTGCCCTGTGCCACGGTGCACTTCCCTCACTCTTGCGCGGCGTTGCCTGCCCGGGCGCTCGGCACGGCCGGACACCCTCGACCACCGCCCCAGCGATCGACGACGGCCGCTGAAAGAGGTGACCGAAATCGCACGCTACACGAGGAGTGACGGCCGCGCACGACCCCAAATCGGGCATATTCCTGGCGTCCGACCCACCTGCCCATCCGGCCGAGCGACGGCGGCCCCTGGCACTCCCGAAGGCGCTCCCGCCCTGTGGTAGGCATGCAGACATGACCACCGATATCGGCTCAGCCGCGGCTCGGCAGGCCGAGATCCACCGGGTTCGACCCGAGGACGCCGCCCGGATGCGGGCGCTACGCCTGGAGATGCTCGCCGACGCGCCGTTGGCCTTCCTGGAGACCCTGGCGGACGCGGCGGCCCGGCCGCACCGCGAGTACGCCGCCCGGGTCGCCTACACCTCGGCCGGCCCGAACAACGCGCAGTTCGTCGCGGATCCGGGCGGTCGGCTGGTCGGTCACGCCGGCGGCACTGTCGCTCCGAACGAGCCGGGGGTGACTGTCATCTACGCCGTGTACGTCACGCCGGCCTGGCGGGGCAGCGGGCTGCTCGGCGAGCTGATCGACGGGGTGGCCGCCTGGTCCCGAGCCTGCGGCCGGCCGGAGCTGCTGCTGGAGGTGGTGGTCGGCAACGACCGCGCCTACCGGGCCTACCAGCGGCTGGGCTTCACCGACACGGGCGTACGAGTCCCCCACCCCACGATCCCCAAGCTGAACGAACTACAAATGCGCCGACCCGCCTAGAAACAAAGGACCCATCCCAAGGCAGAACCACTCTGCTGCCCCAAAAAGCTGGATGCGTCAGCGACAACGCTGCTCACCGCAGGGTTTCCGGGGCAGCCCGACCCGCGCAGGGATCAAGCCTGACCGCCCGGAGCGGGTCGGGCTGCCCCGGAAACCCCAAACCGCAACCACTACACGTGACGCCGAGACTGCACGATCCGGAACCGGTTAGCCACGTAAGCCCCGTCCGTCAACGCCGAGTTCGCCGCCGCGTTCGCCCCGCTGCCGTGGAAGTCGGAGAACGCCGCCGACTGGTTGACGAAGACCCCGCCGGTGAGGTTGCAGGACAGGTGCACCCCGACCTCGACCGCCACCGCCTCGGTGGCGTCCAGCACGGCCTCGTCGGTGGAGTAGACCGCCGCCGTGAGCGCGCCCTTCTCCCCCACCGTCCGGCGCAGCAGCTCCAGGCTGTGCGCGGTGGAGTCGGTGGCGATGGCGAACGAGATCGGCCCGAACCACTCCCGGCCGTACGTCTCCGCGTCGTCCGCCGTCAGCTTCACGATCGTCGGGGTACGCACCACCGCGTCGGCATATGACGGGTGGGCCACGGACCGGGACTCCAGCACCGGCTCACCCACCTTGGTGACCTCGGCCAGCCGCTCCAGCACCCCGTCGTTGACGATGGCGCCGGTCAGCTCGACGCCCCGGGCCGGGTCGGCGGTGAGCTTGCCGACGGCTGCGGCGATCCCGCCGGCCACCTCGTCGAAGCTCTTGTGGCCCTGGTCGGTCTCGATGCCACCGGCCGGGATGAGGATGTTCTGCGAGGTGGTGCACATCTGCCCGCTGTAGAGCGTCAGCGTGAAGCCGAGGTTGCGGCACAGCCCGGCGAAGTCGTCGGTGGAGTCGATGACGACAGTGTTCAGCCCGGCCTTCTCGGTGTAGACCGACGCCTGCCGGGCGTGCGTCTCCAGCCAGTCGCCGTACTCGGTGGAGCCGGTGAAGTCGACGATCTTGACAGAGCGGTGCAGGGCCAGGTCGCTGGCGAGCTTCTCACCGGGCGCCTCGGCCGCCAGCATGATCAGGTTCGGGTCGAACCCGGCCTCGGCGAGCACCTCCCGGGCGTACTTCACGGTGATCGCCAGCGGCAGCACCGCGCGCGGGTGCGGCTTCACGATCACCGGGTTGCCGGTGACAAGCGAGGCGAACAGCCCCGGGTACGAGTTCCAGGTCGGGAAGGTGTTGCAGCCGATCACCAGCGCCACCCCACGCGGGACCACGTGGAAGGTCTTGGTCATCCGCAGCGGGTCGCCCTTGCCTGCGGCCTTCTCCCAGCCAGCCGTGCCCGGGTGCCGGGTCATCTCGGCGTACGCGTACGCCAGCGCCTCCAGCGCCCGGTCCAACGCGTGCGCGCCGCCGGCCTGGAAGGCCATCACGAACGCCTGCCCGCTGGTGAACTGCACCGCGTTGGCCAGCTCGAAGATGTGCTTGTGCAGCCGGTCGAGGATCTCCAGGCAGACGCCCACCCGGGCCTGCGGGCCGGCGTCGCGCCAGGCCGGAAGCGCGGCGGAGGCGGCGGCGACCAGCTCGTCGGTGCCGGCGTGCGGGTAACGCACCGCCAACTCCACCCCGAACGGGCTCGTCTCGGTGGCGATCCGCTCGCCGGTGCCCGGCTGGTCGAGGGGGAAATCGCCACCCAGGTACGCCTCGAAGGCGGCCTTGCCGTCGGCGGCGGCGGTCTCGCCGTACACGCGGGGGCTGGGGGATTCGGGGTACGCGGACCAGTAGCCCCGCTCCGTGATCGCGGTCAGCGCACGGTTGAGGGTGTCGGCGTGCCTGTCGTACAGGGGATGCGGGGTCTCCGTCATGCCCGCCATCATGCAACAGCCAGGTCCACGAGCAGTAGGGGCGGATGCCCGACAGCGACGCGTGCGGCAGGCGGGCCCGAGCGGCAGCGTGCGGCCCGGCCCGGGATTGGGCGTGACGCCGACGGGTACCCGCCGTCCTCGGGCCAGGAGAGGACAACGGGTGAGGATCACGGAGATCCGTGTGCACGGGGTCGCCGACAAGGGCCCGGAGACGATCCTCGACCGGCCGGTGATGGTGCGGGTCGCGGGGGACGACGAGGCCGGCTTCTACCGACCCCGGCCGGGCTTCGGCGATCCGGAGGGTCCGGGCGGCCCGACGCTTGAGGCGTACCGCTGGAGCAGCTTGACCGGCGGCACCGCGACCCGGACCTTCTCGCTGGTCCTGCTCCTGCCGTTCATGCTCAGCAACATCGCGATCTGGATGCTGCCGGTGGCCGGTCGACCCGGCGGCGTGGCTCGGGCGCTCTGCCGTCTGCTGGCCGCGTCGATGACCGCGATGTACGTGCTCTCCGCGGTCGGTGCCACCCTGGACCTGATCGCCTGGCAGTGCGCGGCGTACCCGCGGTGTCTGGAGGGACGTCGGGAGATCTCCTGGCTGGGCGACGTGCCGCCGGGTCAGCGCCTCGCCCTGCTGGCCGTGCTGCCGATCATCGCGGTCGCTCTCATCTGGCGGGCCGGCGCCCGCACCTCGCAGCTACCCGAGGACGGCGTGCACACGCCCGGCGTGGGCGCGGACCGGCTCGACACCCCCGCCTTCTGGGACAACCGGGCGCTGCTGCGCCGGCTGCGCTCGGTGCACGTGGCCGTGGCGCTGGGCACGCTCGACGCCACGCTGCTCGTGGTCCTGGCGCCGCACGACGCCGCCCCGCCCGGCTACCTGCTGCTGGTCGCCGACGGGGTGCTGCTCGTCGCCGCCCTTGTCGCGCTCTGCCGGTCGGCCATGGACGGGCACGGCGAGCAGCGCCTTCTCAACGCCCGGGGGTTGCGGTGGACAGCGGTCGCGCTCACGGCGCTGACCCTGGGCTACGCGTTGTGGCCCCGGCCGCCGTGGTCGGCCACCGGCACACTGCCCGGGTACGGTCGACTGGTCTCCCTGCTCTTCGCCGCGCAGGTCGTCCTGCTCGCGGTGCTGGGACTGGTGGTCCTGGCCCAGCGCCACCACCTGCCGCGCCCGCGTCCCCTGATCAGCGGGCTGGGCGCCCCGCTGATGGGTTCCATCGCGATCGGGCTGGCCGTGTCCTACTCGTCCGGGCTGACCTACACCCTCGCCGAGTATCTGGACCGGGGCTCCAGCCCCACACCGGTCCGGCCACTGCCGCCCGGCGCGCCACCGCTCTCGCCGCCGATCGCGTACCGCTGGGCCACCCTCGGCTTCTCCCTGGCGGTGCTGGTGGTGGTCCTGGTGGCGGTGGTGGGCGCCCAGATCGGGCGGGCACGGCAGCTCCGTGAGGCCGACGAGATCATCCGACGGGACTTCCCCGAGGCGCCCCGCGTACCGCCGGAGCGGGTGCGGGCCGTCCTGGACGCCGTCGTCCGCGCCGACCGGACAGACCGGCTCTGGCCGCTGCTTCCGACGGCGTACGCGGTGCTGGCCGTGCTCACCCTGGCGGCGGCGGGGCTGACGGTCAGCGGTCAGGGACCCGGTGCGCTCGCGCTGCGGCTGGGCGGCCTGTCTCTGGCCCGCCCGGTGGTCTTCGTGACCGATCTGGGCGCCCTGCTGATCGGCCTGTTCGCCCTGTTCCTGGCCGGGGCGGGACTCATCGCCTACCGGTCCGGCCCGATCCGGCTGGTCGGGGTGCTCTGGGACCTCGCCACCTTCTGGCCGCGCGCCGCCCATCCCCTCGCCCCGCCCTGTTACGCCGAGCGGGCGGTTCCCGAGCTGACCCGCCGGATCGGGCAACTCACCGCCGACAGTGCCGGGGTGGTGCTCTCCGGCCAGAGCCACGGCAGCGTGCTGGTCGCGGCGACGGTGCTCCAACTTCCCGACGACTCCCGCCGGCGGGTCGCGCTGCTCACCTACGCCGCGCCGCTGGGCAACAGGTACACCAGGTACTTCCCCGCGTACGTCAACGAGCGTGTGCTGCGGGAGTTGGGTGACCGGCTGTCCTGGCGGTGGGTCAACCTGTGGCGGTACACCGATCCGATCGGCGGACGGATCTTCCGCCCCGACGAGACGGAGGCGCCCGACGACCCCGCGAGCCGGGTCGACCGCTGGGTACGCGACCCGAAGACCCTGCTGGTGCCGCCGACCGACACCGTGCCGCCCCCGGTACGGGGACACCGGTTCATCCCGGACGAGGACTTCCACGACGCGGTTCGCGAGCTGGCTCGGCGGCTGGAGGAGCCGGAGGCCGGGCCGCACACCGTCAGAGCGTGAGCTGCCAGTCGGTCCAGGCGTCCACCGGGCGGAACCCGAGCTGCTCGTTGATCGCCACCATGTAGCTGTTGCTGGCCGCGTTCCAGGTGTCGATGACGCGTACCGCCGGCTCGTGGGTGAGCAGGTGGTGCAGGTTCTCGGCCTTGGCGATCAGGCCGAGCCGGTGCCCACGGTGGGCCGGGTCGACGAGGGTGATCTGTTGGTACGCGTGCCAGTCGGCGGAGGCGCCCACGTCGAGCAGCGTCCAGGCGACCAGCCGGCCGGACTCCTCGTGGAGCATCCCGAGGTGGTAGCGCCGCCGGCCCTTCGCGTCCAACGCACGCTCGTTGCCCCGGATGCGCTCGGCGTCCACCTGCTCCGGCTCCCACTGCACGTCACCCATGGGCGCGTCCATCATCAGGCGGCCGTCCAGGTAGGCGACGTCCGCCACGTACTCCTGCGGGGTGTTCCCCTGCCAGCAGACCGACCGGTAGCCCTCGGCCCGCGG
The DNA here is from genome assembly GCF_049841645.1 of Micromonospora sp. DT43. NCBI lineage: Bacteria > Bacillati > Actinomycetota > Actinomycetes > Micromonosporales > Micromonosporaceae > Micromonospora > Micromonospora sp. DT43. The sequence continues at coordinate 265,289 of NZ_JBNCKR010000004.1, read as the reverse complement.
TTGGGCCTCGGCCAGGGCCGCCCGCAGCGCCAGCCGGTCGATGTCGGCGATGTGCAGCCGGCGACGCACCTCGGCCAGCGCGGACCGGGCGCCGATCGAGGCGGCGAACGCTCCACCGGCCGCCGATCGGGCCGGCCCACCGGGGAGCGCGGAGACGGCCATCCCGATCACCCGCTTGCGGCCGTGCTCACGGAGCAGGCGCACCCCGTACTCGTGCAGTGCCCGGCCGACACCCCGCCGCCGCAGCTCGGGATGCACCGTCAGCTCGGCGGTGGCGTTGTCGGGGTTGTCGAGCTGCGGCAGGTCGAGCTGGAGGTAGCCGGCCGGCACCCCGTCCAGCCGGGCCAGCGCCCAGAGCGATCGGGTGCCGGGGGGCGGCGTGTGGAACTGCGCGTCGAAGCGCCGCCGGCAGAAGGGTGGGAAGTCCGGAAGGTCGACCTCGGTGGCCGCCACCCCGACCCCGTACGCCTCGTCGACCGCGACCCGGTCGGCGCCGTCGAACGACGCGATCGTGATGCTCATGGCGGGGAGCCTGACACCCGGGAAAGCGATCGGGCCAGCGAATAATCGCTGGCCCGATCGAACGTGGTCGGGAGGGACACTCGCACAACGCCTCCGGCGTTGGGTCGCAAGAACTTCAAAAGTCTCCGGCGAAATGCCCTCCCGCACGGAGCATCTTGCGCCGTCCGGTTCCTGCCGTCAAGTCCAGACCGGCGGGTTTTCCACACTCACAGCGAAAACCCAGTTACCGGGTGATCCGGCACGGCCCGAGGGTCAGCCGAGGAGACCGGCGTCGCGGGCGGCGCGCAGGCTGGGCTTGATGTGGTGGGTCGGGCCGACCTGACCGGCCACCGCGTCGATGGTCTTCAGACCCTCGCCGGTGTTGAACACGACAGTCTCCGCCGTGGGGTCGAGCCGACCCGACTCGACCAGCTTGCGCAGCACCGCCGCGGTCACCCCGCCCGCGGTCTCGGCGAAGACGCCCGTGGTGCGGGCCAGCTGACGGATGCCGGCGCGGATCTCGTCGTCGTCGGCGTACTCCATCCAACCGCCGGTGCGGCGGACCGCCTCCAGCGCGTAGAGGCCGGCGGCCGGGTCGCCGATGTTGAGCGACTTGGCGATGCCTGTGGGCTTGACCGGGATGATCGTGTCGGTGTCGGCGTGCAGCGCGGTGGCGATCGGGTTGCAGCCGGCCGACTGGGCGCCGAAGACCTTCCAGCCGCCGGCCGGCGCCTCGACCAGGCCGATCTCGACCAGCTCGGAGAACGCCTTGTCAATCTTGGTGAGCAGCTCGCCGCTGGCCATCGGGATGACCACCTGGGCCGGGATCCGCCAGCCGAGCTGCTCGGCCACCTCGTAGCCGAGGGTCTTGGAGCCCTCCGCGTAGTACGGCCGGACGTTCACGTTGACGAACGCCGTGTCCTCGAATTCGTCGGTCTCCACCAGCTCACCGCAGAGCCGGTTGACGTCGTCGTACGAGCCGTCGATGGCGACCAGCTCACCGCCGTAGACGGCGGTGGTGATGACCTTGCCCTGTTCCAGGTCGCTGGGGATGAAAACGACCGAGGGCACCCCGGCGCGGGCGGCGTGCGCGGCCACCGAGTTGGCCAGGTTGCCGGTGGACGCGCAGGCGAACCGGGTGAAACCGAGCGCCTTCGCGGCGGTCAGCGCCACCGAGACGACCCGGTCCTTGAACGAGTGGGTCGGGTTGGCGCTGTCGTCCTTGACCCACAGCGGCGCGGTGATGCCCAGCTCGGCGGCGAGGAGCGGGGCCGCCACCAGCGGGGTCAGCCCGGGGTCGAGGGTGACCCGGGTGGCCGGGTCCTGACCGGCGGGCAGCAGCGCGGCGTACCGCCAGATGTTGTTCGGGCCGGCCTCGATCTGCGCCCGGGTGACCGCGCCCAGGGCAGTGGTGTCGTAGTCCACCTCCAGAGGGCCGAAACACTCGTAACAGGCGTGCTGCGCGGCGAGTGGGTAGCGGGCCGAACAGGCGCGACAGACCAGGGCGCGGGCGGGGCTGGCGGAGGTGTCGATACCGGAGGCGGCGAGCGTCGACGTCATGTCGAGAGTCCTCTCATCTTTCCCCGCATCGCACGGTGCGGCGGGGACGGAATTGGCACCTGCCCCGCCTGTCGCTCAGCGGTGAGCGCGCGGGGTGGTTGCCGGGGCGTCGTCGGGCCGTATCCCTCAGCCCCTCTGGATGAGGTATTCAGTTGTGCCGTCAAGTCTAGGCAACGTTGCCGGCGGCCTCCACCTGGTATCCCAGGGAGTGGGTCAGCGGGCGGCCACCGCCACCGGGTCGACCACCGCGGCCGGGTCGGTGACCGCGCTGGACTGCGGCAGGGCCGCCGACGGGGTCCGCGCCCTGGTGGCGAGGTTCGCGGCGACCAGGGCGGCGATGGTGATCGCGGCGCCGACCAGCTCGATCGCCTCCGGCCGGTAGCCGCGGGCGATCTGCACGACGAACGTGGTGACCGGGACCAGGTTCATGAACAGGGCGGCGTTGGCGGCGCCGAGGCGCTGCACACCTGTGTTCCACGCCAGCACCGCGACGACGGCGGCGACGATCACGGCGTACGCCAACTGCGGGGTGATCGCCACGAGGTCGGCGGCGGCCGGCGCGTGCTGCCACCCGACGGCGTCGGCGCCGATGCTCGCGCCCAGCATGGCTGCCGTGCCGGCGAGCGCGGTGAGCGTGGTGAACCGCAGCGGCGACCAGGCGCCGAACCGGCTGGCGCCGTGCGTGTAGATACCCCAGCCGAGCACCGCGCCGATCATCATGAGCCCGCCGAGGCCGAACTGGCCGAGCCCGGCCAGGCTCCCGCGGGTGATCACCAGGCCGACTCCGAGGAGCGCCACCAGGGAGAGGGCCAGCAGGAGAGGCTTCGGTCGTACGCCGTCGCGGGCCCACCGGACGAGCTGGGTGATGACCGGCGTGGTGGCCACGAAGAGGGAGATCTGCTGCGGGGCGGCGTGTTCGAGCGCAAGGTTGGTGAGCAGGTTAAAGCCGGCGAAGCCGACGACGCCGAGCACCACGATCTCGACTCCTCGTCCGCCGAGCCGCAGCGCGGCCGAGCCCTCGCGGAGCAGCAGGATGGCGACCAGGATGACGGCGGCGAGAAGATAGCGGGCGGTGGTCAGGTTGAGCGGGTCGACCCGGCTCAGCGCGCTGGCCAGGATCGGGAACATCGCGCCCCAGGCGAGCACGGCGAGCAGCGGATAGGCGGCGGCGCGGGATCGCATCGTCAGCTCCCTTGTTCGAGTATCTTCGAACCAACGACACCGACCATAGGGTGTTGTTCGATAGTTGTCGAACAAGGGTTAGACTGCTCACATGGAGCCGCACGAACCCGACCTGACCGCCGTACCGGTCACCGCCGTGCTTGCCGCACTCGCTGACGACGTGCGGCTGCAGATCGTGCGGGCGCTCGCCGAGGGCGGCGAGGCCGCCTGCGGCAGCTTCGACTTCGGCGTCTCCAAGGCGACCCGCAGTCACCACCTCAAGGTGCTGCGCGAGGCGGGCCTGACCCGCACCCGGGCCGCCGGCACCAGCCGACTGGTCCGACTCCGCCGCGACGAGGTGGACAAGCGGTACCCGGGCCTCCTGGACGCCGTCCTCACCCCACGCCCTCCAGCCTGACGCCCTCACCCTGCCACCGCCCCCGTCCGTCGCTGAGGCCGTGACGGACGCTGAGCGGCGCCCCGGACCGCGCGGACGCTGAGCGGCGCCCCGGACCGCGCGGACGCTGAGCGGCGCCCGGGCGGGTGCGGCCCTGCTGGGCGCATCCTTTCGAGCTGATTCGGTCTACGACATCACGAGGGGCGGTCCGACCCGGGCGCGCCGCCGGAGCCGCCTCATTGAGGCTCCGGCGGCGCGCGGTGCGGGGTGCGGGTCAGGCGGAGACCGGGGCGGGGTCGGCCACCGACGCCTGTGGAGCGTCGGCGCGACGCCGGGCGAACAGCGCATCGAGCGCCCAGGGGCCCGAGCCAAGTGCCGCGACCAGCAGGAACGACCAGCAGAAGAGGGCCGACAGCTCACCGCCGTTGTGCAGCGGAAGCAGGTCTTCGGGCTGGTGGACCACGAAATAGGCGTACGCCATCGAGCCGGACGCGAGGAGCGCGGCGGGCCGGGTGAAGAGCCCGGCCAGCACCAGCGCACCGCAGACGAGTTGGATCAGCGCGGCCCACCAGCCCGGCCAGGAGCCGAACGGTATGGCCGCGCCGGTCATCGGGTTGCCGCCGAACAACCCGAAGACCGAGGACAGGCCATGGAGCATGAACAGCAGGCCGGTCACGATGCGGAACAGGGACAGGGTCGGCCCGCCGAGCCGAGAGACGTTCATGGAGACCTCCATCGAAGGGGATAGATGCCTTCAATGGTGGGGCACGAATGTATCCAGGATAATAAATTCCTTGCTAGTGGGAAAATCCCCGACCGAAATATTTCGGCACCTGCGCTCGGCGGTGCGACGCACGCCAGCGTGCAGGCACCACGTGGAGCACCCTTGAGCTGCGCCTCGGTCCCCGGCATGCCCCGAACGGGGTGCCAGCCAACCTCGCCGAGGGACCGCCCGACCTGAACGCATCACCCCTGCCACGCGGCCAGCAAAGCCTGTCGAACTGTCCCGCCAGTGGGGCAGCTTCCCCCGACCCCGACCCCGACCCCGACCCCGACCCCGCCCCCGGCCCTGCGTTTTGGACCTGTCCGCCGCAAATCACTTAGGCCAACAGGGGTGTGGCTTCTTTGGGGCGGAAGCAATTCGCGGAGGCGATCTCCGGGGCTGAACAGAGCAAGCAGCGTCTCCGGGCTTACACGATCGAGCCGTTACGGCTTGCCGGCGTCCCGCTCCTTGACGTACACCCCGCGCCCCGGTGCACCGACCACGACCCCGCGGTCACGCAGGAGCGCCACAGCGCGTGCAGCAGTCGAAAACGACACCGAGTAGAGGTCACCGAGTTGCGTGTAGGACGGCAACTTGGCACCCGGCTCGTACTCGCCGGCCTTGATACGAGCGGCGATGTCCGCAGCGATGTCGACGTAGCTCAGTGGGATCGCGGGCATGAGTGGTCCTCCCGGGTTGGCAACCCCATCTGATCACGCCGCGCGACCCACCCCCAAGAACATGGTTAACCTATGTCACTAGGTGCAATAGCGTTTCTATGAGCCTCCCGGGTTGGCACCAGGGCTGGCTCACCCTCCGGGGCAGTCCCGGAAGCAACGCTGGGGCAGCGCGCAAGGCGGTTCAGATGTCCCCCATCTGGCCAGGCGTCGCGCTGCCCCGGCACCCACCAACCCACGAGGAGGCGACATGACGGTGCCCGAGGCGAGCGCCGCCTGGGAGGTCGAAAAGGTGGCTGGTGAGCTGCGTGAGACGTACCTCGCCGTGGCCGCCGCGACCGTCCTGTTGGAGCGGACCAGCGCGGGCTGCGCCCACCCGGCGATCCGGCAGGCCCGACGCTGCGGGGACGACGCGCTCGACCTGGCCGGCGAGGCCGAGCGCCAGCTCACCGATGGGGTACGCCGACTGCACACCGACACGGGCCAGCCCAGCATCGGTGACCTGGTCGAGGTGTTGGGCACCGCTCGTGACCAGTTGGGCGCCGCAGCGGAGCGGGTCACGCACCTCCCCGGCGCGGATCAGCGCCGCTGGCCGACGGCTCATCGACGCCGGCCAGACCGAACTGGCCACCGAGGTGGCGAGCGGGCAGTGGACCCGGGCCGCCGAGCAGCTTGACCTGATGTCGGAGAGCCTCACCGCCGCCGTCGAGGCGCTGACGTCGTACACCGAAGGGTTGTCCGGAGCGACCACCTGAAGCAGGCCCGGGGCGGGTGCCGGGCTCCGGCCGGCGAATGTCCGGGCATCCGCCGGCCGACCCCGCCCGCCTCGGCGCCGCACAGATAAGGAAACCCATGACGGAGTACGAGGTACCACCCCGCTGGATCGTGCACCTGCCCACGACCCTGACAAGCGTCGACGGCGCACGGGCGCTGGCCGAGGCGCTGCGCGACTCGCTGGGCCACGTCACCGCAATCGAGTTCGGCGAGACGACGCTGAGCGAGGAAGATCGCCAGTTCGTGCGCACCCGCGTCTGGTGCGACAGTCACCTCCCCGGCGGCGCACGCTGCGCCCTGCCGACCGACCACCCCGGCGGGTCGTGTCAGGCCGGCCCCGGGCGCCCGTGAAAACATGCTCGGATGAGCCCTCAAAGCCGCCGTCGTCGGCGCGCCAGGGCCAGCCGGTCCGGCCAGCAGATCGTGCGTCAGGCCAGTCCCGCCGGGGTGAATTACTGCGATCCTGCCGGCGAGCTGATCCTCTACCGCTCCGACGACGGCGGGTCCGTCGTCCAGTTGCGGGCATCCAAGGGGACGATCTGGCTGACTCAGGCTCAGATGGCGGAGCTGTACGGGACATCGGTCCTCAACATCGTGCAGATCATGCGCCGCGTGCTGGCCGACGAGGAGGTGACCGAGGCAACTATTAACTCTGAGTTAAGTAGTTCGCGCCGAGGATGGTAGGCAGGTGCGGCGTGAGGTCAAGGTCTACAACCTGGACATAATCCTGGCCGTTGGCTACCGGGTAACCACGCCCCGCGCGGTGCAGTTCCGGCAGTGGGCGACAACGGTCTTGACGGAGTACCTGGTCAAGGGCTTCGCCATGCAGGACGAACGGCTCGCGGCGCGACAGACCAGCAGGTCCGGCAGGCACGGATCCGCCTCGTTGTATCGAAGCGCAGAACCGCTCGCCGAGCTCTTTAAGATCGAGCGCCGGAACCGACTCGGCGGAGGATCACCAGACGGCGTTGCGTGACCCACCGAGCGATGTCGTAAAGCGCATCAGCTCCATAGGCGTGCCAAGAGTGGGCCCCGACCAGCCGGGGGCGCCGGAATCCGCGGCGGCGGCAGTGACGCCTACCGGATGTGGGGCAGCCCCATCGGCCGCCCCGACCTGCAGACGGCCGGCCGGCAGCGGGACCGGCGGACCGGCGGCCCTGGGCTGCGGCGGGATGCCTGCATCGGCGAGGATCGGCGGATGATCAGACAGACGGCAGCACGGCGACGGGCCGGCGCGGCGGTCGCGGCGGTCGCGGCGGTTCTTCTGCTCACCGCCTGCACCATCGACGAGCATCGCTACCAGGGCGGGGACCCCACGGGTCCGCCGCCGCCCCCGCGCGTGACCGCGACCCCGTCGGCGAGCATCGACCCGCTTGCCAACTGTCCGGCCTCCGGCGTGCGGATCCGGTCCACCGGAGGAGACGCGGCGATGGGCCTGCGCGCCCTCGGCGTGGAACTGATCAACTGCGGTCAGCGCCCCTACCTGCTCAACGGCTACCCGGTGCTGTGGGTCCTGAACGAGCAGCGCAAGCCGATCATCCTGAGCGTGGTCAACGGCGCAAAGGAGATCACGTCGGGCTTCGACCAGCCGCCACAGCCGGTCACGCTGCAGAGGGGCGAGCGGGCCGTCGCCACCGTCCTCTGGCGCAACCTGGTCACCGATTCCGACGTGGTGGCCACCGCCGGGGCGTACCTGACTGTCGCGCCCGCCGCCGGGCAGCCGGCCCAGGAGATCGACCCGGATGGGCCTGTCGACGTGGGCAACACCGGCCGGATCGGCGTCAGCGCCTGGAGGGCGGCTACGACGTGATGTCCTTGCGGGTGAACCGCCAGAACGCCAGTCCCCAGAACAGCGTGGCGTAGCTGATCGCCGAGATGCAGCCGCGGACCACGTCGTCGGTCTGCACCGGCGTGGACAGCAGTCCCAGCCAGGCGGTGCTGAAGTGGGTCGGCAGGAAGTCGCGCAGCGCGCCCAGGGCGGTGATCTGGTCCAGGATGCTGGACAGGATCCAGAGCAGGACCGCTCCGCCGACCGCGCCCAGTGCGGCGTCCGTCGTCACCGACAGCAGGAACGCCAGACCGGCCACCACCAGGAGTACGACCGCCAGGTAGCCGAGCACGGCCAGCAGCCGGAGCAGCCCCTCGCCCGGCTCCAGCTCGGCGGCGACAGTGCTGCGCAGCGGCGACCAGCCGTAGCGCAGGGTGCCGGCCAGCAGGGCGGTGCCGGCCAACAGCAGCAGGGCCAGACCCGAGTACGCGAGCGCGACCACCAGCTTCACCGTCAGCAACCGGGCCCGGGGCACCGGAATCGCCAGCAGGTAGCGCAGGCTGCCCCAGCTCGCCTCGCTGGCCACCGTGTCGCCGCAGAACAGCGCGACGACCACCACCAGCAGGAACGACGCCGACACGAAGATGGAGAAGAGGGTGAAGTTGAGCCCTCCGGAGGTGGCCAGGTCGACCAGGCTGGCGAACTCGTTGTTGCCGTTGTCGTCGTCCCCGCCGGAGTTGAACTGGAAGGCGACCAGGATGATCAGCGGCAGCAGCACCATGAACCCGAGCGCCAACTGGGTCCGCCGCCGGGACGCCTGCCGGCGGAACTCCGCCGCGAAGGGCATGGTGGCCGAGGGCCGGTAGCCCCGGGCCTCACCCGCGTCGGTAACAACCATCACCGGTCACCGCTTCCCCGAGAGTTGTCGCCCACCAGGGCGAGGAACGCGTCCTCCAGGCGTCGCCGGGGCACGACCCGGTCCACCCCGATGCCGGCGCGCACCAGCTCGGCCACCACTTCGCTGCGGGCCGTGCCGTTGGTGTCGACCACGAGCTGCCCGTCGCTCTCCGGCAGCACGCGTACGCCGTCCAGCCGGTCCAGCACCGCCCGCGCCGCCACCGGGTCGGTGACGTCGAACAGGACGCTCGGCGACTCGCCCACGATCTCCTGCACCGGCCCGGACGCCACGATCCGGCCCTTGTTCACCACCACGGCGTGCGTGCAGGTCTGCTCCACCTCGGCCAGCAGGTGGCTGGAGACCAGAACCGCCCGACCGTCGGTGGCGTAGCGCTGGAGGACGCGGCGCATCTCGGCGATCTGCGGCGGGTCGAGCCCGTCGGTCGGCTCGTCGAGCACCAGCAGCTCGGGGAGGCCGAGCATGGCCTGGGCGATGGCGAGCCGCTGACGCATGCCGTGGCTGTAGTTCTTGATCTTTCGGTGCACCGAGTCGCCCAGCCCGGCGATCTCCAGGGCCGCGTCGAAGTGCGCGTCCTCCCACGGCCGTCCGGTGGCCCGCCAGTACGCCTTCAGGTTGTCCAGACCCGACAGGTGCGGAAGGAACCCCGGCCCCTCCACCAGCGCCCCGATCCGGGACAGCACCGGCGAGCCGGGCACCAGCCGACGGCCGAACACGTAGATCTCCCCGGCGGTCGGCTGGGTCAGCCCCATCAGCACCCGCAGGGTGGTGGTCTTGCCGGCGCCGTTCGGCCCGAGCAGACCCACCACCTGACCCGGGTGCACCTCGAAGTCCACGTTCGACACGGCGACGAAGCCGTCCGCGTACTCCTTGCGCAGCGCGCGCACGGCCAGCGGGGTGTCCGCGTACTCCTGATGCACGCTGCGGTCCTGGCGTCGGTGTCGGCGGCGGACCACGGCGACGACCACGACGAGCCCGATCACGATGGCTGCCAGCAGGCCGGCCAGCACCCAGCGCCAGATCGTCGCCGCGGTGGGGATCGGCTCGCCGGCAACTGTGGGCAGGCTGACCGCGCCGTCCGCGGCCACCGTGTAGACGGTGGGCGCGGCCGGGGTCGTGTACGCCTGGTCGGAGCTGGCGACCACCAGTCGCAGCCGGTGCCCGGCCTCGACGCGGCGGACGATCCCGGGCAGCGTGACGGTGACCGGGCGGGCGTCCTGGACCTGTTTCGGCAGGCCGGTGAGCCGAACGGGGGCGACCAGCCCGTTCGGGAGCGTCGCCGTGCCGTCGGGGTCGACGTCGTAGAGCTTGACGAAGAGGACCGCCTCCCCGGTCGGCGAGGCGGCCCGGACGGTCACCGTGGGCGCTCCCGCCACGTCGACCGCCTCGGTGAGCGGCGCCGACTCGAAGCGCGCGTGCTGGCCGGGCACGTCGCCGGCCACGCCGTCGAGCAGCGAGGCGAGGCCACCGGCGAACGGGATCGAGGAGATGGCGGCCGGGTTGCCGTTCGGCGGATTGGCGATCGGCTGCGCCGGGCCGGCGACCGTGACGTCGCGGCGGGCGTTGCCGGCCAGGCCCGGATAGTCGGCGCGGCGGAAACCGGTGGCTACCAGACCCCGGTCGAGAGCGTCGAAGCCGGCGATCCGCGACCAGGTGAAGTCGTCGCCCGGAGCGTTCCCCTCGCCCTTGACGTAGTGGTCGAGCCACTGGACGGTCAGGAACTTCACCCGATCTTCGTCGGAGCGGGGTCCGCTGCCGCCGTCGTGTCCGCCGGTGAACCAGGCGACGCGTACCGGGGTGCCGGTGGCGGCGATGCCCTTCGCGTTCGCGTCCGCCTCATCGAGGGGAAAGAGGGTGTCCGCCTCGCCCTGCACCAGCAGGGTGGGGGCCTTGATCCGGTCCAGCACACCCGCCGGGCTGGAGCGGCGCAGCAGGTCCACGGCCGCCTGGTCGGCGCGACCGGCGGTGGCGATCCGCAGGTACGCGGCGCACACGTCGGCGGCGAACCGTCCGCAGGACGGATCGGCGGCGCCTGCCGGGGCGCCCCCGGAACCGGTGCCCGGACCCTGGCCCGACCCCGGGCTGGGCGGGCCGGCCGACGCCGGCGCCCCCTGCGGCTGGGCGGCTGTCGCACCGGAGAGCCCGGCCGGGCCGGAGCCCACGTTGCCGCCCCCACCGAAGAACAGACCCGCCCAGCCCTTCTTGAACACGCCCTCGGTGGGCGCTCCGCCGGTGCTCTCCGGCAGGAACGCCCGGGACAGGTCGTTCCAGGTGATCATGGGCACGATCGCGTCCACCCGACGGTCCTGGGCGGCCAGCAGCAGCGCCAACCCGCCGCCGTACGAGCCGCCGACCACGCCTACCTTCGGGTCGCCGGGGGCGTCGGTGCGCACCTCGGGCCGGGCGGCCAGCCAGTCCAGCAGCCGCTGGGCGTCGCGCACCTCGTAGTCCGGGTTGTCCAGGTGGATCTCGCCGCCGCTGCGGCCGAAACCCCGGGCGGTCCAGGTGAGCACGGCGTAGCCGCGCCCCGCGAACTCCTCCGCGTCGGAACGCACCGACTCCTTGGTCCCGCCGAACCCGTGCGCCAACAGCACCGCCGGAACCTTCCGACCGGACGACGCGTCGTCCGGCAGGTAGAGGGTGGTGTCCAGGTCGACGGGCTCGTCACCGGACGGTCCGGAGCGGACGGTGAGCATCGCGCTCTGGGTGCGTACGCCCGATCCCTGCGGCCACACCGCCCAGGTCACGGCGACCGCCAGCAGCACGACGACCACCGCCGCGGCGATCGCGCGGCGGCGGGTGGGCAGGGCACGCCGGAACCACGCGGCCGGCGACGGCGCTCTCATGCGGCACACGGTACGGCTCGCAGCCTGAGCGTTGGCTGAGATCCGCCGTACGTCCGTCCGGTTGCCCCGATCGGTGCTCCGGGCCGGTGCAATCGCGCATCGTCCGTGGCGGCCCAGTGAGTTGAGTTCGGATCCCGTGAATTCCGATCTAACGCGGATATCACCCTCGATCCCTTCATGTCACACCCACGGACGGGACAGAGCGTGCGCGCAACCCTGACGAACGGTGACATCGCTCGAACTGACGCAAACCTGACTCACCGGCAACCAACCGGCCCACGCGGGGTTCGGTTAGTTTTCCGGTCCGGTGGACGGGACCTGTCGGCGAGCCCGACACCGCGCCGATCCCCCGCCCGACGCCGGAGGAGACACACCATGACAGTCCCCGCGCCGCGGGCCCGTCGACGGACGTCCGTGCTGGGCCGGTCGCTGCCGCTGCTGCTCATCGTCGCGCTGCTGGCGCCGGTGGGGCTGCTCTTCGCGTCCACCTGGCGGCAGACCGGCGACGACCGCAGCCTCGCCGACTCCGAACGGCTCGGCGTGCAGTACCTGCGCGCCCTGGCTCCGGTCACCGAGGCGCTGGTGGAGGCCCAGTCTGCGGCCGTCGCCGGACGCCCCGTCCCCGGTGAGCCGCTGACCCGCGCGGTCGAGCAGGCCGCCGCGGTGGACGCCCGCATCGGCGGGCAACTGCGCAGCCAGGAGCGATGGGCCGGGCTCCGGGCCAAGGTGGAGGCGCTGCGCGGCCGCAGCCCCGCCGACCCGGAAGCCGCCTACACCGCGTACGGCGAGGTCACCGACCTGCTGCTCGCCCTGCACGGCAAGGTCCGGGAGAGCTCGGGGCTGGGCCGGGACCCGGGCGCCGACTCGTTCTTCCTCCAGGACAGCGCCGGTCAGAAGCTGCCCGAGGCGGTGGTGGCCGCCGGCCGACTCGCCGACCTGGGCGCGCTCGTCACCCGACGGCCGGCCGCCGAACGGACCCGCGGGCTCATGGAGCTGACCGGTCTGCGGGTGACCGCCCTGGCGCCCGCGGGAGACGTGGTCGACAACCTGCGCTCCGCCGTGGACAGCTCGGAGAGCACCGACCTGGGCGCCAACGTGCTGACCCCGCTGGACTCCTATCAGCGGTCCGTGGAGGCGCTGGCCCTGTACTCGACCCCGAGCGCCGCCGGCACCATCGACCAGGGGCAACTGACCGCCGCCGCACTCAACTCGCGAAACGCCGCGCGGCAGCTCCAGCCGGTCATCCTCGGCGAACTGGACACCCTGCTCACCGAGCGGGTCGACGGGCTGGCCCGGGACCGCTGGCTTGCCGTCGGGGCGGGCGTCGCAGCCGCGCTGCTGCTGGCCTGGCTCGCCGGGATGCTGATCGCCGTCGGTCGACGCGCGCGTCGGCGGGCCGCCACGCCGGACGCCGACAGCTCCGCCGCCCCGCCCTCCGGCGACCCGTGGCAACCTCCCGTTCCGACCGTCCCGCCGGCCGAATCTCGACAGCTGCAACCGGTCGGCGCGGCCAGCGAGCCGATCCTCGCGCAGTGGGGGCCGTTCGATGCTTCTCGGTAGGCTTCGGATCCGCGGCAAGCTCGCGTTGCTCGTGGTGATCCCGCTGCTCAGCATGGTCGGCCTCGCGGTGCCCGTGGTGCTGGAGCGGGTGGCCGCCGCGCAACGCGCCGCCGACATCACCGAGCAGGTACGGCTCGCCAGCCGGGTCGGCAGCCTCGTGCAGGACCTGCAACAGGAACGCATCCTGTCGGTCGGTTTCCTCCTCGGCCGGGTCGAACGCTCCGAACTGATCCGCAAGGCCGCCGACGTGGACGACCGGGTGGCCGACCTGCGGGCCGACGGCAGCGACGCGCTGACCGAGCGGGTCGACCACGCGCTCAACGGGGTGTCCAGTCTCGTCGACCTGCGGACGGCCGTGCTGGCCGGAGCCGCGAACCCCGGTCAGGTGATGGACGCGTTCGGCCCGGTCAACAGGGGGTTGATCGAGTCGCTGCGGCTGGTCTACAGCGTGGACACCGAGACGTTGCCCGGCCGCCAGGTGCTCGCGTTGGACGGGCTGCTGCGCGCCGACGAGGGGCTGGGCGCGTGCGCCACCCTGAGCATCCTGGTCAAGGCGATCGGCAGCCCGGACACCACCGCCGGGTACGTGGCGTGCATCGCCGCCCTCCAGGTCGACAACCTGCGCTTCCGTACCCTGATCACACCCGAGCAGCTCAAGGTGGCCCAGCTCAACGACGCGGCGGTGGCCGCGCGTACCAGCCCCGACTTTCTGATCACCAGCGCTCGGGACCCAGCGGGCGCGGTCCGCGACGTGCCGATGGACGCGCTCTTCCCGGCCGTCCGCACGATGATCCGGCTCGGCCAGTTCGTCGAGAAGAAGCTCATCGCCGACGTTCTCGCCGAGGTGAAGGCCGATCAGCGGCGCGCCCTGACCGCCGCGTACCTGGTGGGTGCCGCGGCGGCGCTGATCCTGGCGCTCGTGGTGCTGCTCAGCGCGGCTGTCGCGCGGACGGTGGCCCGACCGCTGACCCAGCTCACCCGCTCCGCGGACCGGGTCGCCCGGGTCGCCGAGGCGGAGCTGGTCCGGGTCACCGACGACGAGACGGAGCACGTCCAGTCGGTCCGGTTGGAGCCGGTGGTCATCCGGTCCAACGACGAGATCGGTGAGCTGGCCCAGGCGTTCGACCGGGTGCAGAACACGGCGGCCCAGCTCGTCGAACGGCAGGTCGCCGGTCGGCGCAACGTGGCGCAGATGTTCGGCCACGTCGGCCGGCGTACGCAGAACCTGGTGAGCCGGCAGCTCGCACTCATCGACCGGCTGGAGCAGCAGGAGGCCGACGCGGGTCGCCTGGAGCACCTGTACCGGCTCGACCACATCTCCAGTCGACTGCGGCGCAACGCAGGCAGCCTTGTGGTGCTCTCCGGCTCGGCCGGCGCCGACGCGCACACCGCGCCGGTGCCGCTGGCGGACGTGGTCCGGCTGGCGCTCGGCGAGATCGAGGACTACACCCGCGTCGAGGTGCAGGTGCCGGCGGGCATCGCCGCCGCTCCTGCGGTCATCGGTGACCTCGTCCTGGCGCTGGCCGAGCTGATGGAGAACGCGACGGCCTTCTCCCCGCCGCACACCCGGGTGCTGGTGGCCGGCGAGACCTCCGGGCGGGGCGCCCGGATCACTGTCATCGACAACGGCATCGGTATGAGCGAACAGCGGATGGCCGAGGAGAACGCCCGGCTCACCCGGCGCGAACGTCTCGACCTGGCGCCGACCGAGGTGCTCGGTCTCTTCGTGGTGGGCCGGCTGGCCCGTCGCCACGGCTGGGAGGTGAGCCTGGCCGCGACGGTGGGCGGCGGGGTGACCGCGCAGGTGGAGATCCCGCAGACGTCGCTTGTGGTGCGCCGCGCCGACCGGGCCGGGGTGACTGTTGCCCGGGCCGCCGTACCGGACCGGGGGCGACGGCCGGCTCTCGACTCCGCCCGCGAGGCCCGCTCCCGTACCGCCGTCGCGGCGCCTGCCGGATTCGACACGGACCTGCTCAGCCGGGCCACCCGCAGCCTGGAGTCGGGCCAGTCCTGGGACGCGTTCGGCGCTCGGGAACCGGTGGACACAGGGGTTTCCGTCGCCGCGGCACCGGGTCCGGCCGACGTCGTGGACAGCCCCGCGACCGCTGCCGCGACCGCGACGACCGCGACCCCGACGACCCCGACGACCGCGACCCCGACGACGGGGGCGGGTGCGGCTTCCGGCCCCCGGGTCCGGCAGCGGGTGCCCGGTGCCAGCCTTCCCGCCTCCGCCGCGCCGGCCAGGCCGGTCGACGCCACCGGCGCCGACCCGGACGCCGCCCGCGCACTTGTCGAGGCGTTCCAGTCCGGTGTACGCCGGGCGGAGCTGAGCGTCCCGCCGGCCGCCGGCCGGCCCGTCGGATCGTGGTCGATGCGCACGACCACCGATCCGGCCACCAGCGCCGGCCCCACGGTGGCGGACCCGGGCGCGACAGTCGACCTGCCCGCCACCCCGGGCGGCCTCGGCCCCACGGTGGCGGACACCGCCGGAGTTACCCGGGGTCGTCCCCGGTTGAGCCGCCGGGTGCCCGGTGCCAACCTCACGGTCTCCCCGCCCTGCCAGCCGCCCAGCACCCACCTGGGGGACCCGGCCGAGGTACGCGACCTCATCACCGAGTTCGAGGCGGGCGTCGCCCGTGCTCTCCTCGAAGTCAGCCCAGACCGTCGGAACGAAGAAGGATCATCACGGTGACCAGCCCCTTCCTGCACGACAACGTCGACCACCAGAGCCAGCCCGGCGCCGTCGGCGATCTCAGCCCCGAGGCGCGCACGTTCAACTGGCTGCTGGACTCCTTCACCTCCAGCACGGCGGGGGTGCTGGAGGCGATCGCGGTCTCCTCGGACGGGCTGCTGATGGCCATGTCGTCGATCAAGGACCGGTCCAACGCGGAGCGGCTGGCCGCCGTGGTCTCCGGCATGACAAGCCTTGCCGGCGGCGCGGCCAGCTGGTACGCGCTCGGCGGCCTGAACCGGGTGATCGTGGACATGGCCGACGGCTACCTGCTGATCAGCGCGATCAGCAGCGGTTCGGTGCTCGGCGTCGTCGCCGACCGGTCGGCGAACCTGGGCACTGTCGCGTACGAGATGACGCTCTTCGCCGGTCGCGCCGGTGGCGCGCTGACCCCGCGACTGATCGTCGAGCTGAAGAACGCCGTCCAACAGTGACGCCGGACGTCGCCGACGATGATCCGGACCCGGAGCCCGGGACCCGGATCCGCCCCTACCTGCGCACGCCGCACCCGGGTGGGGGCGGCGCGCCGGCGGCGCCGGAGCCGGAGCAGGGCGGTGGCGGCCCGACAGGTCCGCGACCGTTCGTGCTCACCTCCGGACGGGTGGCCGGCGCGGATCCGGCGATCGGACTGGAGACGCAGGTGACCCTGCGCCCGGACGGCGGCCGCTGGACCGAACCGCCTGTCGGCCTGCTGGCGCCGGAACTCCAGGCGATCATCGCGCTCTGCGCCGAGCCGATCTCGGTGGCCGAACTCTCCGCCCGGACCCGACTGCAGTTCGGCGTGACCCGGGTCCTGGTCGGCGACCTGCGGGCCGCCGGGCACCTGGACGTGCACGTCACCGACGCCAACGATGCCTTCGACCCCGACCTCATCCTGCGAGTGATTGATGGACTTCGTGCGATCTCCTGAATGGCCTGGCGTCCCGATCGGAGGACTCGCCGGCAACAGCGCCACCGCCCGCTACAGCACGGCCCCGGGCACTCCGGGAGCGGTCGGGCGTGCCACGCCGCCGCCGGCCGGGCCGCCACCGCCGTACCGGCCGCCGGCCGGCGCCGGGCCGACCAACCGGCCACCGGCGGCGCCGCCCGTGCCGGTCAAGATTCTCGTCGCCGGAGGGTTCGGGGTGGGCAAGACCACCACGGTCGGGGCGATCTCCGAGATCGCGCCGCTGACCACCGAGGCCGAGATGACAAGCGCCGGGATCGGCGTGGACGACCCGGGCGTACGGTCGACCAAGACCACCACGACGGTGGCGATGGACTTCGGTTGCGTGACCATCGACCGCAGCCTGAAGCTCTACCTGTTCGGCACTCCTGGGCAGGCACGGTTCGGGTTCATGTGGGACGACCTGGCCCGGGGTGCGCTCGGCGCGCTGGTGGTAGTCGACAGCGCCCGGCTGGACGACTGTTTCCCGGCGATCGACTTCTTCGAGCGGGCCGGGTTGCCGTTCGTGGTCGGGGTGAACGCGTTCGACGGACGACTGGCCCTGGAACTCGGCGAGATCCGGTGGGCGCTCGCCATCGGTGATCACGTACCACTGGTGCAGTTCGACGCTCGGGACCGACTCTCGGTGCGGGACGCCCTGCTTGTCGTCCTGGATCGCGCCTTGGAGCGGGCCACCCGGGACAGGAAGGCCTGAGCCGACCGGCTCCGGCCGTGGCGGGAAGGGGTGATCTGGTGAGGGGCGACCTGGACGAGACGCTGGCCCGGCTGGCCCGGCGCGAGGAGGCGCTGCGCCGGCGGGTCACCGATCGTGACGACACCGCGCCACCGCCCGGCCCGACCGCTGGGCAAAGCCCCGCCACGGGTGGGCGCAACACCGGGCCCGCCCGGCACGACGGTCGGCACGCGGAACGGGAAGACCCCGGCGACGTCGTCGGATGGGGCCCGGTCGAGGAGGTCGCCGAGGCGGTGCGCCAGGTCGTCGGCGTCCACCCGGGCCTGGCGGTGACCGTACGCGTCGAGCACGACGGTCGGACGTACCCGATGCGGGTGTCCTGGAACGGCCCGGACGTCACGGTCGGCCCGGAACCACCGGCGGCCCCGGTGCAACCCCCACCGTCCTGGCCGCTGTCCGGTCGGACGGTGCCCGCGTGGGCGCCCGGCCCGGACGGGTTGACACCGGACCCGGCGGCCCGCCTGGCGGAGCTGATCCGGCGGGACCCGTCGCTGCTGGACGAGTTGGATCCGCGGCGCTGATCGCCTCGACCGGCCGACGGCGGCTACGGTCGGGCGGTGGCCCAACCCGACCTGACCATGACGGCGAGCCTGCGACCCGCGGCGCTGGACGCCCGACGGGGCGTCGTGCGGCTGCACCCGGAGGCGCTTACCGCCCTGGGGCTGCGCCCCGGCGACCCGGTACGGCTGACGGGTCGCCGGGAGACCGCAGGGATCGTCGCGGCGGCCGGGGGCGGCGCGAGCAGCGCCCTGCTCTACGCCGATGACCTGACGCTTGGCAACCTGGGCCTGCCCGACGGCGCCTCGGTGCGGGTGTCGCCGCTGCCGCTGACCCCGGCGGGTCGGGTCACGCTTACCGGGCCGGTGGAGGTGGTGGCGGCGGTCAGCCCGGAGATGCTCCGGCTCGCCCTGCTCGGCAAGGTGGTCACTGCGGGCGACGACGTGTCACTGCTGCCGCAGGACGTGCTGCCGGACGCCTCCACGCGCAGCCTCGTCGAGGCGGCCCGGCGAAGCCTCGCCACCACCGTCGGCTTCGCCTGGACCAGCACCCTGCTCACAGTGGTCACCGTCGACCCGTCCGCCGGTTCGCTTGTCACGATGGACACGGCGGTCGCCTGGGAGCACGGCCCGGCGACCCACGGTGAGCCCGGCCCCGCCCGGCCGACCGTGGCGGTCGGTGCGGCCCCGACGGCCGACTCGACGCCCGACGCGACGGACGCTCCCGACGTGGACGAGCTGCCCGGCCTGCGGGCCCAGGCCGAGGAGCTGACCGAGCTGTTCGATCTCGGCTTCCACCACCGGGAGGTACTGGGCCGGCTGGGCACCACCATCTCGCTGGGGGTGCTGCTGTCCGGGCCTGCCGGTTCCGGGAAGTCGGCGCTGGTGCGAGCGGTCGCGGCCCGGGTGGGCGCCCGCGTCCACCCGCTGTGGGCGCCCGAGGTGGCCGCGCTCACCAACCAGGCTGCCGCCGACCGGCTGCGCGCCGCGGCGACGGCGGTCCGGGAGGGCGGCCCGGCGGTGCTGCTGGTCACCGATGTGGAGGCGCTGGCCCCGGCGGACGAGCCCGGCCCGCTGGCCACGGTGTTCCGGCAGGTGCTCGCCGAGACCGTCCGGGTCGGCGTCGCAGTGGTCTGCACCACCGGTCGGCCCGAGGCTGTCGACCCGGCGCTGCGCGCACCGGACCTGCTGTCGCTGCGGATCAGCGTGCCGCTGCCCGACCCGGCCCTGCGCCGCGAACAGCTCACAGTGCTGACCCGGCAGGTGCCGCTCGCGGACGACGTCCGGCTGGACGAGGTGGCCGCGCGTACCCCCGGGTTCGTGGCCGCGGACCTGGCCGCGCTGGTCCGGGAGGCCGGGGTACGCGCGGCGTTGCGGCAGAAGTCAGCGCGGACGCCGACGGTGGCGATGGCCGACTTCGCGGCCGCCCTGGAGGTGGTCCGGCCGACGACGATGGCCGCGTCCACTTTGGAGATGGCGTCGGTGACCCTGGACGACGTCGGCGGCCTGGCCGAGGTCAAACAGACGCTCACCGAGTCCGTGCTGTGGCCGCTCACCTACCCGGACACGTTCGCCCGCCTCGGCGTGCAGCCCCCGCGTGGCGTGCTGCTCTACGGGCCACCCGGCTGCGGCAAGACGTACCTGGTCACCGCGCTCGCCGGGTCGGGGCGGGCGAACGTGCTCTCGGTGAAGGGCGCGGAGCTGCTCTCCAAGTGGGTGGGCGAGAGCGAACGCGCCGTACGCGAGCTGTTCCGCCGGGCCCGGGAGGCCGCCCCGACGCTGATCTTCCTGGACGAGATGGACGCGTTGGCGCCGGTACGCGGGCAGGCCACCGACGGGGGCACCACGGATCGGGTGGTCGCCGCGCTGCTCACCGAACTGGACGGGGTGGAGACGCTGCGCAACGTGGTGGTCGTCGGCGCCACGAACCGGCCGGACCTGGTCGATCCGGCGCTGCTGCGACCCGGCCGGTTGGGACGGCTGGTCTACGTGCCGCCGCCGGACGGACCGGCCCGCACGGAGATCCTGCGGGCCGCGTCCCGGCACGTGCCGCTGGCACCGGACATCGACCTGGCGGCCCTCGGCGCGGAGCTGACCGGCTTCTCGGCGGCGGACTGCGCGGCGGTGGTCCGGGAGGCGGCGCTCGCGGCGATGCGGGAGTCCCTGGCCGCCGCCACCGTCACCGCCGCGCACATGGCGGTCGCGCGGGAGCGGGTCCGCCCGTCGCTGGACCCGGCCCAGGTCGCGTGGCTCGCCGCGTACGCCGCCGGCCGGGACTGAACATCGACCCAACCTTTTGCCGTACCCGGAGCGTTAGCAGAGCGACACGATCCTCAGTGGAGAGATCCACTCGACGACAGGCGGTGTTCCTCTTGCGCAGGCTGCTCACTCTTCTCGTCGTCCCCCTGGTGGCGGCGGCCACCCTCAGCACCGTCGGTTCGGCGGCGACCGCGCACCCGACGACGCCGTTCCCGTCCCGGATCGCCCTGCCCGACGGGTTCTCCCCCGAGGGGCTGACGATCGGCCGGGGCACGACCGTCTACGTCGGGTCCGTCGGGAACGGCGCCGTCTGGCGGGGCGATGTGCGTACCGGGCGCGGCTCGGTGCTCATCCCGGGCGCGCCGGGCCGGGAGAAGGCAGGCCTCAAGCTCGACGAGCGGGGCCGGCTGTGGAGCGCCGACTTCTCGGCCGGCGCGGCAAGCGTCCACGACGGCGAGACCGGCACCCAACTGGCCCACTACCAGTTCACGGACGAGCCGGGCAGCATCGTCAACGACCTCGTGATCACCGGACGCGCCGTCTACTTCACCGACTCGGCCCGTCCGGTGCTGTACGTCGTACCGCTGCTTCCGGGTGGGCGGCTGCCCGCCGCCGGCGCCGCGCGGGTGCTGCCGCTGAGCGGTCCGGCCGCGACGCCCGACGCGTTCAACAACGGGATCGTGGCGCTGCCCGACGGTGACCTGCTGGTCGCGCAGATGCTGACCGGCCGGCTGGTACGCGTCGACCCGCGCACCGGCGCGAGCAGTGTCTTCGACCTCGGCGGCTACTCGGTGGACCGGGCCGACGGGCTGGTGCTGCGGGGCCACACCCTCTACGTGATCCGCAACCTGACAAACGTCGTCGCGGTCGTCGGGCTGAACGCCCGCTACACCGCCGGGGTGGTGCGGCGGGAGATCACCGGCCCGGCCCTACGGTCGCCGGCCACCGGCGATCTGCTCGGCTCGGCGCTGTACGTGGTGAACGGCCGGTTCGACGTCGAGCCCGGCCCGGACGTCGACTACGACATCGTCCGGCTCCCGGCCTGATCGCACGGTCGGCGGTGGCCCTACCGGGTCACCGCCGACCGTCGGCGTGCGTCAGTCCGGGTAAGGAGCAGGTCGAGGACACCGGACACCACCGGAGGCCGGCGTCACTCCTCCTCCCGGCGGCGGCGCACCACGGGTCGGCGTGGTGGCTCCGCTCCCCGGCGGACCGGCGGCCGGGGGCGCTGCGGCTCCTCGCGTGGCTGGAGGCGGCGGGCCCGCTCGGGAGCGCGACGACGCGGTGGCGGTGGCGGCTCCTCGTCGGGCTCGTCCGCGTACCCCTCGTCGTAGCCTTCCTCGTACGCCTCGTACTCCTCGTCGTACTCCGGCTCGGCCGGTCGCCGGGGTGGCCGCTGGCGCAGGCGGCCGCCGGGCCGGGGGCGCGGCTCCTCCTCGGCGTACCCCTCGTCCTCGCGCTCGGACTGCTCCCGTTCCTCGCGCAGGCCGGTTTCGTGGTCCTTGACCACCTGGGAGTCGCGGATCTCGCCGCGCCAGCCCTCGACCTTGTCCGGGTCGAGTGCCACGCCGGTCATGACGTGCCTGACGAAGTGCTTCAACTCCAGCCGTACGCGCCGGCCCTGGGCCCGCCACAGGTTGCCGGTGTGCTCGAAGAGGCCCTGCGGGTGGTACTCCAGCACCACCAGGATGCGCGTCAGGTCCGGGGTGATCTCGTGGAAGCTGACGGTGCCGTCGACCGAGCCCTTCTCGCCCTTCGACCGCCAGTGGATGAGCCGGTCCGGCACCTGCCGGATGATCGTCGACTCCCACGTGCGGTGCGACCAGAAGACCTGCGCCTTCCAGGTCATCTTCTCGGCCTCGTCGTTCTCGGCCTGCTCGACCTTCTTCATGAAGCTCGGGAAATCGCCGAACTGCGTCCACTGGTTGTACGCGGCACGCACCGGCACGCCGACCTCGATCGTCTCGACGATGTTGGTGACCTTCTGCTTCTTGCCACCCTTACCGCCCTTGCCGCCCACGCGGCCGAGAGCCGACATCACCTTCTCCTTACCGCCGGCCACCCCGGCATGCAGCATCGCCTTCACCGGTGAGCCACCCTCGGCCAGCTTCTGCGCGCCGGTGGCGGCGGCGACCAGGCCCGGCCCGCCGCCCTGGCGCGCGTACTCGCTCAGGCGGCCGGTCGCGCCGGTGATCCGCTCCGTAACCACGCTCACCGCGCGCTCGCCGATCGCACCGGCGAGGTTGCGCACCTCGTCGGCCAACTGGCCGCGCAGCTTGTCGCCGAGGCCCCCAGAGTTGGTGTCTCCCGCCATGGTCACCGCCCCCGTCGCTGCCCGGCCGGGTCGTTCCGGTCGTTCGCCGCGCCGCCGCCCTGGTCGCCGCGGCCCTGGTCGCCGTCGCCGCTGCCGTTGCCGCCCTGGTTCGCCGAGCGGCGGCGTAGCGCGTCGGCGGAGCCGCGAAGTCGACCGGTGAGCGCGTCGACGCCACTGCCGGCCGCTGCGGTCGCGGCGGACCGGCCGGCGTTGACAAGCGGCCCGCCGAGCCGGCTCAGGTTGCTCAGTTGCGGGGACGACTGCAGCAGGTCGCCGCCCCGTTTCAGCAGACCACCCGGGTCGCGGCTCGCCCGGCCGGCGGCGACCGCCGCGGCCAGGGTCAACGCGGTACGCAACTTGCGACGTCGGCCCAGCAGGTAGCCGAAGCCCACCGCCAGGCCGATTCGTGTTCCGGTCTTCATCAGGTCCCCCTCGCTCCCCGGTGGGTCCGGGACGTCTGCCCGCACAGGGGCCGGAGAAGGGCTACCGGGGAACAGCGCGTGGCTCACCCGGATCAGACGTCCCGTATCTGCGGACCCGGCGGGCAGTACCCGGCGGAATAGCCGCGAAACCGCTCAGGCAATTTCCGGCGGCGGCGGCCAGAGACATTCGGAAAGGTGGCGCAGACCGACTCAGACGGGACTTTCCAGCGGTCCTGAGCAGCTAACACGCCAGCAAGGACGAGAGGCTGGCGCAGTATTCAGAGGGCGGGAGGCGTCGAATCCAGGCAGATTTCGGCGTGCACCTTTACGCCGTCCTCACGCAGTTTCGCGCCGCATTTTTCGAGGACTGTGACCGCGCCGATATTGTCCGGCGTCGTCTCGGCTACCACGGCCCGCATCCCGGCCCGGGCTGCGACGTTGAGCAATTCCCGCAGGGCGGCCGCCCCGATTCCCTGCCCGCGCGCCGAGAGGCCGAGCCACATACCCGTCTCCACCGTGCCGGGCTCGTCACAGCGCGTCATCCGGATCATGCCGACCACCTCGCCGCCGACGAGGATCGCGTACATCTGCGAGCCGGTCGGGCCGTCCAGGCCGGCGAAGCTCGCCCGGTGGAACTCGCGGAACGCCTCCCGGCGGGCGAGCGACCAGCCGGCGGGAGCCTCGACCGGGGGCATCACCTCACCCGGCTCGGCCTCGGCAGCCGCTACGGAGAGCAATGGCTCCAGATTCCGCTCGTCCACCGGCTCCAGCCGGACCGCACCCGCCACGTGCCGCAGTCTGCCGCCCCCATCGGCCGAAGTCCACCCCATTGGACATCCACTGGCGGTCCGGCCAGCGGTAGCGGCCGGTCGGGCGGCCCGGGTGTTCCTCATCACGCTCCGTTGTCATCCGGCCGGTCCGAAATCGCAGAACACGACCGAGGCGTCGTCGGTGGGTTTGTGCCTGCGCAGTCGGTCGGGGTGATCGCGTTCGGCGTCCCGGACCCGGTCGAGCAGCGCGGCCGGCCCGTCGGCGCTCAGCAGGTCCAGCAGTCCCGTCCAGTCGGTCAGCCCGAACTGCTCGACCGCGCTCGACGCGCCGTCGCTGAGCAGCGCCGCCCGGCGCAGGGCCGCAGGACCTCGGCGGGGCAGCGTCCCGGTCACCGCGTGGAAGGCCGCGTCCGGGTCGGCCGCCGCCACCCAGTAGCCGTGGGTGCGGTTCATCCGCTCCCGTTGGACGCCCACCGCGTGCCGGAAGCGCGCGACCGGGTCGGCCGTACCTGCCGGCACGGTGGCGACCGTCTGCCGCAGTTCGGCCATCGCCGTGTCGAGCCGGTCGTCGGTCACCACGCTCACCTGCCCGCCGACGTCCAGCACCAGAGGGCTGTCGCAGAGCACGAGGTAGTCCACCTGGTCGCCGCAGTCGCGCAGCAGGCAGACGGTGCTGGACGGGGTGCCCGGGTGGTCGAGGTCGCACTGCCCGCCGTGATCGGCACGGACGGCGAGGATGGCCGCGGCCAGGTTGCTGGTCAGACGGGCCGCCGGACGGACCGCCTCGGCCACGCCGATCCGGGCGGCCAGGTGACGGACGTACCACTCCGGCCCGTGGACGCAGCCGGTGTCGAAGCCGTCGGGCACTGTCGCGCCGTCCAGGACACCGACAAGCGGGCCGAACTGGAAGACCAGGTCCTCGTTTACCGGCCGGCCCGGCGCCGGCGTGGACGCGGAGCACACCCGCATCATCGCCGCGGCCCCCGTCGGGTTGCTGCCCCTCATCGCCCGCTCCCTCCGTCGGCCCGCGCCGCACGACGGCGGCCGGGACGGGACGTCGCGTACCCCTGGGACCTTGCCGCATTCCTGCGCCGGCCTGGTATCGCGGCAACCGGCGTTCGTGCGGCGGCGCCGGCGGTAGCGTGACAGATGTCTGGCCTCCGTGGTGTCCCTCCGCAGGTGGGAGGGCGGGTCGGGGCCGCCGTCGGCGACAGGGGGATCGCGTGTTGAAGCGGTTGCACGAATCAGGGCTCAAGGCGGATCACATGTACATGGCGGGCTTCGCCAGCATCGGTCTCTCGTTCGCCAGTTGGTTCCTCTCCAGGCACCTGGAGAAGGCCGGTGTCGCGCGCGCCGACAGGTGGGGCATCTTCATCGGCGAGTGGGCGCCGACGTTCTTCGCCATCGGCAACGGCCTGCAGGGGTACGAGAAGAGGTAGCGCCGGCGGCGGTCAGCGGCGGCGGTTGCGGGCCCGCGAGGAGCGCAGCCGGCGGAGCCGGCCGATGAGCACGGGATCGGCGGCAAGCGCCGCCGGATTGTCCAGCAGTCCGTTGAGCAGTTGGTAGTACCGGGTCGAGGAGATGCCGAAGGTGTCCCGGACGGCCTGCTCCTTGGCGCCGGCGTGCCGCCACCACTGCTGCTCGAAGGCGAGGATGGCCCGTTCTCGGGTGGTCAGGCCGACCGCCTGCGCGGCGGGCTCGGCGGGCTGCGCCTCGTCGTCGGCCGGTGCCGTGTCCTCGGCCGGCCGGACGTCGTCGGTGCTCTCGACGGGCGGCGCCGGTCGGGGGGCCGGGACGCTCGGCGTGCCAGCACCGGCCAGGTCGCCCGGACGAGCGCCGGTGGACGGCTCGGGAGCGGTCGGGGTGGCGTCGGCGGGCATGACGGTCAGCCTAACCAGGGACGACCACTGTCGCAGTAGCCGGCACGGCCGGCCCCGCACGTCGGGAACACCCGACGGCCGGGCCGGCCGCGCCGCTGTCGTCGTACGTCAGGTGATGTCTCGCCGCCGCATGCTCCAGACCGCGGCACCGAGGATCACGACCGTCCCGACCACGAGCAGCCCCGAGGACTGCTGCCAGGTGATGTCCAGGGTCGGTGGGTTGCACTCCCCGCTGTAGTTGAAGTTGCAGGAGTCGTAGTCCTGCAGGGTCACCTTCTTGGTCATCCAGGCCAGCAGGTAGGTGGGGAGCAGCCACGCCTCGGCCCACTGCACGCTTGCCATCTCCAGCAGGATGCCCAGGCCGAACTGGAAGACCACCATCACCGCGACCACGCCGCCGAGGGCCATCGCGGTGTGCCGGCCCAGGGAGGCCAGCGCGAACCCGATGGTGGTGAGCACGAGGACCAGCGCCACACCACGTAGCCCGGTCAGGGCGAACGACTGCCATGCCCCCGAGGTCATCTTCTCGGTGCTACCTCGGAACGTGGCGACCGCCCAGAATCCGGCGAACCAGAGCACCGCGGCGGGCAGCGTCACCGCCAGGATGCCGGTGAGCAGCGCGGCCAGCTTGGTGAACAGCACGGTGAGCCGCTTCGGCCGCCAGAGCAGCAGGTTCATCATGCCGCCGGTGCTCCACTCGGCACCGACGAAGGACGCGCCGACGATGAACCCGACCAGGGCGAGGATCGCCGCGAACGGGATGAGCGTCGCGTCGAACGTCTCCCGGAAGTTGAACGTCGAGGGCAGGAACCACTTCGCGTCGATCTGGTCCCGGGACGGGGGCGAGATCACCGAGCAGTCGTCGGGGTAGCGGCCGTCGTTCGGCGTACCGGCCGTCTTGGCCTGCTCGCAGTTGACCCGTTCCTGCTCGGCCCAGCGCACCTGATCCTGGTACTGCTGGTCGGCCTGACGCTCGGCCTTGGCGAGCTGACCGGCGTCGATCTTCTGGTTGGTGAAGAACACACCGACCACCACCGCGGCCAGCACCAGCAGGCCGAGCAGCGTCATGTAGCGGCTGAAGCGCCGCTTGGTCAGTCGGCGAAACTCAGTCCGAAAGAGGCTCACGCGCCCCACCCTCCTCCGGTGGCGCCGGGCTGACCCGTCCCACCGACCTTCATGGACTCGTCGACCTGGCGGGCCTGGCCGGGGACCGGCGCGGTGGCGGTCAGTTCGAGGAAGACGCTCTCCAGGTCGACCGCGATCGGGGCCAGCTCGCTGACGTACAGGTTCTGCTCGGCGAGCAGCCGGGTCACGGTGGCCGGCTTGTCGACGCCGGTAAGCATCAGGTGGTCCGGATGCCCGGCGACCCGGACCCCGGCCCGGGTGAGAGCCTCGGTTGCCGCCGGCAGGTCACTGACCGCCTCCAGGCGGACCCGGACGGCGCCGGACGAGTGCTGGGCGAGCACCTCGTCGACCGGGCCGAAGGCGACCCGGCGACCGAGCGAGATGATCGTGACCGAGTCGCAGATCAGCTGGATCTCACCGAGGATGTGGCTGGACAGCAGCACAGTCATCCCGGATTCGGCGAGCGTCCGCATCAGCGTCCGCATCTCCCGGATGCCGCCCGGGTCGAGGCCGTTGGCCGGCTCGTCGAGGATGAGAAACTTCGGGTTCTTCAACAGGGCGGACGCGACGGCGAGCCGCTGCTTCATGCCCAGCGAGTACGTCTTGACGCGCTCACCGGCCCGGTCGCGCAGCCCGACCAGCTCCAGCACCTCGTCGACCCGCGTGGCCGGCACCTCGCCGGCACCGGCCAGCAGGGACAGCGTGTCCCGTGCCGAGAAGTGCGGGAAGAACTGCGGGCTCTCCACGATCGCGCCGACCTGACCGGCGACGGTGGGCAGCGCGGCGGGAACCTCGTGCCCGAGCAGCGTCATCCGGCCGCCGTCGGGCCGGATCAGGCCGAGCAGCGTACGCAGCGTGGTGGTCTTGCCGGAGCCGTTAGGACCCAGGAAGCCGTGCACCTGCCCCGCGTCGACCCGCATGTCGAAGCCGTCGAGCGCGTTGCGGGTGCCGCGTCGACGACTCTTGTACGTCTTACGTAGACCTTCGATCTCCAGGACAGCAGGCAAGCTGCACCTCCCCCGATGGGTGGGCGTGACAGCCGACACCATACGCGGTATGCAGAGCCGCGCAATACCGGGTATGCATCGACACGCCGATCGATGCGTTTCATCGACGGAGCGTGACCGCTCAGGCGCAGACGACCTGCACGCCGGCCGCCCGGAAGGCGTCCACCACCTCCGGGTCCGCCCCGGAGTCGGTAACCAGCGTCTCGACGCGCTCCACCGGGCAGATCCGGGCGAAGGCGTGACCGCCCAACTTGGACGAGTCCGCGATGATCACGACCCGCTTGGCGCGGGCCACCATCAGGTTGTTCATGGCCGCCTCGCCCTCGTGGTGGGCGGCCGCGCCGAGCTGCGGGTCGATCGCGTCCACGCCGAGCAGCGCGACGTCCAGGGTGACCTCACGCAGCAGCGCACCGCCCAGCGGGCCGACCAGCTCGAACGACTTCGGGCGCACCACCCCGCCGGCCACCACCACCTTCATCCGGGACCGCACCAGCAGCTCGTTGGCGATGTTGAGCGCGTTGGTCACGACCGTGAGCTGGGCGCCCTCGGCGCTGGTGTTCAGGTCCGGACGGACGGCCAGGGCCCGGGCCACCTCCGTGCTTGTGGTGCCACCGTTGAGGCCGACCACGGTGCCGGGCGTGACGAGCGCCGCGGCGGCGGCGCCGATCCGCTGCTTCTCCGCCGAGTGCTTGGCCGTCTTGTAGCGCAGCGGCAGGTCGTACGAGACGCCGTTGGCGACCGCGCCACCCCGGGTCCTGGTGATCATCTGCTGCTGGGCGAGCTGGTCGAAGTCGCGCCGGATGGTGGCCTGGGAGACGTCCAGCCGCTCGGCAGCCGCCTCGACGCTGACCCGACCGTTGTCGGTGAGCATCTCCAGCAGGGCGTTCCATCTGGCGTACCGGTCCACCTAGGGGGCCCTCTCAGTGACTGCACGATCGGTGATTGATTGCGTGCACACTAGTGCGCGAAACTAGCCTGGCGCAAAAGGCCGTTCTGCGCGATCGGCCGGTCGGTTGCCACGGCCACCCCGCTTCGCGCAGAATAACGCGCGAAATGCGGGTGTAACGCGCCGTATTGCGCAGACAGGTCGGCTCGGCGAGGAGTTTCCCATGGCGTACGTGGACGCGGAGATCGCGAGCCAGCCCGACTGCTGGCGGGAGGCCGCCGAGCTGTCCGGTGTCGTCCGCGACGACCTCCCGCGCCCCGGCGAGCGGGTCGCCGTCGTCGGTTGCGGCACGTCGTGGTTCATGGCCATGGCGTACGCCGCCCGCCGCGAACAGGCCGGCCAGGGCGAGACCGACGCGTTCCAGGCGTCCGAGTTCCCCGCCGGCCGCCGCTACGACCGGCTCATCGCGATCACCCGTTCCGGCACCACCACGGAGGTGCTGGAGCTGCTCGCCGCGCTGCGCGGCCGTACGCCCACCACAGTCATCGTCGGCGACCCCGCTTCCCCGGCGGTCGAGCTGGCCACCGCCACCGTGGCCATGCCCTTCGCCGACGAGCGGTCGGTGGTGCAGACCCGCTTCGCGACGACCGCGCTGGCCCTGCTCCGGGCACACCTCGGTGACCCGGTGGCCGCGCTCGCCGCCGACGCCGAGGTGGCGGTGCGCTCCCCGCTGCCGATCGACCCGGCCACCATCGGGCAGGCCACCTTCCTCGGTCGGGGCTGGACTGTCGGCCTCGCCCAGGAGGCCGCGCTGAAGTGTCGCGAGGCGGCCACCTTCTGGGCCGAGGCGTACCCGGCGATGGACTACCGGCACGGCCCCATCTCGATCGCCGCACCGGGCCGGCTGGTCTGGGCGTTCGGCGAGCTGCCCGACGGGCTGCCCGAGGACGTGGCCGCCACCGGCGCGGCCTTCGTGCACAGCCGTACGCACGGCTGGCGCACGGTGCTCGGCAGCTGGTCGGCCGGTCGTACCCCGGTCGACCCGATGGCCGACCTGATCCTGGCGCAGCGGTTCGCGGTCGCGCTGGCGACCAGCCGGGGTCTCGACCCGGACGCGCCCCGGCACGTCAGCCGGTCCGTGGTGCTGGCGTGAGCGCGAGCGGCCGGGTGGTCGTCGCGCTGGACGTCGGCGGCACCGGCATGAAGTGCGCCCTGGTCCGGCCGGACGGCGTCGTCGTACACACCGAGCGACACCCCACCGACGCCGCGCGCGGCCCGGCGGCCGTTGTCGACACCATTCTGGACGTCGCGGAGGGGTTGGCCGCCACTGCCCGCGCCGACGGCCACACCCCGGTCGCGATAGGCATCGCCGTCCCCGGGGTGGTGGACGAGGCGCGCGGGGTCGCGGTCTGGTCGGCGAACGTGGGCTTTCGGGACGTACCCCTGCGGGACCTGGCGGTGGCGCGGCTCGGGCTGCCCACCGCGCTCGGCCACGACGTGCGCGTCGGTGGTCTCGCCGAGGCCCGGCTCGGCGCCGGACGCGGCGCCGACCACGTGCTCTTCGTGGCGATCGGCACCGGCATCGCCGCCGCGCACGTCGTCGACGGCGTGGCCGGAGTCGGCGCGCACGGCGCCGCCGGGGAGATCGGCCACATCATGGTGCGTCCCGACGGTCCGCGCTGCGGCTGTGGACGGCCCGGTTGCCTGGAGGCGGTCGCCTCGGCCGCCGCGATCGGCCGCCGCTACGCGGAGCTCGCCGATCATGGGCGGGCGGGCGCGGCGTCCTCGACCCCGGCCGCGGAACAGACATCCGGTGCTGCCGTGACGGCCGCCGTGGTGGCCGAGCGGGCCGCCGCCGGTGAACCCCTCGCCGCCCGCGTCTGGCAGGAGGCCGTCGACGCCCTCGCCGACGGTCTCGCCACCGGGCAGGCCCTGTTCGACGTGTCGACGATCGTGCTCGGCGGTGGCCTGGCCCAGGCAGGGGACGGGCTGCTCGGCCCGCTGCGGACGGCGCTGCACGAGCGGATGACCTTCCACCGGGAGCCGCGGCTGGTCGCGGCGGCCCTCGGCGACGAGGCCGGCTGCCTCGGCGCCGCCCTGCTCGCGCTGGACGCCGCGGGCGTCCGGGACACGGACGCCGCCCGCGTCCCCGACCATCAGGAGGAGCGATGACCGTACGGGTGAACGGCCGAGTGGTGACCCCGACCGGTGTCGTCCGGCAGGGCTGCGTCGAGTGGGACGGCGACCGGATCACGGCTGTGGCCGAATATCCGTCGGTCCGCGACGGGCACTGGATCCTGCCGGGCTTCGTCGACATGCACACCCACGGCGGCGGCGGGCACACCTTCACCACAGGCGACGCCGACCAGGCCCGCGCGGCGGCCGGCTTCCACCTGGCGCACGGCACCACCACGCTGCTGGCCAGCCTGGTCAGTGCGCCCTTTCCGGTGATGCGCGCGGCCACCGAGGCGTTCGCGCCGCTTGTCGACGAGGGCGTGCTGGCGGGCGTCCACTTCGAGGGCCCCTACCTCTCCGCCGCCCGTTGCGGCGCACAGAACCCGGAGTACCTGCGCGACCCGTCCACTGACGAGCTGACCGAGCTGATCGAGTTGGGTCGGGGCGCGATCCGCATGGTCACCCTCGCCCCGGAACGCGACGGCGCGCTGGAGGCGATCAAGCTGCTCACCACGCACCGCGTGGTAGCGGCCGTGGGCCACACCGACGCCACCTACGAGCAGACCCGCGCCGCGATCGCGGCCGGCGCGAGCGTGGGTACGCACCTGTTCAACGGCATGCGGCCCGTGCACCACCGCGAGCCCGGTCCGGTGGTGGCCCTGTTGGACGCGCCCACCGTGATCTGCGAACTGGTCGCCGACGGGGTGCACCTGCACGACGGCATGCTGACCTTCACCACCGCCACCGCCGGCCCCGACCGGGCCGCGCTGATCACCGACGCGATGGCCGCCGCCGGAATGGCCGACGGTGAGTACGAGTTGGGCGGTCAGGCCGTCACGGTGACCGACGGCGTGGCCCGACTCGCCCGCGACGGCGCGATCGCCGGCAGCACGCTGACCATGGACGCGGCGCTGCGGCACGCCGTGCACGCAGGGATTCCGATGGCCGACGCCGCACGGATGGTGGCCACCACCCCGGCCCGCGCCATCGGTCTGGGCGACCGCGTCGGTGCCCTCCAGGTCGGCCTCCGCGCCGACCTGGTCGTGCTCGACGACGACCTCAACGTGGTACGGGTGCTGCGCGGAGGCTCCTGGGTGGAGTGACCGGGCGCGCGGTGGCCGGGCGCGCGGTAGCCGGGCGCGCGGTGGCCGGGCGCGCGCTGGCCGTGACCCGTCGCCGCGCCGGTCCGACCTGGACTTCGCGTCCTTTGGAGCTGATCAGCTCAACGACATCGGCGCGTCCCTGAGGATCTCGAAGGAGAAGGGGGCCGATTCGTTCGCGACATCAGCTCCAAAGGACGCGACCACCTCCTCCGCCCTTCGCCGGCCACCAGCAGACGCCGAGAGCCACCGGCCACCGGCCGCCGGCCGCCGGCCGCCGGCCGCCGAACGCCAGCGGACGCCGAGAACCCCCGGTCAGCCCAGGGCGGGGACGTCGACGCCGAGCACGGCCTGTTCGTCGGGGCGATGCACCAGCACGTCGGCCAGGTACGACTGCACGGCGGGCGCCATTCCCACGTCCCGGCCGGCCTGCTCGGAGAGCAGCCACTTGTGCTCGATGATCTGCGCGAACAGCTCCTGCGGCTCCAGCTTGCGGCGCAGGTTCGCCGGCACGGCCCGGACCACCGGCTCGAAGACCTCGGTGAGCCAGCGGTGCGCCGCCTGCTGCTCGTCGGTCAGGTCGCTCTCCGCCCGGTACGCGTCCAGGTCGTTGAGCAGCTTGCGGGCCTGGTTCTCCTCGGCGTCCAGACCGGTGAGCCGCAGCAGCCGCCGGGTGTGGTAGCCGGCGTCGACCACCTTCGGCCGCACCAGGTAGCGCCCGTCGTCGATTGTCGACATGGCCACCTCGGCCACGTCGAAGCCCAACTCGTTGAGTCGGCGGATGCGACCCTCGATGTCGTGCCGGGCCTCCCGCTCGACTCTCTGCTCGTAGGTGATCTCGTGCCAGAGCCGCTCGTAGCGCTGCACGACCTCCTCGCAGACCACCTCCGGGTCGATGGACTCGTGCAGCAGGCCGGCGGCCTGCAGGTCCAGCGCCTCACCGAAGATGTTCACGCGGGCGATCTCCAGGTCCTCCCCGCGCTGCCCGTTGGAGAGCGAGTTGTGCAGAGCGCCCGTCTCGGCGTCCACCAGATAGGCGGCGAAGGCACCCGCGTCCCGGCGGAACAGCGTGTTGGACAGCGAGCAGTCGCCCCAGAAGAAGCCGGTCAGGTGCATCCGGACGATCAAGGCGGCGAGCGCGTCGAGCAGCCGGCTCATCGTCTCCGGGCGGAGGGTGTGCGAGAAGAGCGCCCGGTACGGCAGCGAGAACTGCAGGTGCCGGGTGATCAGCACCGATTCGAGAGGCTCGCCGTCCTCGGTCTGCCGGTCGGCGACGACCGCCACCGCCTCGACCGACGGGAAGTCGATGCGCTCCAGGGCTCGGAGCAGGTCGTACTCCCGCTCGGCGATCCGTTCGCGGGTCTCCTTGAACGCGTACACGTAGTCGCCCAAGCGGACAAAGCGGACGATGTGCCGGGAGATGCCCTGCGGCAGGGCCACCAGGTGCTGGGCAGGCCACTCCTCCAGCGGTGTCGACCAGGGTAGGTCGAGCAGCGCCGGGTCCACGAGGGCAGACGTGATCCGCACGGGCACAAGCATGACGGGTCGCCCCCCGTATCCGCCGCACATCGTGGCTTGGCCCACAGCGCCGCACACCCCGACCTCGCGTCGGCCCGGTAGCGTGGTCGCGTGCTCAAACCCTCGGCGGTACGACGTGACCTGCGGCTACGGCCCGTCCGCCCGGCCGGCTGGTGGTTCGACGCCCTCCTGCTTGTCGGTCTGGTCGGATTGACCGTGGCACTCGCCGCCGACCAGCTCTTCGGGCTGGACCGGGCGGTCGCCGACTGGGCCGACGCGCACCGGCCGACAGTCGCCTACTGGGTGGCCTGGGTGTTCAACCACCTCGGCCAGGGCTCCCCGCTGACCCTGATCGCCGCCGGTCTGGGCGTGCTGCTGGCCGTCCGGCTGCGGTCGGTGCGGCCGATCCTGCCGCCGGTGGTCGGGTTCGTGCTGACCTACCTGACGATCGGTCCGCTCAAGGTCTGGACCGCGCGGGCGGCACCGAGCGCCAGCGTCAAGGAGCCGAACCTGTCGCCCGAGCAGACCCTGCCCCTGTTCCACGACGACCTGCCGGTCCGGTTCGCCCAGTCCTACCCGTCGGGGCACGTCGCCAACGCCATCGTCTGGTACGGCGTGATCGCGCTGCTGCTGGCCCCGCTGGCCCGCAGCTTCGGCCGCCACCTGCCGGCCCGCCTGGTCACCGTGGTCCGCGTCGTGCCGCCGCTTGTCGTGCTCACCACCACCACGTACCTGGGTTGGCACTGGCTCACCGACTCGGTGGCCGGGCTGCTGCTGGGCCTGCTCCTGGACCGGCTGCTGCACCGGGTGCCCTGGGACGATCTGCCGCTCCCCGGCCGGCTACGGGAATGGGATCGGCCGTTCACCTCGTACCCCTAGGGTCGGTCCGTGGATCAGTTGGCGCGGCGGCTCGGCGTACCCGATGCGGTTGTCATCGGGTTGGGTTCGATGCTCGGCGCGGGCGTCTTCGTGGTCTTCGGCCCGGCCGCCGCGGCGGCCGGCGGCGCCGGGCTGCTGCCCGCGCTGGTACTCGCCGGCCTCATCGCCTTCTGCAACGCGACCAGCTCGGCGCGGCTTGCGGCCCGCTACCCGGAGTCCGGCGGCACCTACGTCTACGGCCGGGAACGCCTCGGCCCGTTCGCCGGTTTCGTGGCCGGCTGGGGTTTCGTGGTCGGCAAGACGGCGAGCTGCGCGGCGATGGCGCTGACCATCGGGGCGTACCTGTGGCCGGGGCAGGCCCGGCTGGTCGCGGTCGGCGCGGTGCTCGCGGTGACGGCTGTGAACCTACGCGGCATCGGCAAGACGGCCACCGCAACGAGGGCCCTGGTCGGCCTGGTGCTCGCCGTGCTGGCCCTGGTCGCGGTCGTCGGCGTGGTGGGCGGGCCGGTGCACCTGGATCGGCTCGGCGAACCCGGTGGCTCCGCCCGGGGTGTGCTCACCGCTGCCGGGCTGCTGTTCTTCGCCTTCGCCGGGTACGCGCGGATCGCGACGCTCGGCGAGGAGGTCCGCGACCCGCAGCGGACCATCCCCCGCGCGGTGCCGCTGGCGCTCGGGGTGGTGCTCGCGATCTACCTGGTCCTGGCAGTGGTCACGCTCGGCGTGCTCGGCGCCGACCGGCTGGCCGGTTCGGCAGCGCCCCTTGTCGACGTGGTGACCGCCGCCGGGCTGCCCGGCCTGGCCTGGGTGGTCCGCGCCGGTGCCACCATCGCCGTCGTCGGGGTGCTGCTGTCCCTGGTCGCCGGGGTCGGCCGGACCACCCTCGCGATGGCCCGTCGCCGCGACCTGCCCGGCGCGCTGGCCGCCGTGCACCAGGTGCACCAGGTGCCACACCGCGCCGAGCTGGCCGTCGCCGCCGTGGTGATCGTTGTGGTGCTGCTCGGTGACGTCCGCGACGCGATCGGCTTCTCGAGCTGCACGGTGCTCGTCTACTACGCGATCACCAACGCGGCGGCGCTCACGCTGGGCCGGGAACGGGAACGAAAGCTACCGGTGCAGGTGCTCGCCGGACTGGGGCTGGTCGGCTGCCTGCTGCTCGCGGTCAACCTGCCGCTGGGCAGCGTCCTCGCCGGGTTCGGCGTGCTCGCGGCCGGTGCCACCTGGTATGGGCTCCGCCTCGCGCGCCGGTGACCCGGAGAGGCCACCGGCGCGTGGGGTTCAGCGACTGAGCCGCTGGTAGCGGCGTACGGCCAGCGGAGCGAACGTCGCGATCAGCAGCACCGGCCACAGCACCGCCAACAGCAACGCGTGCTCCGCCGGCCAGGAATCACCACCCAGGCCCGGGTTGCCGAACAGCTCGCGGATCGCCGCCACGGTAGCCGACAACGGATTCCACTCAGAGATCGTCCCGATGACCGACGGCATCAGCTCGGGCGACACGAAAACATTTGAAATCGCGGTGAGCGGAAACGCCGCCGGGAAGACGATCACGCCGACGGTGTCCGGATTACGGACCAGAAGCGCCAGGTAGATCCCCATCCAGGTGATCGCGACACGCAGCAGCAGGAGCAGCCCGACGGCGAGTAACGCCTTGCCCACCCCGAGTCGCCACTGCCAACCGACGAGCAGGCCGCAGACCAGCAGGGTGGACATCTCCAGCAGGGCACGGAGCAGGTCGGCGGCGCTGCGGCCGGTCATCAGGGCGGACCGCGCCATCGGCATCGAGCGGAACCGGTCGACCACGCCCCGGCTGAGGTCCAGCGCCACGCCCGTCGCGGTGGCGCCGAGGCCGTACAGCATCGTCATCACGAAGACCCCGGGCAGCAGGAACTCGCGGTAGTTGCCACCACCCGACACCTGCATGCCGCTGCCGAACACGTACCCGAAGACCAGCACGAACATGATCGGCAGCGAGAAGTAGAGGATCAGCTCCTCCGGTGCGCGAATCACGTGGATCATGTTCCGCCTGGTCATCGTCCAGCCGTCGACCACCGCCGCCGTCATGCCACTCCCGCCTCTCGTCCAACGCCGACGGGCTCGCGGGCCTCGTCCGGTCGGTGCCCGGTCAGATGCAGGAACGCCTCGTCCAACGTCGCGCGCCGCAGGCCGATGTCCTCCACCACGATCCCGGCGGCGTCCAGCGCCCGCACCACGTCGACAAGCCCGGCGATCCGGTCGGCCACCGGCACGCTGAGCCGCCGCACCTCAGGATCGCGCTCCGGCTGGGCGGCACAGATAGACGCGACGATGCGGGCAGCCTGGGTCAGATCGGCCGCATCACGCACCACCACCTCGATCCGGTCGCCGCCGGTCATCGACTTCAGTTCGTCCGGCGAGCCCTCGGCCACCACCCGACCGGCGTCGATCACCGAGATCCGGCCGGCGAGCTGATCGGCCTCCTCCAGGTACTGCGTGGTGAGGAGGACTGTGGTCCCGTCCGTGACCAGGCCACGGACCAGGTCCCACACCTGGTTGCGGCTACGCGGGTCCAGGCCGGTCGTCGGCTCGTCGAGGAAGAGCACCCGCGGTGTACGGATAAGGCTGGCCGCGAGGTCCAGCCGGCGGCGCATCCCACCCGAATACTCACCTGCCGACCGACCCGCTGCCTCGTCGAGCCCGAACCGTTCCAGCAGTTCGTCGGCACGTTTGCGGGCCGCCCGTCGACCCAGCCGGAACAGCCGGCCGAACAACTCCAGGTTCTGCCGCCCACTGAGGGTCTCGTCGACCGCCGCGTACTGGCCGGTCAACGCGATCCGGGCCCGCACCTCGTCCGGCTGACGCCGCACGTCGAATCCGGCCACGGTGGCCCGGCCGGCGTCGAAGCGCAGCAGCGTGGTGAGGATCCGTACGGCAGTCGTCTTCCCGGCGCCGTTCGGCCCCAGCAGCCCGTACACCGTGCCGGTCGGCACGGTCAGGTCGAAGGTGTCAAGTGCCCGGGTCGGGCCGTACCGCTTGCCCAGCCCTTCGGCTGTCACGTCGAATGTCGTCATGCCGCCAGGGTGCGGTCGGGCGCTGACGGTTCACGCACCGTCCGCTGACGGCGGCGCACCAGGCCCGCTCGCCGCCCCGGCCTTCTCCTCCTCGGTGATCTGCTGAAGAAGGACGATGATCTCCGCGCGCGTCGCCTCGCCGACGTACCAGCCGGTGAGCCCACCGGCCAACGCCGATTCGCAGTGCTGCCTCGTCTCGGCGAGATCACCGTGCAGCCGGGCCACCTGGGCGAGGCCGAGTCGGGCGGCGGCCACGAACTCCGGCGCGCCACTGCCCTGCGCCAGGAGCAGCGCACCGGCGAAGTCGTCCCGGGCCGCCGTGAGGTCACCGGCACGCAGCCTTATCTCACCCCGCGTACGCAGCATGTCGGCCTGGTCGACGGCCGAGCCGAGTTCCTCGGCCAGGCCCATGGCCTGGTCCATGTGCTCGCCCGCCGCCTCCGGATCACCACGCCAGGCGGCCAGTTCGCCGAGCGCGCCGAGTGTGATCATGGAACCCCACCGGTCGCCGGTGCTCCGGAAGCCGTCGAGTGCGGTGGCCAGCGCGGCCTCGGCACGGTCTGACTGACCATCCCACATCTGCGCCGAGCCGTGTCCCATCGCGCCCAGCGCGTTGATCCAGGTGTCCGGGCCGACAAGCTGCCGCAGCTCGCGCATCAGCTCTTCGACGTCGTCCGGCCCGCCGGACGGCGGCCCGGTCGAGATCCCCGACAGATACAGCAGGAACGGTTGCCGAGGGGGGCGGTCGAGGCTGCGGATCACAGACCCCTGCGTACCGAGCGGCGGCAGGCGACCGGCACCGGCGAGCGAGGCGTTGTAGACGCAGAGCGTGAACTCCTCGCCCAACCCGGGCGGCGCCTCGGCACCGAGAACGTCGAGGACGTCGGCGGCCAGCCGGGCCCCTTCCCCACGCATGCCGCGCAACCACCAGTAGAACGACAGCGCGGCGACCAACCCGGCGGCCTCGGACGCGTCACCCGCCGCGGTGGCACGACGCAACGCCGCGTGCAGGTTGTCCCGCTCGGCGTCGAGCCGTCGCAGCCAGTGCAGCTGTTCGGCCTGCCGGAGGTGGTCGCTGGCGGTCCAGGCGAACTCCAGGAAGTACGAGGTGTGCGCACGACGTAGCTGGTCGGCCTCGCCGGCTTCGGCGAGACGTTCGGCGCAGAAGGCGCGCACCGTCTCCAGCATCCGGTAACGCCCACCGCTCAACTCCACGAAGGACTTGTCGACCAGACCGCTGAGCGCGTCGACGAACTCGGCGCTGGGGAGGCCGGAGACGCGTCCGGCGCCCTCAAGCGTCGCGCCGCCCGCGAAGACGGTCAGCCGGCGGGCCAGTGTGCGTTCGGCATCGTCGAGCAGGTCCCAGCTCCACTCGACCACGGCCCGGAGGCTGCGGTGTCGGGGCGACACGGCCCGGCTGCCCATGGACAACAACCGGAACCGGTCGTCGAGTCGGGCGGCCACCTCCGCGACGGGTAGGGCCCGGAGCCGCGCGGCGGCCAACTCGATCGCCAGCGGCAGGCCATCGAGGGTACGGCAGATTCGCAGCACCACGTCGACGTTGGCCGATGTGACGGTGAAGTCGGGTGCGACGTCCGCGGCCCGTTGGACGAAGAGGCGGACCGCCGCGTACTCGTCGGCATCCTCGGTCAACGTGTCCGGTGGCGGCAGGGTGAGCCCGGACAGCTGGCACAACGCCTCGCCAGCCAGCCCGAGCGGCTCGCGACTCGTGGCGAGCACCCGCAGCGCCGGACAGGCGCCCAGCAGTCGTGCGGCCAGCCGGGCCGCGTCGGCGACGACGTGCTCACAGTTGTCGAGCACCAGCAGCAACCGCCGCTCGGCAAGTGCCTCGACCAGTCGGTCGATGGCCTGTCGGCCCGGCTCGGCCGGGGCCCGCAGGCCCGCGTCCCGCAGGCCGAGCGCGCTCAGCACCGCCTGCGGTACGTCCGACCCGTCGGCCAGCCCGGCCAGCTCGACCAGACAGACCTCGCCGTCCGAACGGCCCGCCGCCTCGATGGCCAACCGGGTTTTGCCCGCTCCCCCGGGGCCGGTGAGGGTGACCAGCCTGCGCTCGCCGAGCAACGCTCCAACACGCGTGAGCTCCTCCTCCCGCCCGACGAACGTGGTGAGCTGGCTCGGCAGCGCCTGCTCGGTCGTCGGGCGCACGGCGGAGCTGCCCCCGCCGCGCAGCACGGCCCTGCTGCCATCGCCACGCGGCACGGCGGCACTCTCGTCGCCACGCAGCACCGCGAGGTGAACCGCGGCCAGCGCCGCCGACGGGTCGACCCCGAGCTGCTCGGCCAGGGTGCGCCGAGCGTCCTCGAACTCGGCCAGCGCCTCGGCCGTCCTGCCCTGCGTGGCCAGGGCGCTCATGAGGTGGCCTCGCGGGCGCTCCCGGAGCGGATACGCCACGACCAGTTGCCGCAGCTCGGGAACCAGTTTCGCGTGTCCGCCCAGCGCCAGCTCCGCCTCGATCCGATCCTCGGTGGCGGCCAGCCGCAGCTCATCCAGCCGGGCCGCCCGCGCGGGTACGCCTGCCACGTCGATGACGTCGGCCAGGGCGGGACCACGCCACAGCTCCAGCGCCTCGTGCAACACGGCCGCCGCGCGGTGCCAGTCGCCGTTGCCGAGCGCGCGACGCCCAGCCTCGGCGAGCCGCTCGAACCGGTACGCGTCGACATCCGCGGGGTCCACGGCGAGGCGGTAGCCGGCCGGGTGGAACTCGACCGGGATGTGCTCGGCGGGCAGGGCCTGACGCAGGCGCGACACCAGGGATTGGAGCGCATTGGCGGCACCCCGCGGCGGGTGTTCGCCGTACAGACCGTCGATCAGCCGCTCGGCGGACACCACCCGGCCCGTATCGAGCAGCAGGAGCGCCAGCAGCGCGCGCAGCCGTGGACCGCCCACGGCGACCTCACGCCCGTCGGCCAGCAGCACCTGGGTCGGCCCCAGGACGCGGAAGCGCATGGCACCGATTGTCACTCAGTAACAACAACCACACGAAGCCGCTGATCGGCTGGCCCGCGATCGTGCTGTAGAGCGGTATACCTGTGAGTCATAGTTATGACTCACAGGTATACCGCTCAACCACGTACATGGGGGACACCAGTCGAGTCGTCGTCTGTCGCTGTCGGCTCGGCCCCCGCGCCTCGGGCCGGAGGCACCGGGCGGTCGTCGCCCGGCGACGGCGGGGTCGGCACCGGGTGGGCCGCGCCGGGGGCCGATGCGGCGACCTCCTGATCGGTCGGCGTCCGCGGCGTCCCGGGGACCACCGCTGGCGCGGACGACTCC
The DNA here is from genome assembly GCF_049841645.1 of Micromonospora sp. DT43. Lineage (NCBI taxonomy): Bacteria > Bacillati > Actinomycetota > Actinomycetes > Micromonosporales > Micromonosporaceae > Micromonospora > Micromonospora sp. DT43. The sequence continues at coordinate 224,786 of NZ_JBNCKR010000004.1, read as the reverse complement.
TCGCCGACGGCGAGACCAGCCGGGACGGCACCGGACGGGGTGGGCACGCCGCGGGGCATCGAACCGACGGAACCCGATGGCACAGGCACCCTCCCCGTAGCGGGCGGGGCGCAACGGCTGGTCAGCCAGTCCAGGCCACGCCGGCGGGCGACCACTGTGAGCCGGTCACCGGCGAAGATCACCTGCCGGGGATCGAGGTCCTTCCACCAGATCGTCTTCGTTTCGCCGGCCGGGGTCCGGGCGATCAGCCGGACCTGCCCGTCCCGGTTGACCAGGTCCAGGGGTCGACCGTCCAGCTCGGAGCCGGCGGCGACCGGCACCTCGGCCACCGGCAGCGCGTGCCTGTCGACAGGGATCGTGGTGATCACCGCGCGTTCGGTGAGCGCCCCGATGAAGGCCGGCGCGGCCAGGTAGGAGACCGACCGGGACACCCCCAGAGCGAAGGTCTCCTCCACCCGTTCGGCGAAGTCACCGTCGAAGAGCCGCAGCACCACCCGCAGGTCGTCCCGGAGATCGCGGGCGGCCAGCGCCGCCTCCAGGTTGGCGACGTCGTCGGTGGACGCCACCACGAGCGCCTGACAGTCGGCCACCGACGCGGAGACCAGGGTCTCGGGCAGCGCGGCGTCGCCGACGATCAGCGGCACCTCCAGTTGACGGGCCAGGGCGGCGCCGCGCGGCTCCGGGGCCTTGTCGATCGCCACCACCTCGACGTCGTACTCGCGCAGTTGCGCCATCACGCGGGTGCCGACGTTGCCCAGGCCGATCACCACCACGTGCCCGGCGCGGGCGGGTTGCAGGCGGCCGGTGTGCAGGGCCAGCCGGGCGTTGACGATGCCGTCCACCACCACGGCGGTGATCAGCGGGATCAGCGCCAACCCGGCCAGGTTGAGCACCACCTGCATGATCTGCGCGTCCGCCGCCTTGTCGGTGTCCGGGTCGGCGCCGCTGAGCGTGGTGACGAGCGTCAGGTAGAGCGCCTCCAGCGGAGAGACGTCCTCGGCGCGGGAGATCAGTGCCCCCAGCACCGCGATCAGCGCGAGCACCACCATCACCGCGACACCGATCTTGCGGGTGGCGAAACCGCGTACCGCTCCCAGCACCACAGTGACCGGGCGACGCCGCCGACGCGCGCGGACCAGCCGGCGGGCGGCGACCTCGGTGCCGGGTGGTTGACCGGTCGCCTCGGCGAGCACCAGGTCGGCGCCGGCCTGCTCGGCGGGCAGCAGCTCCACCCCCTGCGCCTCGGTGAGGTGCGCCAACGCACAGACCACGTCCTGCGGTCGGACGTCGGCCCGCCGCGCCACCCGCAGGGTCTTGTCCCGATGTTGGAAGGAGCTGGGGTCGACCTCGTTGAGCGCGGCGGCCACGAAGGCAGGCGCGGCCATCTCGGCGTCGGAGAGCACCTCGACGGGCGCCTTGAGCAGCTTGCGTACACCGTCGGCGAGGGTGCCGTTGAACATTCGCAGCACCTGTCGGACCCGCTGGTCGACGGCCTGGGCGCAGAGCGCGGCGTGCAGGTTGCCCACGTCGTCCTGGTGCAGCAGCGCCAGCCCGGTCGCCCCGGCCAGCCCGGCGGCCTCGAAGGTCGCCACGTCCAGCCGGTCCGAACGGACCACCCGGACCCCGCGCAGCCCGGCCACGTCCGGCCCGTTGCTGCGGTAACGCTCCGGCACGACGACTGTCACCCGGGCCCCACCCGCCGGCAGCTCGGATTCGAGCATCGCCCGGGCCACGTAGTAGGCGAGCGCGTCCTTCCCGCAGATCACGTAGTGCGGGCGTGGATCACCGACGGACCGCAGCCGCCAGTTCCACTCGACCGCCCGTCGCGCCCGGTCCCGCCACGGCTCCGCCATGCCCGGATCGTAACCAGCACGACCACACTGGGCGACCCCGCCCGGATCATCCCGTGACCAGGCATGCCCGCCCCGGGGCCGGGTAGAGCAGCGCCATGCAGACGTTCCTCCCGTACCCGGACTTTCTGGCCAGCGCCCGTGCGCTGGACCAGAAGCGGCTGGGCAAGCAGCGGGTGGAGGCCATCCAGGTGCTGCGCGGCCTGACCCGACCCGGGTACGTCTGGCGCAACCATCCGGCGGTGAAGATGTGGGCCGGGTACGAGGAGGCGCTCGTCCGCTACGGGCTGGACATGTGCGCGGTCTGGACCGAGCCGGGGCGCGCCGACACCTGCGCCACCACGCTTACCGTCGACCTCGCCGACGCCTGCGGGGCCGGGGTGATCCGGACCCAGGACGAGCTGGCCCGCGCCGGTGACCTGCCATCCTGGCTGGGCCGCGACGACCTGCACCTGAGTCACCGCTCGTCACTGCTGCGCAAGGACCCGACGCACTACCGCCCGCTGTTCGGCGACGACGTGCCGGAGGATCTGGAGTACGTCTGGCCGGCCTCCGACCGCCCCCGCCGTTGCCTGCCGGCCGACTGAACCGCTGTGGGGCAGACTGGCCCCATGGCGCTGTCGCAAGTGGTAGGTCGGCTGATCGGCGTACGGCAGCATCAGGTGGACCCGGGCGGCGGTGGCGCCGACCGCGTTCCGCGACCCACCACGGCGCTGGTGGTGGGGGGCGGCATCGCCGGCATGTCGGCGGCGGTGGTGCTGGCCGAGCGGGGTGTGGCGGTCACGGTGCTGGAGGCGGCACCGACGCTCGGCGGTCGGCTGGGCGCCTGGCCGGAGGCCCTCGCCGACGGCAGCCAGCGAAACGAGCACGGCTTCCACGCGTTCTTCCGGCAGTACTACAACTGGCGGTCCATCCTCCGCCGGATCGACAGTGACCTGGGCTTCCTCAAACCGATCCCGGGCTATCCGATCCTCAGCGCCCGGTGGCCGACCGAGGAGTTCGGCAAGCTGCCGCCCGCGCCGCCGGCGAACCTGCTGGCGCTGCTGCTGCGCAGCCCGAGCCTACGTCTGAGCGATCTGCGGTCGATGGACCGGGACGCGGCGTTGCCGCTGCTCACCTACGACCCGGTCCGCACCTACGCGGAGTTGGACGACACCACAGCCGACGAGCTGTTGGCGTCGCTGCGGCTGCCGGACCGGGCGCGAGCGATGCTGTTCGAGGTCTTCTCGCACTCGTTCTTCAACCACGAGGCGGAGATGTCGGCGGCCGAGATGGTCGCCCAGTTCCACTTCTACCTGCTCGGCAACCCGGAGGGGTTGGCCTTCGACTGCCCCGACGAGGACTACGCGACGGCGATCTGGGAGCCCCTGACCCGGCACGTGGAGAAGCACGGCGGCCGCGTTCTCACCAGCAGCGCCGCCACCGGGGTGCGCCGCGACGGCGACGGATGGCGGGTGACGACCACCGACGGGGGCAGCCATCCGGCGGGTCACGTCGTGCTCGCCGTCGACCCGCCCGCGCTCGCCGCGCTTGTCGCGGCCTCGCCGGACCTGGCCGGGCAGGCACCCGAACTGGCCGCGCGGATGTCGGCCTTCGGCACCCCCGGCCCCCCGTACGCGGTGGCGCGGTACTGGTGTGACGGGGACGTGGCCGCCGAGCGGGCGGTGTTCAACGGGGTGTCCCGCCAACCCACTCTGGACTCGGTGACGCTCTACCACCGGCTGGAGAACGAGCCGCGGCGCTGGGCGCAGCGGACCGGCGGGTCGGTCATCGAGCTGCACGCGTACGCCTGCGAGCCCGACGTGCCTGCTGAGGAGTTGGCCGAGCGGATGCGCCGCGAGCTGGTCGAGCTCTGGCCGGAGGCCGGCGACCTGCGGGTCCGTGAGCTGCGGGCCCGGGTGGAGGCGCAGGCGCCGGCGTTCACGCCGGGCAGCCACGCCTGGCGTCCGGGGGTCCGCACCGAGGCGCCCGGTGTCTACCTGGCCGGCGACGGGATCGCCACGGACTTCCCGAGCGCCCTGATGGAACGCTCCGCGGCCACCGGGATCATCGCGGCGAACCACATCCTGCGCGCGGAGGGCGCCGCGGCCGAGCCGGTGCGCTCGATCCGACCGCGCGGGCTGCTGGCCGGTCGCGCCGGGCAAAAACAACAAAACACAACATAAGCCACCGTACGCTGCCGTACGCTCGAATGATCAACCGTCGATCGGCCGGGCGGGAGGGCAGCGGAGATGTCACCACTGCACCGCGCCGGCACGGGAAACGGCTCGTCGATCGACGAGATCGGCCGCGGCGACGCGTACCCGCTGATCCGCGACGAGCGCGCCTGCATCGTCACCGCGCTCCGGCTGGGCTGGTGGATGGCGGACGCCTACCACCACGGGCAGCAGGCGGAGCCGCGCGCCTTCGTCGACGCCCGCCCGGCCGTACCGCCGGCCAAACTCTCCAACCTCACCGAGATGTCCACCCACCGGCGGATGCGGATGTACCTCGACGGGGTGGACGTCGCACTGGCCCAGATCGCCGACCTCACCCGGCACACCAGGCCGGTACCCGACACGTCGGCCGCCCGAGCCCTGCTGCCCGACCCGGGGCAGCCCGACCCCGCCGACCCGGTGCCGCTGCTGCTCGCCCTCGACGACCTCAACGTGGAGGTGCTGCGGTGGGCGATGGCCGCCAACCATCGGGTCGGGCTGGCCTACCGGCTGGGCCGATCAGTGGCCGACACCGTCCGGGCCGGCGACGTCGCACAACTGCTGCGACAGTTCGGGGGCCGGCAGGTCCAGATCAGCAGGTGGTTGGACGAACTGGCCACCGTCCTGCCGCCGTACTCGGCCGCGGTGGTGCGCCGGTCGCTTGCCGCCTGGTCGAACACTGTCGACCGGGCCGGCCACGGCGACCCGGCCGTGCCGGCGCCCGCCGAGCTGAGCCGGGCCCTGCGCGGCCAGGGCGACCTCTGGCGCGACGTGCTCACCGGCGGCCTGCACCCGCGCGACCTGCTCGACGAGGAGGACTACGCGGTGATCGCCAAAAATCTGATCATCCGGGACCGGCGGCTGGTGGCGCAGGCTGCGCGGGGCATCTTCTGGCCGGTGCTCGTACCCCTGCTGTTGGTGCTCTTCGCGGTCGTCGGAGTGAGCGCTGCCGCGGCCGCCGGCTCACCGACCACCCGGGCCACAGTCGCCCTGGTGGGTCTCGGCGCCGGACTGGCCGCGATCTGGCGGTCGGTCTCCGGGCCCGCCCTGGCGGTCGCCAGTGAGGTCAACCGGCCCCTGCTGGACAGCGAACTGACCGCACGGATGGCCCTACGGCTGAACCGGCCGCTGACCATCGCCCAGGCCGCGGTGAAAGCGGCTCCCCGCACCCGTCGCCAGCGGCGTCCCGAGGAGGCCGGCCGATCGAAATACGTTGCCGGTACCTCCCGCGTCGACCTACCGTGATCACGCAAGGTCAACCACCGCCACGGGAGCAGATCATGACGATGTCGCACGCCAGCACCGTGCCGTCGTCGGCGTTGCCCGGCAACGGTTGGCGAGCGGAAGACCCCCGGGCGGGCCGGCCCGACTGACGCGTACCCGTACGCGCCGAGCCGCCCGTCCGAAAGCCTGGACCGGGCGGCTCTTCGCTGTCCGGCACCATCTGGAAAGGAGTCCCGGTGGACGCCGTCCTCGTCGTCAACGCCGACCTCGGCCCGTTGCACCGGGTCACCGTTCAGCACGCCGTCCGGATGCTCTGCCGCCGGGTGGCCGAGATCCACGAGGCGGAGCCCGACCAGCTGATCGGTGTCTTCCCGCTGCCCCGGGTGGTGCGGCTGGTCCGCTACGTGGTCACCCGGTGGCGGTTCAACTCCGGGCCGGCCTGGTCCCGGGCAGGGGTGCTGCGCCGCGACGAGCGCTGCTGCGCGTACTGCGGTGGGGCCGCATCGACGATCGACCACATCCTGCCGCGCTCGCGGGGCGGCCGGAACACGTGGCGAAACACGACCGCCGCCTGCTACGGCTGCAACCAGCGCAAGGGCGACCGCACCCCGGCGGAGGCGGGCATGCCGCTGCGCCGGGAACCGGTGAACCCGGGCTGGGCGTCGCTGGCCGGGCGGTGACCGACCGGCCGGCGGGAACGGGGGGCCGCGTCGGGGTACGCCCCGGCGCGGCACCCGCCGGCCCCGGTCAGAGGTCGCGTTCCGTGACCTTCGGCTTCGGGCGGCCGTTCGCGCAGTGCGTACGGATCTCGCTGCTGTGCGCTGCCGAGGTCAGCTCGACCTGGAGCTGCTTCGCCGGGCCCGGGTCGTACGGCGCCACCTGATAGCCCGGCGCGGGCGTCACCGTGAGCAGTTCGGCCGATCCCCCGAGGCAGCGAACGCTGACCGTCCCGCCCTGCGTCTGCACGGTGACCACCACGGGATCGGTGGGCGTGGGCGTCGGTCTGGGCCTGGGCCTGGGCGCCGTCGATGCAGGGGTGGACCTTTCACCGGGACCCGTCGGTGGGCTGGTCCCGGGGATGGCGGGGATTTTCCGGGCCGACGGGCCGGTCGGCGGAGGGGCCACGGATGGTTCGGGCTGTTCGACGGTCTGTGGCAGCCCCACAGTGGTGGTGCCACCCGTGCCGATGCCTGTTCGCGGGTTGGTTCCGTCGTGCTGCCGCCTGCTGTAGTCGCCCAGCGACCCGGCAAGCGCCACCGCGGCGATCACCGCGCCGCCGACAGTCAGCACCGCCCGGTGCCGGCGGCGGGTCGGTCGCCGGGAGGTGCCGGTCGGGCGGGGTCCCACGCCGGTGCCCGGCTCGGCCGAGGCGTCGTCGGCCACCTCGGTCACCTCGGCCGGGGAGGAACCCTGTGGCGTCTGCGTGAGTTGTTGGCCCGCGGCGAGCAGGATGCGGGCCGCCTCGGCGGCCGGGGGCCGGTCGGCGGGATCGAGGGCCAGGCACCAGCGATAGAGCCTGTGGATCTCGGGCGGCACTCCAAGGATCTCGGGGAGCGGATCCGGCTCGACGTGGACGTGGGCGCGGAGCATCCCGGCCTGCGCCTCGGTGGCCCAGGGCAGCCGGCCGGTGAGCGTCCGGTACAGGAGCAGGCCGAGGGCGTACACGTCGCAGGCCGGCAGCACCTCTCCGGCCGCCAGCCGTTCGGGAGCGAGGTAGGCGGGCGTGCCGAGCAGCCGTCCATCGAAGTCGATCTCCGGGTCGCCGATGGCCGCCGCGATGCCGAAGTCGAGCACCTTCGCGCCGGTGGGGGTGAGCATCACGTTGCCCGGCTTGACGTCGCGGTGCACCAACCCCTGGGCGTGCGCGGCTTCGAGTGCCGCCGCCACCTCGGCGCAGACCCGCAGCCCGGCGCGGGGTGGCAGCGGCCCGGCGACCAGCCGTTGTTCGAGGGTGACGCCGTTGAGCAGTTCCAGCACCACGAACGGGACCTGGACACCGTCGACGACCGACTCGCCGAAGTCGTAGACGCTTGTGACGTGCGGATGCGACAACCGGGCCGCCGCCTTTGCCTCGGCTCGGATCCGCTGCCGGGCGTTGCCGTCCGAGGCGACGAGCACCTTCACCGCGACGTCCCGTTCGAGCACCTCGTCGTACGCCCGGTGGACCGCGGACATGCCCCCGCTGCCGAGGCGCTCCAGGAGCCGATAGCGGCCCGCAAGCAACCGATCACGCTGCACGACGGACAGCCTGCCGTACCGCTCCGATCCGGTGCCACCCGGGATCGAGGTTTCGCAATGGGTGAAACCCGCGGCGGCGGTTACTGTCCGGTCAGGTCCGGGTGGGCGCGCAGGAACGCCTCGGCCCGACGGGCGTCCCGGATGACCAGAACGATGGCCACCGCGCCAGCCACCGCGACCACTCCGCTGAACACCGCCCAGAACGGCGCGAATCGCATCAGCGCCTGACCGACGCTCACCGTCATCAGGCCTGCCATCAGGCCTGCCGACCAGCGGTTGCCGGCCATCTGTCGGGCCATCTCCTCGAGGAGCACCGCATCATCGCCGGCCTCGGGTGTCCCATGTCTGACCTGCCGCCCGAGCCGCAAGCGGTGCGACCAGCTCAGCGTCAACAGCCGCGACCGGCGCGCGGCCCGGTACCGACCGGAGCGCACGGTCCAGACGAGCGCGCCGATCTCCACGGCCAGCCCGATCAACGACAGGGTGGCGCCGAGAACGAAAGCCCAGGGGGGTGGATCACCGTCGAAGGCAGCGGTGTCGTCGCCACCGACCGCCACACCGACGCCCAGCGCGGCAACCACGCCGCCCACCAGCAGGGCAATCAGCAGGACGAGAAGGCGTGGCCTCCGCCCGGAGCCCTCTGAATTCGTGATCGGCGTATCCATTCTGACCCCCGTTCCCCGTTGGTCCGGGATACCCGTCGATGGCTGCGTGCCAAACGGGCTCGGCCCGACTGTTGGGCCTTCGCGCGGCCCGCAGGTATCCACTGCGGCCGGGCGGGTGGGTGGGTCGCCGGCGGAGCAGGCGGCCGGCCCCGGTCGCGCGCGGCGGCGCAGCCGTCAGCCGTCGGAGGGCGCTCGCCAGGCGAAGCGGGGTGCCCGGCGCTCCGCCATGGCCGCCACGCCCTCGCGGGCCTCGCCGCTGTCCCTCACCTTGCGGTGCCACCAGGCGATCCGCGCCGGTCCGGCCCGGTCGTCGATGATCTCCTTGGCGGCGGTGACGCTCAGCGGCGAGCGCTGGGCGATAGTGGCGGTGAGATCGTCCACCCGCGCGGCGAGCCGGTCGCCCGGCAGCACCTCGTCGACGAGGCCGATCCGCAGGGCGCGGTCGGCGTCGATCATCTCGGCGGTGAACAGCAGGTGCTTCGCCGCCGACGGGCCGACCAGCCGGGCCAGCCGGCGCGTGGTCGGTGCCGGATAGACCAGCCCGAGCCGGGCCGGGGGTACGCCGAAGCGGGCGTCCTCCGAGGCGATCCGCAGGTCACAGGCGACCGCGAGCTGCGCGCCACCTCCGACGCAGGCGCCCCGGATCGCCGCGACCGTCGGCTTGGCGAAGCCGGCCAGCCGCTCCTCGGCGGCCACTGCGATGCTTGTGTCGCCGGCGTCCAGCAGCTCGGCCAGGTCGCCGAGGTCGGCGCCGGCACAGAAGGCGTCGTCCGCGCCGGTGAGCACCAGGGCCCGTACGTGGGGGTCGGGCTCCAGCCGGTCGAGCAGCTCGGGAAGTTGGCGCCACATGGCCGCCGTCATCGCGTTGCGACGGGCCGGGTTGTGGATCACCACGGTCGCCACCGGCCCGGAAACCGTGACCGTCAACTCCGCACCCGCCACAGACCCACCCCATCCTCGCCGCACGTGTCCGACCGAAGTGAATCTTGGACAGATTCCGTCCGCAGATGACGGAATCTGTCCAAGATTCGCAGACACGTAACGGCACGGGCCCGGCGGCCACCCGGATGGGGGCCGCCGGGCCCGCTCCTGGTCAGGTCAGGAGACGGTGACCGCGGTGTCGTCGACCACGAAGGACGTCTGCAGCGAGGAGTCCTCGGTGCCTGTGAACTTCAGGCTGACGGTCTGGCCGGCGTACCCGGCCAGGGAGAAGGACTTCTGGCTGTAGCCGGTGGCCTTGTTCAGGTTCGAGTAGGTCGCCAGCGTGGCCAGCACCGTCCCGCCCGAGTTCAGCACCTGCACGTTCAGCTTGTCGTACTGGACGCTCGTGGTGGTCTCGGCCGAGTCGATGTGCAGCCAGAAACTGACCGTGTACGACGAGCAGCCCGCCGGAAGGGCCACCGACTGGGCGAGCGTGTCGGTGTGGCTGCTGCCGTACCCGTTCAGCCACGCCTTGTACGACCCGGTGCGGGCCGCCTGGCCGCTGGAGTTGGTGATCACGCCGGAGCTGGCCGTCCAGCCGGTCGCGCCGGACTCGAAGCCCGGGTTGGCCAGCTTCTGGCCCGGCGCGGTGCAGCCGCCCCCGGTGCCGTTCACGGTCAACGTGTAGGTGGCGCTGCGGGTGACCGACCCCGCGCCGTTCACGGTGACCGAGTAGGTGCCGGGCGGGGTGCTCGCCGAGGTGCTGATGGTGAGGGTGGACGAGCCGCCCGAGGTCACCGAGGCGGGGCTGAACGCGGCGCTCGCCCCGCTGGGCAGGCCGGACGCGGAGAACGTCACGGTCTGCGCCGTACCGCTGGTGGTGGCGGTCGACACGGTGGTGGATGCCGCGCTGCCCGGGTTCACCGAGCCGGCGGTCGGCGACAGCGACACGGAGAAGTCGTTGCCGGTGGAGCAGGGCGCGTCGTTGCCGGCCACGTTCACGGCCGTCCAGGCGGCCTGCACGGCCTTGTACTCGGTGGAGCAGCTGCCGTACAGGTCGGTGGCCGCCCGCAGGCTGTAGGCGCGGGCGGTGTTCGCCGGGTTGCTGGTGTTGACGTACGACGTGTTGGAGGTGAAGTAGACGTCGAGCGCCCGGTACCAGATCTTCTCGGCCTTGGCGCGGCCGATGCCTGTCACCGCCGGGGCGGAACCACAGACCGGCGAGGTGCCGTACGAGGTGGCGCCGGTGCCCTCGGCGAGGTTGAAGTAGAAGTGGTTGGCGACGCCGGAGGAGTAGTGCACGTCCTTGTTCTTGGTGCTGGTGGACCAGCAGCTGTCGGACGAGCCGTCCAGCGACGGGTTGTACATGTAGCGCAGCGGCGTACCGTTGCCGTTAATGTTGATCTTCTCGCCGACCTGGTAGTCGCCCGGGTCGCTCGGTGCGGCGGCGTAGAACTCCATCATGTTGCCGAAGATGTCGCTGGTGCCCTCGTTGAGGCCGCCGGATTCGCCGGAGTAGACAAGGCCGGCCAGCGCCTCGGTGACACCGTGGCTCATCTCGTGCCCGGCCACGTCCAGCGAGACGAGGGGGCGGGAGTTGCCGGAGCCGTCACCGTAGGTCATCTGGGCGCCGTCCCAGAAGGCGTTGACGTAGTTGTTGCCGTAGTGCACCCGGCTCGGCACGCCGTTGCCGTTGCCGAAGATGCCGTTGCGGCCGTGCACGTTCTTGAAGTAGTCGAACGTCTTCGCGGCGCCGAAGTGCGCGTCCACGGCGGCCGACTGCCGGTTGGAGTTGGCGCCGGTGCCCCACGCGTTGTCGGCGTCGGTGAAGGTCGTGCAGCTGGACGTGCCGTTGTTCATGTCGCAGGTACGGCCGTTGCCGTGCGCCGGGTCGATCATCTGGTAGGTGCTGCCGGAGAGCGTCGTGTCGATGCTTACCGTGCCGGTGTAGATGCCCTGGCCGCTGCCGACCACCGACTCGATCTCGTCGTACGACCCGACTGTCGCGCCGGAGGTGGCGTCGGTGATCACGTGCAGCCGCGACGGCGTCTGCCCGTCGGGCTGCCAGCCGCTGACCACCGTCTCCCAGGCCAGCCGGCCCGTGCCGGAGCTGGCGTCGACGAACAGTTCCGGGGCACCCACGGCCTCGGTTTTGCCGGTGAACCGGGCGCTGGCGGCCTTCTTCGCCGCGCCCGCGGTGACCCGGGCCGTGGTGGTGAGGGTCAGCGGTGCGGCGAGCCCGACCGAACTGCCGGCGTACGTGCCGTTCGACGCGGTGTGGATGACGAAGTCACCGCCGTACACCCGGAGCCCCTGGTAGGTGCGGGTGTAGCGGGTGTGCGCCGCGCCGGAGGCGTCCACCTTGGTGCTGCGCACCTGGTAGGACTCGGCGCTCGAACCCTGGACGGCGCCGGGGTTCGTCCGCAGGACGGTCGCCGCTCGGGCCGCGGCGGAGGCGTCCGGCGCGGGAGCGGTGGGTGGTGCGGCGTGCGCCGTGGTGGCGACGCAGGTCAGCAGGCCGCTGGTGAGCAGCGCTGCGCTGACGGCCGCGAGGGGTCGTTTCACGTGCCCTCCTGAAAGGAGAAAGGTTGTGACGGGGGTAGTCACGCATGTAGATATAGCGATGTGTTGAGGAAAAGAGAAGGCTTGGACCGCTCCCAGACATTGAGACTGGCCGAACGGATGAGGGCCTTGACAAGGGAACCAACGCTGGCACCGGCACGTCCGACGGACATGAGACCCGCCTCGACGACAGGTGTCACGATCGCGCTGCTGGCCGCCCTCCTGGCCGGCTGCACCGGCACGGACCCGGCCGGCACCCCCGCGAACCAACAATCGGCCACCGGCACCCCGCCGCCGGTGACCGCGACCCCTCCGATCGCCCCGACGTCGAGCGGCACCGCTCCCGTCGTGCCCGGCGCACCGGACGCGGCGGCCGGGCGGGTGACCCTGTTCCGCTCCGGCGGCTTCGCCGGCCGCGGCGACAACGTCACTGTCGAACCGGACGGCCAGTGGACGGCGGTGGACCGGGCCGGTGGCCGACGTACCGGAAAACTCGACGCCGCCGACCTCGGCCGGCTCCGCGGCCTGGCGGCCGACAGGCGGCTGGCCACCGAGGCCCGCCGCACGGGCACCACGACGAGCTGCTCGGACGCGTTCAGCTACCGCCTGACCGTCGGCGCCGTCGAGACCGGGTACGTCGACTGCCCCGCCGATCCCGCGCCGCCGCCGGCCACCCGTGCGCTCGTCGAACTGCTGCTGCGGGTAACCGGCTGACCGACCGCCCGCTCAGACCAGGTAGTCCGGGGGCAGACCGGTGCCGCGCAACTCCGCAGGCAGGTGCGCCACGTCGTTGACGGCGATCAGGTTCGGCGGGCCGGCCGGGCCGTACCGGATGACAGTCAACCCCGCGTTGTGGTGGTTCGAACCCAGCCACCGCCACTCTGGAGCATCGAGGGCATGCCGGACGAGCCAGGCGATCAGGAAGGAGTGCGTCACCACCAGCTCACGAACCGGCTCGCCCTCGGCCGCTCCCTCGTCGGCCGCCACCGGACCGCTGAAGCGCCGCACGGCCTCCGCCGTCACGCGCGGCCCGTCGGCCCGCTCGGCAGCCGAGAATCCGGCCAGAAACTGGGCGTACGCCTGCGGCAGGCCGCTCGGGTCTGTGTCGTGGGGGAGGTGGTCACCGGCCAACTCCGTGGCGTACACCGGGACGCCGGGCAGTGCCGCCGCGACCACCTCGGCGGTCTGCGCGGCCCTGCGCAGCGGCCCGTGGTGCACGGCGGCGAACGGGCGGCCCCGCAGGCGCTCACCGAGCAGCGTGGCCTGCCGCCGGCCACGCTCGGACAGGCCGGAATCCGGCTCGGTCGAGGCCGTGTCGGCGTGCCCGGTCAGGTCCTGCTCGCCGTGCCGGGCCAGGTACAGCAACCGAGTCCGCATGCCGTACACCCAAACACACCGGAAGGCGCGGGTCAGCCCCGCGCCTTCCGGTTTTTGATCTTGACGCTACGCCCGGGGGAACATCTGGCCGACGCGGATCTTGTTGCCGAACGGGTCCCGGATGCCGAAGTCGATCCCGTACGGGCGCTCGGTCGGCTCGTCGGTGATCTCGACACCCTTCGCCACCAGGTCCTCGTGGGTCTTGCGGGCGTCGTCGGTGGTCATGAAGAGGTACCCACCCAGGGCACCCTTGGTGAGCAGCTCCCGCACCTGCTCGGCCGTCGCCGGGTCCATCGCCGGCGGGCCCGGCTTCTCCAGCAGGATCTCGCGCTCCGGGTCGCCTGGCAGGTTGACAGTCAACCAGCGCATGAAGCCGAGATCCTGATCGGTGTTGACCTCCATGCCGAGTTTGTTCACGTAAAAGTCCAGCGCCTCGTCCTGGTCGAGGACGTAGATCTGGGAGCGGCTGATCGCGTTCATCGTCATGCCCTAGACCGTAGAGGGTGGCCCTGACCTGCTGCTTATCCAAAACTGCTGGGACGCGTCCAGGCTTTGGTGAAGCAGGACGGCACGTTGGCCGGCGCGGCGCGGCGACGCCGAAAATCCGAGGGCGACTCCCCCACGATCTGTCGGAACGTCCGGCTGAACGTGCCCAGGCTGCCGAAGCCGACCGCGTAACAGATGTCCGTCACGTCCCGGTCGGTCTCCACCAGCAGCGCCATCGCCCGCTCCACCCGACGGCGTTGCAGATAACGGTGTGGCGTCTCGCCGAAGGTGGCCCGGAACGTCCGGATGAAGTGCGCCTCGGAGACGTGCGCGATCCGGGCCAGCGCCGGAATGTCCAGCGGCTCGGCGTACGCCCGGTCCATCGCGTCGCGGGCGCGCAGCATCGCCCGGTTGGACTCCTCCACGGCCCGGCTCACCGCGGGACCGACGTCTGCGTCACCACGGGCTCGTCGGCCGGATGGCGTAGTGGTGCATGGTGACACCGAGCGGGAACGATCGCTGCTCGATCAGGTCGAGGTCGATCTGCCTGTCCACGTCGTCGAACAGCGGCCGGCCAGAGCCGAGGATCGCCGGGTGGGTGAACAGGAGAAGCTCGTCGAGAAGCCCTGCCCGCAGCAACTGCGTGGCGATCGTCGCGCCGCCCACACCGAGGGTGCCGTCCGTCTCGGCCTTGAGCAGAGCCAGCTGCTCGATCGCGTCGTCCCCGCCGATCACGCGGGTGCCGTGGTCGGCACGGGAGCGGGTACGGGACACGAGCACCTTGGGCGCGGAGGTCCAGATCTCGCCGTACTCGCGCATGAAGTCCGGCAGCGACGCGTCCTCGCGAGCCCGGGGCCAGAACTCCTCCATCGTCTCGTAGATCACCCGGCCCTGGACCATGCCCGCGAGCGCCCGGGCCCGCGCGTTGAACTCCCGGTGCAGTTCCTCGCCGATGCGCAGCCAATCGCCGGCGCCGTTGTCCCCGGGAACCTGCTCGATGCGCAGGTCGAGGGACACGTTCATCCAGTACACGAAACGACCCATCGCGAATTCTCCTCTAGTGGTGTGCCCAACTCAGCGCGGGCCGCCCGGGGGAAGGACCGGCGTCTGCGTCACGTCCTGGTCGCGCAGCTTGGCGTAGACCACCTCGGAGGTGAACCCGCCGATGAACCCGATGGCCAGGACGAAGAAGACCAACTTCCGCGCCGCGTCACCGTCGAGCAGGCCCGGGTTGGTGGAGAGCTGCGCCGCGACGAACAACAGGAAGGCGATGACACCGGCCGCCGAACCCAACGCCGCCGCCCGCAGCCAGTTGCCACTGCCGTCGTACGCGTTGCGCACGATCGCGCCCCACACCGAGGCGAACAGCGGAGCGGCCACGAGAACCGCGACGTTCTGCCACCCACCGGCCGGAGCGGCATACGCCAGCGGGATCGTGGCGAGGGCGAGCAGCAGGAGGACCAGCGCGGTGACCAGACCGGCAACCGTACGCCGCCCGGCGGCCCGCTCGGCCTCGCCAGCGGCGCGTTCCTGCTCGGCGCGGCGCTGCACCTGGGCGTCCAGCGCGGCGACGATCGGCTCGGCGGCGCCCGGCTGCCACGGGCGGGCCAGCAGAGCCACCTCCTCCTCGGTGGCGACGCCGCGCTCACCGCTGAGGCGCTGCCAGGTCTTCTCCGCGCCACCGCCGAACGCCGCGACCGCCGCGACCGGGATGCGCCGGGACAGACCGATGAGCCCGGCGACGAACGTGGAGCGTCCGCCACCCACCAGCAGCAACGCGTCGACAGTCAGCAGCGACCGGTAGAAGGTGACCTCCCAGTCGTCTGTCGACTCGGGCACGACTGTGAACAGATCAGGGTGCCGCTGGGCCTCCTCGAAGCCCGCGTCCCGCTGGTAGCGGCCACGGACCAGGATCGACCCGGGCTGCGCCCGGCCGGAGCGTACGTAGCCGCGCACGACGTCCCGTTCCAGGTACTCGGGATCGCCGGAGTACACGACGATGCGGCACCCCCGGGTGGCGAGTGCCGCACCCAGCTCGGCCGCCGCCGCAGCCGCGCCCTCCGGGTCGCGGACGGCGGGCGAGTAGACGCGGTCCGCCTGGGCGCTACCGGTGATCGCGACGAGCGGGCTCATGCGACTCCTCGACGGTCGGTGGTAACCCGAACTATAGGAGTCACCGACCATCGATGCGCGCTCCGACGGCGCTGCCGACGAGCCGTCGGGGGGACGGCCGGACCGGCGGATATTCTGAGCCCCCGGCCGGGATCGAACCGGCGACATCTCGCTTACAAGGCGAGTGCTCTGGCCAGCTGAGCTACAGGGGCGCGTGCGTCGAGGCCAGCATAGCGACTGACGTCCGGATATCACGCTCGCGAGTGCCCCCGAGCACGGGAAACGTCAACAACCCGACGCCCGCCGCCTTGACACGGCGTCGATTGATGCCTGCCCGTGCCCGAGTGCCCGGAATGTGTGGGCACTGGATCACTTCCGAGGGTCCCTCGCCTTGGCAGCGCGGGGAAAGCCGTTTACGGTGCAGTGACACGGACGACACCACGGCCGCCCCCGCGGCCGACCGCCGTCCGCTGACCGGCACGGGTACGTGCCTGTCGCTCCTTCACTCGGATCGTCCGGCACGTTCCTGCCGGTGAGAGGAAGCGCACCACCATGGCTACGGTCACCTATTCCAAGGCATCCCGGATCTACCCGGGCACCGAGCGTCCCGCCGTCAACGAGCTGAACCTCGAGATCGGCGACGGCGAGTTCCTCGTTCTCGTCGGCCCCTCCGGTTGTGGCAAGTCCACCAGCCTGCGCATGCTCGCCGGCCTGGAGGACGTCGACGCCGGCTCGATCTACATCGACCAGCGCGACGTGACCCACCTGCCCCCGAAGGCCCGCGACATCGCGATGGTCTTCCAGAACTACGCCCTCTACCCGCACATGACGGTGTACGAGAACATGGCGTTCGCCCTCAAGCTGCGCAAGACCTCCAAGTCGGAGATCGACAGGCGGGTCAAGGAGGCAGCCGGGCTGCTCCAGCTGGAGGAGTACCTCAGCCGCAAGCCGAAGGCGCTCTCCGGCGGTCAGCGTCAGCGTGTCGCGATGGGCCGGGCGATCGTCCGCGAGCCGCAGGTCTTCCTCATGGACGAGCCGCTGTCGAACCTCGACGCCAAGCTGCGCGTGCAGACCCGTACCCAGATCGCCTCGCTGCAGGCCAAGCTGGGCGTCACCACCGTCTACGTCACGCACGACCAGGTCGAGGCCATGACCATGGGCCACCGGGTCGCGGTGCTGCTCGACGGTGTCCTCCAGCAGGTGGACACCCCGCGGGCGCTCTACGACACCCCGGCCAACGTGTTCGTCGCCGGCTTCATGGGCTCCCCCGCCATGAACATCAAGACCGTTCCGCTGAACGAGCAGGGCGCCGAGTTCGCCGAGCTGCACATCCCGCTGACCCGCGAGCAGGTCGCTGCGGCCCGCGCCGAGGGTGGCGACGGCAAGGTGACCGTGGGCTTCCGCCCGGAGGACTGCGACCTGGTCAGCCCGACCGAGGGCGGCATGCCCGTCGTCGTCGAGCTGGTCGAGGACCTCGGCTCGGACGCCAACGTCTACGGGCACGCCGCGCTTGGTGGCAACTCGGAGCGCTTCGTCGTCCGCACCGACCGGCGCAGCATGCCGAACATGGGTGACACCGTGTTCGTCAAGCCGCGTACCGGCCGCAGCCACGTCTTCCACGCCACCACCGGCAGCCGGATCTGACGTAACGCCGTACCGACAAGGGGCGGTCCGCTTCGGCGGGCCGCCCCTTTCGTCGTACCCGGGAAGGCTTCTCACCCCCCGGTGCCAGCGTGGATGTGGCTCCGAAGGGTGACTCGGCCGGGTGGGCCGCGGCCGTAGCGTCGCGGCACGCCCAACCCGAGGAGACGCCGTGTCCGCCACCGCTCACCCGATCACCCGTTCCCGGCTTGGCCGGACGGCCCGCCTGACCGGCCGTAGCCTCGCCTACTGCGCGACGCTGGTGCCGGTCGCCCTGCTCGCGCTGGTGACCGCCCCGGTGGGTGGTGCCGATGCGGCCGCCGCGCGGTGGCGGAGATTGCGTACCGGACTACTCGGAGCACCCCCGACGCCCACACCCGACCGGCGACCCGGCCCGGTCGCGGTACTCGGCCACGGGCTGCTCAGTCTGCTACTCGGCTTCGTGGCACTGCTGCCGCTCGGCGTTCAGCTGCTGCTGGTGCTGCGCGGCATGCTGTACGGCCTGGTCGACCGCGGCCCGTACGACCACTCCTGGGGTGGTCCGAGCCGGGCCGGCGCGTGGCTGGCGCACTTCCTCGTCGGCCTGCCGATGGCCGCCGCCGGCCTGGCCGCGTTGATCGGCATTGCCGCCGTGCACCAGCGACTGACCCGCCGTCTCGACGGGGAGCGCACTCCGGCCTGGCTGCTTCCGACCACGCTGCTGATCGCGGTGGCCGGGGCGCTGTTCTTCGTCGCCTGGCTCCACCAGATCTGACGACGAGGCCCCCTCCCGCACCCGGCGGGAAGGGGCCTCGTCGACGTCGTTACAGCTCGACCGAGCGGCGGCGGGCGACCTCGGCGAGGGTGACCGCGGCGGCCACGCTGGCGTTGAGCGACTCCACCTCGGAGATCATCGGGATGCTCACCGTCAGGTCGCACGTCTCCCCGACCAGCCGGGACAACCCGCGCCCCTCGGAGCCGACGACCACCACAAGCGGGCCGACAGCGGCCTCCAGGTCGTACAGGTCGGTGTCACCGTCGGCGTCCAGGCCGACCACCATGAAGCCGGCGTCGCGGCACGCCTTCAGCGACCGGGTCAGGTTGGTGACCTGGGCCACCGGCACCCGCGCGGCCGCGCCGGCGCTGGTCCGCCAGGCGGTCGCCGTGATCCCGGCAGCCCGCCGCTCGGGTACGAAGACACCCTGCGCGCCGAACGCGGCGGCCGAACGGATCACCGCGCCGAGGTTGCGCGGGTCGGTGACCCCGTCCAGTGCGACCAGGAGCGGCGCCTGCTGCTCCAGGGCCGCGGCGACCATGTCCTCGAAGGGCTGGTACGCGAAGGGCGGCACCTGCAACCCGACGCCCTGGTGCAGCACCCCGCCGGTCATCCGGTCCAGCTCGGCGCGGCTGATCTCCAGGTTGGCGATGCCCCGATCGGCGGCCGTCCGGATGATCTCGTTGATCCGGTCGTCCATGTCGATGCCCTGGGCGACGTAGAGCGCCGTCGCCGGCACCTGGGCGCGCAGCGCCTCCAGCACCGGGTTGCGCCCGACAAGCAGCTCCGGGGTGTCCTTGGAGGGGTTGGACTTGCGGCCCGGCGCGACCCGGGGACCGGTCCGGCCGGCGGCCGGCCGGCCACCCCGCCCCGCCGAGCCACCACGATTCGCCGGTACGCCACGGCCACCGCCCCTGCCCCAGGTGGTGTCCTTGCTGCCCGGCTGGCCGATCTTGGGGGCACGCCCCTCCTCGGCCGCCGCCCGGCGCTCCTTGTCCTGCTTCCAGGCGGTGCGCTGCGGCAGCTTCTCGGTGCCCGAGTAACCCTTGTGCCAGGGTCGCTCGTCGGCGGGCAGGGTGCGCCCGCGCCCGGTGAGGGAGTCCTTGTTCTTGCCGCCGGAGCCCTTGGGGGCACCCGCCTTCGGCGTCAGTCGCCGGCCACGGCGCTGCGAGTTGCCGGCCATCAGTCCTGCTCTCCAATAGTCCAACGGGGGCCCTGGGGGGTGTCCTCGACCACCACGCCGGCCAGCTTGAGCTGGTCGCGTACCGCGTCGGCGGCGGACCAGTCCTTGCGGCCCCGGGCCTGCGCGCGCTGCTCCAGGGCCAGCGCGATCAGGGAGTCCACCACGGCACGCAGATCGTCCGAGCGGCCGCCACCGGTCCAGGCCGGGTCCAGGGGGTCGACACCGAGGATATCCAGCATCGCCCGTACCGCGGCCAGGGTGGTGCGGACGGTCACATCGTCGCCGGTGCTCAGCGCGGTGTTGCCGTCACGGAGGTGCTGCTGCAACACGGCCAGCGCCGCTGACGTGTTGAGGTCGTCATCCATCGCCGCGACGAAGCCGGCCGGCAGCTCACCGAACTGCCCCGCGCCCACCCGCTCGACGGCCCGCTGCACGAAACCCTCGATCCGCCGGTACGCGGTGGCCGCGTCGCGCAGCGAGTCCTCCGAGTAGTCGATCACCGAGCGGTAGTGCGCGGCGGCGTAGTAGTAGCGCAGCTCCACCGGTCGCACCCCGAGCGAGTCCACGTACGCCAGGTCGAGCGCATTGCCGGCGGACTTGCCCATCTTGGCTCCGCCGATGTTGAGCAGCCCGTGGTGCACCCAGTAGCGCGCGAACGGCAGCCCGGCCGCGTTGGACTGGGCGATCTCGTTCTCGTGGTGCGGGAACGTCAGGTCCAGACCACCGCCGTGGATGTCGAACTCCGGGCCGAGGTAGCGCCAGCACATCGCCGAGCACTCGATGTGCCAACCGGGACGACCCAGCCCCCACGGCGACGGCCAGTACGCGTCCGCCGGCTCGTCCGGCTTGGCACCCTTCCAGAGGGCGAAGTCGCGCGGGTCCCGCTTACCCCGGTCGGGGGCGTCGCCCGCCGACTGCATCGCGTCCGGCGACTGACCCGACAGCGACCCGTACGCCGGCCAGGACGCCACGTCGAAGTAGACGTCACCGGAGCCGTCGGTGGCCGGGTAGGCGTGCCCGTCCGCGATCAACTTCGTGATCAGCTCGTGCATCTCCGGAATGTGCCCGGTGGCGCGCGGCTCGTAGGTGGGCGCCAGCACGTTCAACGCCCGGTACGACTCCGCGAGGATCAGCTCGTTGGCGTACGCGATCGACCAGAACGGCCGACCCTGCTCCCCCGCCTTGACCAGGATCTTGTCGTCGATGTCGGTAACGTTGCGGATGAACGTGACCTCGTAGCCGGCGGTCACCAGCCAGCGACGCAGCACGTCATAGTTGACGCCCGAGCGAAGATGGCCGATGTGCGGCGGTGCCTGGAGGGTGAGACCACACAGGTAGACCCCCACCTTGCCGGCTTCCCGCGGGACGAAGTCCCGCACCGATCGGGTGGCGGTGTCATACAGGCGTAGCGTCACCGCACAAGGGTAGCCGTCCGCGCTGTTCCGGGTCGGCCGGTGCCGGGTCGTACGCTGCCAGGCGTGGACGCGACCGCACATCCCGCCGAGCCACCCGCTGTCCCCGGCGGTGAAGGCCCCCCTCCGCGGCGCCGACCCGTCCGAGCCGCCTCCGAACGAGATGTTCCCGGGCCAGATGTCGGCGGGCGGGCCGATGTCGGCGGGCGGGCCGATGTCGGCGGCGGGCGGGCCGATGTCGGCGGCGGGCGGGCCGGGGAGATGGCGCAGACGCTGGATCGAGGGCTGCGGCTGCTGCACCTGGTCGCCGACGCGCCGGCCGGGTTGACAGTCACCGAGGTGGCGACGCGGCTCGGCATCGGGCGGGCGGCCGTCTACCGGCTGGTCGGCCCGCTGACCGGGCACGGCATGCTGCGCCGCGACGGCGACGGCCGACTCCGCCTCGGCGTCGGGGTACTGCACCTGGCCCGACGCGCCCAGCCGCTGCTCGCCGAGGGGGCGATGCCCGCACTACGCCGGCTCGCCGAACAGGCCGGCGCGACCGCACACCTGACGGTGGTGGAGGGCGGCGAGGGTGTCGCCCTGGCCGTGGTCGAGCCGAGTTGGACGTCGTTCCACGTCGCGTACCGGACCGGAGCCCGGCATCCCCTGGACCGAGGAGCGGCGGGACGGGCCATCCTGGCCGGCCGGGGCGGTGCCGCCGAGCCGGTGAGCAGCAGCGGGGAACTGCAGTCCGGGGCGTACGGGGTGGCCGCGCCGGTGCTCGGCGTACCGGGCCTGGAGGCCAGCGTCGGCGTGGTCGCGCTCGCCCCACTGGACGTCGACCTGGTCGGACCCCAGGTACTCGCGGCCGCCACAGCGGTCACCGCCGCCCTCCGCTAACCGGCCGCCCGGCCGCCTGGCCGCGTGGCCGCGTGGCCGCCTGGCTGCCTGGCTGCCTGGCTGCCTGGCTGCCTGGCTGCCTGGCTGCCTGGCTGCCTGGCGCTTGATCGACTCGGGTTCATGGAAGGCGCGGCATCCCAGCACCAGCGACAGCCCGGATTCCATGAACACGAGTGGTTCACCGCTGGGTGCCATACCACGGTCGGCGAGTGGGCTCGCGGTTGTCCACAGGGGCCGACCGAGGATCGGGGCGGGTTGTCCACAGGGCTTTCGGCGGGCGATGCGGGGTCCGCACGCTGTTCGACATGCCACCTCGCCCGTACCGACCCGATGCCCTCACCTGGCAGGTCTTCCGTGGCTCCGACGCTGTCCGGGCCGGCCTTCTCAGCGAACACCAGTTGCGCAACTCCGCCTGGGTGCGGTTGCGCCACGACGTCTACGCCGATGCGCGACTGGACCGGGACCACGCCCTGGCCTGTCGCGCCACCCTTCTGCGACTCCCGCCCGGCGTGGTGATCGGCGGCCCGTCGGCCGCGTACCTGCACGGCATCGAACACGCCGCCTCCTTCACCGACGACGTGCACGTTCTCGTTCCCCGGCGACTGCGGGTCGGCGCACAGCGCGGCCTCCGCGTACACGTCAACGCCTTCAACCCGCTCACGACACGTACACCGAACACGGCAGGCCCAAGGGCCACGACGCATCCGGGCACGGCAGGCCCAACCGGCACGACGCATCCGGCGAGACCGGGGCAGCCACCGAACGTCGGCGCCGCCCCACGATCGGCAGGGCCGCCGCCCCGAGAGGATGCTGCGGCGTCCGGACCGGGCCATGATCTGATGACGGCCCCAGCGCCGATGCCCCTCGCCGGTCCGGATGGTTCGATTCCCCGCTCCGATCCCGGTCGAGCTGCCTGGGAGACGGCCGTCTGGCTCGATCCGATCCGTGCGGTCGCGATCATTGACTCACTGCTCGGACGAGGATTGACCGACCGGGACGAACTGGCCGTCATCGCCGCCCGCAACGCGAACATGCCCGGTGGGCGACGCGCACAGTGGCTCTTCGATCTGGCTGACGCCGGTGCCCAGTCTCCGCCTGAATCGCAGTTGCGGGTGCGACTGGTCCTCGGCGGGCTGCCGCGCCCCAGCGTTCAACATCCGGTACGCCTGCCGAACGGCGTTGTCCTGCATCCGGATCTGGCGTGGCCGGAGTTCCGGGTGGCGGTCGAGTACGACGGGCAGTGGCACGCGGACGCCGATCAACTGCACCGCGACCGTCGGCGGCTGAACCTGCTCGTCGGTGCGGGTTGGCTGGTGCTGCACGTGACCAGCCGCCGCCTGCACGCCGAGTTCCCGGCGGTGCTCGGCGAGGTACGCGCCGCGCTTGTCGCCCGCGGCTGGCGCCGATGATCGCTCAGAGGCGTCCCACGAGGCTTGGTCATCTCGCCTTCCTGGAAACCGCCCGGTCCGTCGGGCATGGACACCCCACCTTCAAGGAACCCGAGTCGATCAAGCCGCGCCCGCCACGAGCCAGGCCCGACACGAGCCAGGCCCGACACGAGCGCGGCCCGACACGAGCGCGGCCCGACACGAGCGCGGCCCGACACGAGCGAGGCCCGACACGAGCGAGGCCCGGTCGACAGTTGTCGACCGGGCCCCGAGGTGGTGTCTTACGGGCGGGCGTTCGGCTTGAGCGGGGTCTGCACCGCCGCGTAGGCGTCGACGATTCCGTACCCGTAGAAGCCGTTGAAGTTGACCCCACCGGCGCAGTACGCGTCGTAGGTCTCGTCACGGCCCTCGTTGCGGTACTGCTGCAGGCGCGGTTCCGGGCAGGCGTGCTCGGCCGCCGTGCGGTAGAGGTGCTGCTCGACCAGATCCGGGGACATGCCGAAGCCACCCCGGCCCTGCGGCTTGCCGTACCGGCTGACGATCAGCGCGGCGACACCGGCGGCGTGCGGGGACGCCATCGAGGTGCCCTGCAGGTAGGTGTAGTAGCCGCACTCACCGTTGGCCTTGCACTGTTTGAAGACGGACTCTTCGAAGCCGGCGACGATGTTGCCGTCGGCGTCGACCGAGCCCTCCTCCTGGAGCACGTGCTTCGGGTACGACGAGAGGATCATGTTGGCGTCGGTGCGGTACGAGTCGGTGCCGAAGCCGTCACGGAACCAACCACCCGGCGCGGCGACCGAGATCTGCTCGGTGCCGTAGTTGGAGAAGTCCGACTTCTTGCCGGAGGGGCCGACCGACGACACACCGATCACGTGTGGGCCTTCGGTGGGCATGTCCCAGCAGCTGTTGTTGTCGATCGGCCGGGGGTACGGGTCGGCGCCGTAGTCCGGGCTGGTGGTGTCGGTACGGGGCGCGCCCAGGTCCTCGTTGTTGTTGCCGAGCGCGCCGACGAGGGTGACGCCCTTGTTGTGGGCGAAGACCAGCGACCGCTTCATCGCCTTGATGATGGCCCGCTGCTCGGCCTGGTCCTCGGGCGAGTCGGCCGGGTTGGCGGTGCAGTTGTAGAGCCACGGGTCGACGTAGAACGACATGTTGACCACGTCGATTCCGGACCGGCCGGCGTAGACGAGGGCGTTGACCACCGGGTCGAGGAAGAAGTAGCCGGAGTCCTGGCCACCCTTCAGCTCGACAAGCGAGACGTTCGGGGCGACACCGGAGAGGCCGAAGCCGTTGGCTGCCGCGCCGATGGTGCCGGCGACATGGGTGCCGTGCCCGCCGTCGTCGGTGCCGACCGGGTCGAGGCAGCTCGCTACCTCGCAGGCGCCGTCCAGGTCGATCAGGTCGGGCGCGAAGTTGCGCGACAGCGACCAGTTGAAGTTCGGTGCGATGTCCGGGTTGCTGGCGTCGACGCCGGTGTCCAGGACGCCGACGGTCACCCGACGGTCACCGGGCTCGATCTTGCGGGCCTTGTCGGCCCGGATCATCTCCAGACCCCAGAGCTTCTCATCGAGCGGGTCCAGCTTGGCACCCTTCTTGGCAGCGGCACCGGCGGCGCGAGAAGCGGCAGTCAGGTGCTCCTGCTCGACCCGGTCCAGCTTCGGCTTGCGGCCGATGGCCTTCTGCTCGGCGGCGCCGATCAGGGTGGGGGCCGCGGTCGCCCGAGCCGCGAAGTCGGCCCGGTCGCTGGTGACCTGGAACATGCCTACCTCGTCGGACCGGGACACCACTGTGCCACCGGCTGCCCGGATGGCGGCGACGGCCGTGTCGGCGGCGACGCCGTCCTCGGCGACGACCGTGAAGGTGCGGGAGGTGCTCGGCGCGGCGCTGGCCGGTACTCCCAGACCCGCTGCCGTCAGTGCCAGTGCTGCCGCGGTCGCGACGGCGCCGGCGGTGAAGCGCTTGCTCACCACATCGGATCCTCTCGTTGAGGGACGTGGCTGCCATCACACAACACCCGCCAGCTTTACGCCAGGTGAACGTCCGTTATGGCGGTGAATCTCTCGTTCATCCGGTCAGTTCCATGCGGGCGACCCGGTCGAGAGGTCCGCCAGGACCGATGGCAGGTCGGCCAGGGTGGACACTTCCGCGTCGGGGGTGAGCCCGTCCGGGCGGGGCAGCCCGTACCGGTTCAGCCACACCGATCGCAGGCCCGCCCGCCGGGGTGCCACCACGTCGTGCTCCCACGAGTCACCGACGTACACGATCTGCCCGGCCGGGGCCCCGGCGGCCTCGACCACCGCCACGTAGAACTCCGGGTCGGGCTTCTTGGGCAGGCCGTTCTCGTGCGCGTACAACTCGAAGGCGAATTCGCCGGCGAGCCCGCAGCGTTCGGCGCGGCTGTTGCCGTTGGTGGCGAAGCCCAGCGCGTACCGGGTGCGCAGCGCGGCAAGCGCCGGCGGGACGTCCGGGAAGGGCCGGGTGAGGGCGAAGCGGCGGGCGAAGAAGAGGGCGGCGATCTCGTCCAGGTGGTCGTCGAGGCCGGCGCGGGCCAGCGATCGGGCCAGCGCGGCGCGGCGGATCTCCAACACCGGGGCCGCGCTCAGCCTGCCGAACACCGCGTCCCAGTCGGATTCCAGCTCGGCGAGCGTCACGCCGGCCGCGGCGGGCGTACGGCGGCGCATCTCGTCGAGGACGGCCACCAGTCCGCCGGTCACCGCCGGCCGCAGGTCCAGCAGGGTCTCGTCGGCGTCGAACACCACGGTGGTCAGCATGGCGTCCACTCTCTCACCGGCTGCTGGCCGTCAACGCGGGCTCCGGGGTGGCGGCGGCGGGTGTGCCGCGCAGCTCGTCGAGGCGTACCAGGGCGACCCCGGCGACGATCAGCACGCCGCCGAAGAGCTGCCAGGCGGTCGGCAGTTCGTCGAGGAACAGCCAGGCGATCAGCACCGCGAACAGCACCTCGGTCAGCCCGACGAACGACGACAGCCGGGGGCCGAGGATCCGGGTGCCGGCGATGCCGGCCAGGTAGGCGATCACGGCGGCGACAAGGGTGAGCCCGACGATGGGCAGCAGCCAGGTGGTGCGGTGCCCGGCGAAGGTGACCTCGCCGAACGTCGCGCGCAGGGGCAGCACACCGGTCAGCCCGACGAGGAGCAGCACCGCGGCGCCGACGGCCATGCCGCCGCTGGCCATGGCGACCGAGGGGAGCCGGGGGTCGACCCGACCGGCGAGCACGAAGTAGCCGGCCAGGCCGAACGCGGCGCCCAGCCCCCACAGCAGACCGACGGGGTTGAAGCCGGCGGTGCCGGTGAGGTCCAGGACGAACGCCAGCCCGCACAGGGCGGCTGCCGAACCGGCCACGGTGAGCCGCCGGGGACGCTGGCCGTGCCGCAGCCACATCCAGACCACGACGAGGATGATGCCCAGGTACTCCAGCAGGAGCGCGATGCCGACCGGCAGGTAGCGCACCGCGTTGAAGAAGCACACCTGCGCCAGCGCCACCCCGAGCAGCCCGAACAGCACGACCGCCGCGCCGTTGCTGCGCAGCACGTGCCACCTGCCGCGCAGCGACAGCAGGGCGGGGATCGCCAGCACCAGGGCTGCCACGCCGACCCGGGCGATCACCGCGGCCTCGGCCGACCAGCCGGCCTCGATGAGCGACCGCGCGAAGGTGCCCGAGGTGGCGAACGTGACAGCGGAGAGCAGTGCCAGCGCGGCGCCGACGGCGGGTCGTGACTGCATCTCGGGCTCCTCGGGACGACACGGTGTCATGAGCAAACTATCCTTGTGCTCATGACGCTAGGCGGCCACCGTGACAGGAGTCAAGTTGCTGTTCGCTCATGACACTGAATGTTCGTTGACCGCCGCCACCGCGCTTGTCAACACCGCGGGCCGCGACGGCGAGCTGCTGCCCGACGTCGCCGCGCTGGACGCGTTCTTCGACAGGCACGCCTACAGCGGGCGGCACGAGCACACCGACGCCGAGCTGCGCGCCGTGCGGGAGCTGCGGCCCCGGCTGCGCCGAATCTGGCACGCCGAACCGGCCGAGATCGTCGCCATCGTCAACGCCCTGCTGTTGGAGCACCGGGCGATACCGCAGCTCATCGAGCACGACGACGAGCCGTACCACCTGCATGCCGTGCCCCGCGACGCGCCGCTGGCCACCCGCATGGCGGTGGAGGCGGCGATGGCCATCGCCGACCTGGTCCGGATGGGCGAGTTGAGCCGACTGCGGATCTGCGAGTACCCGGACTGCGACAACGTGGTCGTCGACCTGTCCCGCAACCGGTCGCGACGGTTCTGCGAGGCCGGCTGCGGCAACCGGGCGGCGGTGACCGCCTACCGCGCCCGCAGGGCCGCCGGCCGTTCCTGAGCGACGTCGGCCCGCAACTCGTACTCCACCTCGCCGTGCTCGGTACCCGGAATCGGGTCGTCGAACTGAAGGTGGAAGGTGCGCACGTGCCGCAGCCCCGCCTTCGCCAGCACCCGGCGGGACCGCTCGTTGACGGCCATCGTCTCGGCCCACACCCGACGCACGCCCACGACGTCGAAGGCGTACCGGACCAGCGCCCTCGACCCCTCGGTGGCCAGGCCACGCCCCCACGCCGAGCGGCGCAGCCGGTAGCCCAGCTCGGCCTCGGTGCCGTCCTCCGACGGGTCGAGCGCGAACCATCCCAGGAAGTCGCCGCCCGCCCGGTCGAGCGCCGCCCAGCGACCGAGCCCGGGATGCCGCTCGTACTGCGCCAGCAGCCTCGGCACCTGCTCGTCCCGCACGGTGGCGCGCGGGGTGGCGACGCCGCCGGTGAGGAACCGCATCACCTCGGGATCGCTGTCCAACTCGACCAACGCGTCCACATCGGCCGCCGTCAGCCGCCGCAACCGCAACCGCTCGGTCCCGGGAGGAACCAGGTCATCGCCACCCATGACCGGATCATCCCGCCACCCCGCTGACCCCGTCGAGCGGTTTACCACCCGCGACCGCCGTCGCGCGCCGGGCGGTCGCGTCAGCGCGGGGGCGCGACCACGAAGAGCCGCCAGGAGTACGCGTCGACCACCAGCACGGGCCCGTCCGAGTCCTTGCTGTCTCGCACCCCGACCACGTCCCCAAGATTCGTAGCCACCTCGACGCAGTTGGCGTCCTGATTGCTGCGGCTGCTTTTGCGCCAGCGAGCGCCGATCAACGCCACGACTCGGCCACCTCTCTCATGAATTCGATGGACGCCTGCGGAGGCAGGGCTTCGCCCAAGGTAACCTCCCAGACCCGCTGCAACCGCAACAGATCCCGCGGCTGATCCAGCTCCTGGCCGCGAACCTGACAGTCCAGATAGGCCACCTCGGTGCCGTCGGGTAGGGCCGCGAGCGCGAACTGCCCGCCGAGCCCCGGGTACTCCTCGGCGGATCGGGGCACCACGTGCAGCCGGACCCGGGGGTGCCCGGTGGCGATGCTCGCCAGGTGCAGCGCCTGGTCGTGCATCACCTTCCGTCCGCCCACCCGTCGTCGCAACACCGCCTCGTCCAGCACTGCAACGATCTGCGGCGCACTCTCGCTGTGCAGCACGTCCTGGCGATTCATCCGGTCGGCCAGTCGCCTGTCGACCTCGTCGGGAGCGAGTAGGCCGCCCGCCTCGAAGACCGCTCGCGCGTAGGCCTCCGTCTGGAAGAGCCCGGGCACGTAGCGAGGCTCGTACCACCGGAGGGTGCGCGCCTGCGCAAAGATCGCCTGCCAGCCGCGCAGCCAGGGCTGCGCTCGGTCCAGGCTGACCAGTTCGGTGGACATGCGGCCGAAGAGGCCGCCGGTGTCCAGGGCGCGGTCGACGAGTTCCAGGTACTTGGCGGTGGGCGCCTGTTGACCCAACTCGACCGCGCTGACCATCGACGGCGAGTAGTTCACCGCCTTGGCAAGCTCGTCCTGGCTCCAGCCCCGGCGAGCGCGCGCCCGGCGCAGCTCCGCGACCAGGAACGCCGCCGCCGTCATCTGTCCATCGGCCATGCCCTGCCGCCCTCCACCCCGCCGACGATCAACTCCAGCCGGCCGCCACCGACGTCAACGCCCGCGAACAGGGTGGCAACGACGACGAGACCAAACCCTTCCGACCGTAGTCGTCCGATCACCAGACTGTGAAGCGCGGCGCCGCTCCCCGCCCCCCGGGTCCGGCGATGTCGCACGGGACCGCCCGATCCCCCGTGCCGGGCGGTCCCACCCACCTACATCACGCCGTCCGACCACACCGCCCGACCACACCGATCCGCACCTCGATCCCGCGCGATCTTGGCCGCAGCGCGCCATCTGCGCGCGGGCTCGGCGAGCTCTTCGAGATCTTGGACAGTTTCCGTTAGCGGCTAACGGAAACTGTCCAAGATCTCGAAGGTCGAGGCGGATTGCGGCCGGTCCTGGCGCGATCGGCCACGATCTCAGTGACGTCGCAGCCGACGCGAGGCGGTCCGCGGGGTGATGACGCCAGAGGACTCAGCTCGAAAGGAACCCCACACCATGTCCCGGACCGCCCCGGACGACCGCGCGACGTTGCCTCGTCGACCGCACCTGCCGCTGCGTCCACTCTGGCTCTGCCGGGTCTGCGCCGGGCCTTGGCCGTGCGCAGTCGCGCGGCTCACCCTTCGGCAGGAGTACGCCCATGACCGGATCGCGTTGAGCATCTACCTGTGCACGGTCCTGCACGATGCGGCGGCGGACCTGTACCGGCTCAACCCGCACGACGGCCCGGACCCCGCAGCGCTCTACGTGCGCTTCCTCGGCTGGGCGGCACTGCCCGAACCCTGACGCTCAGCGCATGGCTAGCCGTTCCAGCAGGGCGGCGCTGCGGGCCAGCAACGCCCGCTCCTCGTCGGTGAGTTCGGCCTCGATGGCCTGGGCGAGCCAACCGGCCCGACGGTTGCGCTCCGCTTCCAGCGCGGCCCGACCCGCGTCCGACAGCTCGACAAGCGACTTGCGGCCGTCCGTGGGGTGCGCCCGGCGCGTGACCAGGTCCTGTTCCAGGAGCAGGCCCACCGCCCGGGCCATCGACTGAGGGCGTACGCGCTGGTCGGCGGCGAGGTCACTGGTGGTCATGGCGCCGTCGCGGTCGAGTGCGCCGAGCACGGCGATCTGACCGAGCGGGATGCGGTCCTCGTGCTTGACCCGCCGGGTGAGCTTGCCCATCGCGGTCCGCAGTTCGGCGGCGATGGCTGCGGCTTCCGAGGTGGGCACACGGCACTTTACCCCGTTCGTCAGCGCCGCTGGGCACCTGACCTGCACAGCAATGCTGTTCAGCGGGGCTGTTCAGCATGACTGAGCAGCATTGCTGTAGGGTTTGCCGCTGTCGGGCTCAGCGCCAGCGTTGTCGCAGCTGGGGCCACGGCACACGACAACGGAAAAGGACCTCCCATGTCCGCACACGCAGCCGCACACGCAACCGGCACCGTCACCGCCGCGATCGAGACCGTCATCGCCCGCCGCATCCTCGACAGCCGGGGCAACCCCACTGTCGAGGTCGACGTCAGATTGGCGGACGGGTCACTGGGCCGGGCCGCAGTCCCCTCGGGCGCCTCCACCGGGGCCCGGGAGGCCGTCGAACTGCGCGACGGTGACCCCACGCGCTGGCACGGCAAGGGCGTCGACCGCGCGGTGGCAAACGTCAACGGGGAGATCGCGACGGCCGTGGGCGGCCGGGACGCGGCCGACCAGGCGGGTCTGGACGCCGCGCTGATCGCCCTCGACGGCACCGCCACGAAGTCCCGGCTCGGCGCCAACGCGATCCTCGGCGTCTCCCTCGCCGTCGCCAAGGCCGCCGCGGCGGCCCACGGCCAGCCCCTCTACCGCTACCTCGGCGGCGCGGACGCCCACCTGCTGCCGCTGCCGATGATGAACATCGTCAACGGCGGCGCCCACGCCGACAACCCGCTCGACTTCCAGGAGTTCATGATCGTGCCGGTGGGCGCGGACACGTTCGCCGAAGCCGTCCGGATGGGCAGCGAGGTCTTCCACACCCTGCGCCGCGATCTGCTGGCCGCCGGGCACTCCACAGGCGTGGGCGACGAGGGTGGGTTCGCGCCCGAGCTGCGTACCGCCGAGGAGGCCCTCGACTTCGTGCTGAGGGCAATCGAGGGCGCCGGCTACCGCCCCGGCACGGACATCGGCCTGGTCATGGACCCGGCGTCATCGGAGTTCTTCCGTGACGGCGTGTACGACTACGCGGGCGAGGGAGTGCGCCGCACCCCCGCCGAGCACGCCGACTACCTGGCCACGCTCATCGACGCCTACCCGATCGTCTCCATCGAGGACCCGATGGCGGAGGACGACCTGGACGGCTGGCGCGAGCTGACCGCCCGCGTCGGTGACCGCTGCCAGCTCACCGGTGACGACGTGTTCTGCACCAACGAGACGCTGCTTCGCGACGGCATCCGCACCGGCGTCGGCAACTCGGTCCTGGTCAAGGTCAACCAGATCGGCACGCTGACCGAGGCGCTGGCCACGGTGGCGACGGCCCACCGGGCGGGCTGGACGGTCGTCATGTCGCACCGCTCCGGCGAGACGGAGGACACCACAATCGCGGATCTGGCGGTGGCCACCGGCTGCGGTCAGCTCAAGACCGGCTCGCTGTCGCGCTCGGACCGGACGGCGAAGTACAACCAGCTGATCCGGATCGAGGAGGAACTGGGCGACTCGGCGCGCTTCGCGGGCCGCTCCGCGCTGCGCAGGGCGTGAACACCGCCCGGCGCGGGTCAGGGGTGGGTCATCCGGAGCAGGTCGAGCACCTCGTCGAGCTGGGTCTCGGTGAGCTTGCCCGAGTCGACGTGACCTCGGGAGATCACGACCTCCCGGATGGAAGCCTGCTTGGCCAGCGCCTCCTTGGCGATCGAGGCGGCCTCGTCGTACCCGAGGTAGCGGTTCAGCGGGGTGACGATCGACGGCGAGCCCTCGGCGTACGCCAGGCAGACCTCGGCGTCCGCGACCAGGCCGGCCACCAGGCGGTCGGCGAACAGCCGACTCGCCGCGGCCAGCAGCCGGATCGACTCAAGCAGGTTGCGACCCATCACCGGCAGCATGACGTTCAGCTCGAAGTCGCCCTGCGAGCCGGCGAACCCGACCGTCGCGTCGTTGCCGATCACCTGCGCGCAGACCTGCCGCATCGCCTCGGCCGCCACCGGGTTGACCTTGCCCGGCATGATCGACGAGCCGGGCTGGAGGTCGGGGATGCGCAGCTCCCGCAGGCCGGCACGGGGGCCGGAGCCCATCCAGCGGATGTCGTTGGCGACCTTGTAGAGACCCACGGCGATGGTCCGTAGCTGCCCCGAGGTCTCCACGAGCGCGTCGCGGGCGCCCTGCGCCTCGAAGTGGTTGCGGGCCTCGGACAGCGGCAGCCCGGTCGACTCGCGCAGCCTGCCGATCACGGCGGCGGCGAAGCCGAGCGGCGTGTTGATCCCGGTGCCCACGGCCGTGCCGCCCAGCGGCAGCTCGGCCAGCCGGGGCAGCGACCCCTCCAACCGCTCGATGCCGTAGCGGATCTGGGCGGCGTACCCGCCGAACTCCTGGCCGAGGGTGACAGGCGTGGCGTCCATCAGGTGGGTACGCCCCGCCTTCACCACCGTCTCGAACTCGGCGGCCTTGCCCTCCAGCGCCTCGGCGAGGTGGGTCAGCGACGGCAGCAGATCCTCCGCGATGAACTGCGTGGCTGCCAGGTGGATCGAGGACGGGAACACGTCGTTGCTGGACTGGGAGGCGTTGACGTGGTCGTTCGGGTGCACCGGCGAACCCAGTTCCCGGCTCGCCAGGGTCGCGATCACCTCGTTGGCGTTCATGTTGGACGACGTGCCGGAACCGGTCTGGAACACGTCGACCGGGAACTGGTCGTCGTAGCCGCCGTCGGCCACGTGCGCGGCGGCGGCGGCGATCGCCGTGGCCACGTTGGCGTCGATCACACCCAACTCGCCGTTGACCTCTGCCGCCGCGCCCTTGATCTGCGCGAGCGCCTTGATCTGGGCCGGTTCGATGCCTCGGCCGGAGATCGGGAAGTTCTGCACCGCGCGCTGGGTCTGCGCCCGCCACAGCGCCTCGGCGGGCACCTCCACCTCGCCCATCGAGTCGCGTTCGATCCGGTAACCGGTCGCCTCTGGAGTCGTCACGCGTACCATCCTGCCGCGCCCGTGGCCGACTCGCAGATGATCCGTCAGCCCAACTCGGCGAGCAGCCGCTCCACCTCGTGCCGGTCCGGAACGTCGAGCTGCCGGAGTAGAGACAACGCCCGGGTCAGGTGCAGCCGGGCGGAGGCGGGGTCGGTCTTTCGTACACAGCGGGCGATGCCCTGAAGCGCCACCGCCTGCTCGTAGCGCCCACCCAGCCGGCCGGCGTCGACGAGCACCCGGCGATACAGGTCGAGCGCGCTGGCGGCGTCTCCCTGCTCCGCCACGGCCAGGGCCAGCAGGTTACGGGAAGCGCACTGACCGATCCGGTCGCCGGCGTCCATCATCGCCATCAGGGCGTCCCGGTGCAGGGCGGCGGCACGTTCCGGCTTGCCGGCGTTGCGCTCCATCACGCCGATCTCGTTGAGCACCTCACCCTCGCCGAATCGATGGCGCGCCTTGCGCCTCAGGTACAGCGCAAGCCGCAGAATTCGACGAGCCGGGCCCAGATCGCCGAGCCGGTGACGAATCATGCCGAGGTGCCCGAACGCGTGTGCGATCTGCGCCATGTCCCCGGCCTGTCGAGCAAGTATGAGGTGCTGCCGGGCGATGGGCAGCGCCTCGGTGTACCGGCCCCACCCGATCAGCCCACAACACAGGTTGTTCAGCAGGTTTGTCAGTTCGTCACCGTCACCCTGACCATTGATCATGTCGAGTGCCTCGTCGAACTTCGCCTTGCCCTGGCGATAGTCGCCGTTCGCGGAGTACGAGAGACCCAGATTCCACAGCGTGCTGAGCACGTCGCCACGCAGCCCGTGCCGGCGGCGCAGGTCGAGTGCCACCTCCATCGCCCTGATCGCCTCCGGGAAGCGGGCCAGCCGGAAGTACGCCGAGGCGAGGTAGTTGAGCATTGCGGCCACCGCCGCCTCGTCGCCCAGCCGTTCGGCCGCTCGGTGACCGATCGTGTGGGTCTCGACCAGCTCGTCGAGGTGCCCACCGTCGAAGTTGAGCCGCCAACAGGCCCGGGCCAGCTGCCAGCACTGAGTCGGGAAGCCCTCCTCCTCGGCGACCCGGACCAGAGCGGTGAGCCCGGCGTGGTTGTCCTCGAACCACGCCCGCCCCTCAGCGACCGGGACGGCCAGTAGGTCGGGCCGGCCGGGTGTATGCGCGGGGAGGTTGCGGCGGCTGCCCGCCGCCTCGGTCGTCCGGGCGATCGCCAACGTGACGGAGAGGTGGTAATCGAGCAGCCGCTCGAGCGCGGCTTGACGCTCAGCCTGACGCTTCGGGGCGGCGAGCAGCAGCTGAGCGTACTCGCGCAGCAGATCGTGCAACCGGTACCGGCCGGGCTGCGCCTCCTCCACCAGATGCGCGTCGACCAGCTCGTCCAGCACGTCCTGGGTGTCGGCCAGGGGCAGTTCCGCGAAGGCGGCGGCCACCCGACTGTCCAGCCGTCCGCCGGGGTGCAGGCCGAGGAGCGGAAACAGCCGCTGCGCCTGCGGGGAGACCTGCGCGTACGACAGCGCGAACGCCTGCCCCACCGAGCGCTGACCGGCGGTCAGCTCGGCCAACGCGCCCGCCCCGGCGAGCAGCCGCTCGGCGAGGTCGGCGACCCGCCAGCGGGGCCGGTGCGCCAGACGGGCGCCAGCCAACCGGATCGCGAGCGGCAGGTGACCACAGCGCCGCGCCACCTCGGCTGCCGCCTCCGGTTCGGCGGCGATCCGCTCCGCGCCAGCCACCCGTCCAAGCAGCTCGATTGCCTCGTCGGCGTCCAGCACGGGCAGCGACGAAGGGCGGCCCTCGTCGAGCCCGACCAGTCGGCGACGACTGGTGATCAACACCAGACAGTGCGAGCCGTTGGGTAGCAGCGGTGTCACCTGATCGGCGGTGGCCGCGTTGTCCAGCACCAGCAGGGCACGCCGGCCGGCCAGCTCGGTGCGCCAGAGCGCCAGCCGGTCGTCCGTGTCCTCCGGTATCCGCTCGGCCGGTACGCCCAGCTGGCGCAGCAGGGTCGCCACGGCCGTGGTCGGCGCCAGGGGCCGGCGCTCACTGTGCCCGTGCAGGTCGATGAAGAGCTGGGCATCCGGGTAGCGGTCGGCAAGAGCGGTGGCGACGTGCACCGCGAGCGTCGTCTTGCCGCTGCCGGCCATGCCGTCGATGACCTGGATCCGGGTGCCGTCCTCCTCGATCTCCTTGACCAGTCGGGCCACCGTGTTCTGCCGACCGGTGAAGTCGCCGATCGCCCGGGGCAGGGAGCGGACCGGCGCGATCGGCCGCGGCTCCCGGCCGGCCAGGGCCAGGTCGCCGGCGAGTACGCGCTGGTGCAGCGCCTGCAACTCGGCGCCTGGTTCGATGCCCAGTTCGTCGGCATGTATCCGCCGGCCCTCGCGGTAGACGGCGAGCGCGTCGGCCTGCCGACCGACCGAGGACAACGCCAGCATCAGTTGGCCGCGCAGACGCTCCCGCAGCGGATGCTGGTCGACGCTCTCGGTCAGCTCCTCGATCAGCTCCGCGGCCCGACCGAGGCGCAGCTCGACGTCGACGCACTCCTCCAGAGCGCTGAGGCGCTGCTCGTCGAGCGTCTGTGCCCGCCGGCGGACGCTGTGGCTCGGGATACCACCGAGCGCGGGTCCCCGCCACAGTGCCAGGGCAGCGCGGAATCGCTCACCCGCCTCGGCCAGTCGGCCGGCCGTGAAGGCGGCGCGGGCCGTCTCCACCGTACGGGCGAAGACCTCGGCGTCCAGGTCGTTCGGGGGGATGCGGACGCCGTACCCGGCCGGGTCGGTGACGATGATGTCAGGGGCGAGCCCCAGCTCGGAGAATCGGCGGCGCAACCGTGACACACAGGTCTGCAACTGTGCCCGGGCGGTGGCGGGCGGCTGTTCCTCCCACACCGCGTCCACCAGCTCGTCGACTGGCACCAGCCGGCCGGAGCGCAGCAGCAGCATGGCGAGCACGATCCGGTCGCGACCGGCGGTGACGGTGGACTCGCCACCGCCGACGCGCAGAGGCCCCAGGATCCCGAACCGCATCTGCTCCCCCGTGTTGATGCCACAACGTCCAGCAGCGTAGCCCGGCCGTCACGGATTGCGGCATTGCGGTGATAGTGATCTGAGAGTGGATCGAGTGTGGCCCATCGCAGACTTGTTCCAGGTTGCCGGTGACGACATCCGACGGGGGCGGTGCGACCGTCCCATCCCCAGCGGGGGCGGGCGTACCGATGTCGGTGGAGGTATTACCGACGCAAGGGGCGCCAGGCGAAAGCCTGGCGCCCCTTGGCGTGCGTAACGGCCGGTCAGCGGCGGCCGACGGTGAGCACCGGCTTGGTGACCTCGGCGAAGAAGTCGTTGCCCTTGTCGTCGACGACGATGAAGGCGGGGAAATCCTCCACCTCGATCTTCCAGACCGCCTCCATGCCCAGCTCCGGATATTCGAGCACCTCGACGTGCTTGATGCAGTCCTGGGCGAGGCGGGCGGCGGGGCCGCCGATCGAGCCGAGGTAGAAGCCGCCGTGCTGCTGGCAGGAGCGGGTCACCTGACCCGACCGGTTGCCCTTGGCCAGCATCACCTGCGAACCACCGGCGGCCTGGAACTTCTCCACGTACGCGTCCATCCGGCCGGCGGTGGTAGGGCCGAACGAGCCGGACGCGTACCCCTCGGGGGTCTTCGCCGGGCCGGCGTAGTAGACGGCGTGGTCGCGCAGGTACTGCGGCATCGGCTCGCCCGCGTCCAACCGCTCGGCGATCTTGGCGTGGGCGATGTCGCGGGCCACCACCAGCGGGCCGGACAGCGACAGTCGGGTCTTCACCGGGTACTTGGACAGCTCGGCGCGGATCTCGTCCATCGGCCGGTTCAGATCGACCCGGACGACCATCTCGGCGTCGAGCGCGTCGTCGGTGACGTCGGGCAGGAACCGCGCGGGGTCGGTCTCCAGTCGCTCCAGCCAGACGCCCGACGGGGTGATCTTGGCGACGGCCTGCCGGTCGGCCGAGCAGGAGACGGCGATCGCCACCGGGCACGAGGCGCCGTGCCGGGGCAGCCGGACCACCCGCACGTCGTGGCAGAAGTACCTGCCGCCGAACTGCGCGCCGATGCCGAAGTTGCGGGTCAGCTCCAGCACCTCCGCCTCCAGCTCCAGGTCCCGGAAGCCGTGCGCGCTCATCGACCCGGAGGTGGGCAGCGCGTCGAGGTACTTGGCGCTGGCGTACTTCGCGGTCTTCAGCGCGTACTCGGCGGAGGTGCCGCCGATGACGATGGCCAGGTGGTACGGCGGGCAGGCGGCCGTGCCGATCAGCCGCAGCTTCTCCTCCAGGAACTGCATCATCCGCGTCGGGTTGAGCAGTGCCTTCGTCTCCTGGTAGAGGTACGACTTGTTGGCCGAGCCGCCCCCCTTGGCCATGAACAGGAACTTGTACGCGTCCGGGTGCCCGTCCGGGTCCTCGGCGTACAGCTCCACCTGGGCCGGCAGGTTGCTGCCGGTGTTCCGCTCGTCCCACATGGTCAGCGGGGCGAGCTGGGAGTAGCGCAGGTTGAGCTTGGTGTACGCCTGGTAGACGCCCCGGGAGATGGCCTCGGCGTCGCCGCCGTCGGTAAGCACGTGCCGGCCGCGCTTGCCCATCACGATCGCGGTGCCGGTGTCCTGGCACATCGGCAGCACCCCGCCGGCGGCGATGTTGGCGTTGCGCAGCAGGTCCAGCGCGACGAACCGGTCGTTCGGCGACGCGGCCGGATCGTCGATGATCGCCCGGAGCTGGGCCAGGTGCGCCGGGCGCAGGAAGTGCGCGATGTCGTGCATCGCCTCGGCGGTCAGCGCGGTGAGCGCGGCCGGCTCCACGGTGAGGAAACGGCGGCCCCCCGGGCCGTGTACGACGTCCACGCCCTCGTCGGTGACCAGGCGATAGTCCGTCTGGTCGGGACCGGTCGGCAGCAGGGGAGCGTACGAGAATGCGGCGGCACTGCTCATGAGCGGCAAGCCTAGGGCAGACCGGTCGATCATTCCCACCCGCCGGGCTGGGTCTGGGACGCCGCTCTCATCCGCCCGCCCCGCAGCGCTCCGGTGGCCGCCCGCTCAGCCGTCCTTGCCGCCGTCGGGATCGGGGCAGAGTTCGTTCTTCGGCCCGCAGCCGTCGTCGCCGTCGTCGTTGCCCGATCCGGGGCCGGTGCCGCCGGGGCCGGGGTTGCCACCGTCGCCGGGCGGCGGGACGGGGGTGCCTCCGGTGGCGCCCCAGCGGACGTACCCGATCTCCCGGCCCTCGCCGATGATCATGCCTTGCGACCCGACCGCGAGGGCGTTCGCGGAGGTCCGCAGCACGGCCAGCTCCCGGCCGGTACGCGGTTCCACGGCCACCAACCGGGACGGCTTCTCGTCGGCGAGCACCGCCGCGTACGGGGTGAGCGCGGCACCGGCCTTGGCACTGGCGGGGCGGGTCCACCGCACCCGGTCCGCGCCGAGTTCACGCGACACCACCGAGCGCTTGTCCGCGGAGCGGAACACCGCGTAGCGGTCGTCGACAGCGACGAGCTTGGTGCTGGCCTCGCCGACCCAGAGCAGCCGCCCGTCGTACCCGTCGATGACCGCCTCGCGGCCGTCCGGGCCGACCCCGATCAGCACGTTGCGCGCTCCCTGCGGGTCCTCGCGCTGGACGCAGCCGGCGGTGTCGGCGGTACGCAGGTTGACCCCGGCCCGCTGCCACGCCTCCTGCCCGGTCGCCGGGTCCCGCGCCGAGATGGCGAAGTAGCAGGTGCCGTCCTGGGAGCGGGCGGCGATCCGCAGCATCCGACCGCCCACCACGGAGAGCCGCTCGTCCCGACCCGGCTCGACGTTCTGCAGCACCCGGCCGGTGGCGGTGTCGACGACGTGCACCCGACCGTCGACCGGGAAGCCGAGCAGCGGGGGCACCGGCTCGGGGCCGGCCAACCCGTCGTCGATGCGGGTGGAGGTGAGTCGGCGGGTGCCGCGCAGGCCCGGGTTGTCGGCGAGCAGGCCGCTGTGCACGCCGGGTAGGAAGGCCGTCCACAGTGGCGTGGTGCCGCGCGGGTCCCACGCGCTCAGGGTGCAGTCGGTGGCGTCCGTGCAGCGGGCGTCCAGCAGCAGATTGCGGTACGTCCACACGGCCACGGCGTCGTCGTCGCGCCGACGGGTCGCACCGGTGGTCGGGTCGAGCAGCTCGTACCCCTTGACGAGGAGCTTGCCCACGGCGACGACCGCGTCGCGGTCGCCGCCCGCGACCGCCGACCAGTCCGCCTTGCGTTCCCAGAGCTGGGTGCCGGTGGCCAGGCTGCGGGCCTCCACCCGGGTGCGCTGCTCGACCACCACGGCGTCGCCGGCGATTGTCACGCTGCGCGGGGTGCCGCCGACCCGCTGCTGCCAGACCACGTCCGGCTCGGAGATGGGTTCGCTGCGGTCCACCCACTCCCACAGGCCGGGGAACGGATTCCACACGCCTGTGGCGGCGAGCGCGACGACCACGGCGAGGCCGAGCAGCAGCCCACCGCGCACGCTCCCCTTCGCCACCCGCACACCGTAGCCACGTTCACGGATCATCCGTACGCCCCGCGCCGCCGTGTCGCCGCGCTTTCTGGGCTCGGAGGTGTTACGTGGGTGTTCGTCCCTCTGCCCGGACGGCGCTGCGGACGAGCGGGAGCGTGCGGTAGGGAATCTGCTCCGCCAGCGCGATGATCGTCGACGCGCGGGTGATGCCTGCTGACGAGACGATCTGGTCGATGACCCGTTGCAGGTCGGTGTTGGAGCGGGCCACGATCCGGCAGAGCAGGTCGCTGGAGCCGGTGATGGTGTGCGCCTCCAGCACCTCGGGGATCGCCGCGAGGTGGGCGGTGACCGGGTCGTGGCCGTGCCGCTGACTGATCTCCAGGGTGACGAAGCTGGTCACGCCGAACCCGATCGCGGCCGGCGAGATCTCCGGACCGAAGCCACCGATGACGCCCCTGTCGACGAGCTTGTCCAGCCGGGCCTGCACGGTGCCCCGGGCTACCCCGAGCCGCCGGGAGCATTCCAGCACCCCGATCCGGGGCTCCTCGGCGAGCAGATCGATCAAGCGCACGTCGAGCGCGTCGAGCTGTACAGCCTGCTCACCATTCACGGGTTCACACCATACCGAATGCACAACCTGACCAGCATTTACGTCGACAGTTGCCCACTCGACGCCTGCCCCGCGATCCTTCGGTCAGGAACCCGGCCCACGAGGCCGGCCGGTACGCGAGGGAGACCACCATGACCCAGGCGATCGACCGACCCCAGTCGACCGAGGACGTCGACGTCGACCGGCTCGTCGGCGCTGTCGACCACGACATCAGCCACGACCCGTTCCCCGTCCGTGGGCTCGACCACGTGCACTTCCTGGTCGGCAACGCCAAGCAGGCCGCCCACTACTACTCCACCGCCTTCGGCATGACCTGCGTGGCGTACCGGGGCCCGGAGCAGGGCTACCGGGACCACGCCCAGTACGTGCTGACCAGCGGCTTGGCCCGGTTCGTGCTGACTGGCGCGGTCCGCCCGGACGCCGACGGCGCCGAGCACGTGGCGAAGCACAGCGACGGGATCAGCGACATCGCGCTCGAGGTGCCGGACGTCGACGCCGCGTACGCCCACGCCGTCGCCCAGGGCGCCACAGGCGTCGTCGAGCCCCACGAGGTGAGCGACGAGAACGGCACCGTCCGGATGGCCGCCATCGCCGCGTACGGCGACACCCGGCACACCCTGGTCGACAGGTCCCGCTACCGCGGCCCGTTCCTGCCCGGCTTCGTGGCCCGCGGCCCGATCGTGGACCGGCAGCCGATGATCGACGCCGGCATCCAGCCGAAACGCTTCTTCCAGGCCGTCGACCACGTGGTCGGCAACGTGGAGCTCGGTCGGATGGACGAGTGGGTCGAGTTCTACAAGCGGGTGATGGGCTTCTCCAACATGGCGGAGTTCGTCGGCGACGACATCGCCACCGACTACTCGGCGCTGATGAGCAAGGTCGTCGCGAACGGCACCCGGAAGGTGAAGTTCCCGCTCAACGAGCCGGCCGTCGCCCGCAAGAAGTCGCAGATCGACGAGTACCTGGAGTTCTACCAGGGCCCGGGCGCCCAGCACATCGCCGTCGCCACCAACGACATCGTGGCAAGCGTCGACGCGATGCGCGCCGCAGGCGTGGAGTTCCTGGACACCCCGGACTCGTACTACGAGGACCCGGAGCTGCGCGCCCGCATCGGCAACGTGCGGGTGCCGATCGAGCAGCTCAAGGCCCGCAAGATCCTCGTCGACCGGGACGAGGACGGCTACCTGCTGCAGATCTTCACCAAGCCGGTGCAGGACCGCCCGACCGTCTTCTTCGAGCTGATCGAGCGGCACGGCTCGCTGGGCTTCGGCAAGGGCAACTTCAAGGCCCTCTTCCAGGCCATCGAGCGGGAGCAGGAAGCCCGCGGCAACCTGTAACACTGTCGAGCGTGACGCAGCCTCCGCCGTACCCGACGCCGCCGGTCGGTGGGCCTCCGCCCGCCGCCGGCGGCCTCGCGCCGCCCCCCGGCCCACACCCCCAGGGGTACGCCGTGCCGCCGCACCACGCTCCGCCCGGGTACCCCGTCCCGCCGCAGTACGCCCCACCCGGGTACGCCGGGCCACCGTGGCATCCGGGCCCGCCCCGGCCGATGGCCCCGCCGCCGACGATGAGCCCGGGTGGGCAGCCGCTCGCCAGCTTCACCGACCGGCTGTTGGCCTGGCTCATCGACACGGCGCTGGCGACCGCCGTCTCGCTGGTGCTGTTCACGCCCGTCTTCCTGGTCCTGTGGTGGCGGATGTTCAGCGTGATGTCCCGGACCAACCCGGACGGGACCCTCGTGGAACCCGACCCGGCCACCTTCTTCACCACCTTCTTCCTGCCGATGCTGCTGGCCGAGGCGGCGCTGCTGGTCGTGCTGCTCGGGCTCTACTGGCTCTACCACGTGGAGTACCTCAAGCGTGACGGCCAGACGCTCGGCAAGAAGATCATGAAGCTCCGCGTGGTGCCCCTCGACCCGACCCGCACGCTCGACAGACGGATGGCCGGCCGGCGGTGGCTGGTGCAGTACCTGGCATCCTCGCTCGTTCCGGGCCTGAGTTACGCCGACGGGCTGTGGCAGCTCTGGGACAAGCCCTGGCAGCAGTGCCTCCACGACAAGGCGGCCGAAACGATCGTCGTTAAGGTGGCCTCGTGAGCGAGCGAACCAGCAGGCACGGAAGCGGAGCGTCGGCGTGAGTGTGCAGCCCGGCTGGTACGTCGACCCCGCCGACCCCGAGACCCGGCGGTACTGGGACGGCGAGGGTTGGCTCGGCGCGCCCATCCCCGTCGACGCCACCCCGCCGGACGGGCCGCCGCCGGCCGAGCCGCCGCCCGTACCGGTCACCCCGGCCGCACCCGCCGCTGCCCACCCGGTGAGCACCCCGCCGGGCTGGCCCCCGCACTCCGGGCCGGCCCCGCAACCGGGGCACGGCCCGCAGGCCACTCCGGGTTGGGGCCCGCAGGCCGGTCCGCCCGGCTGGACGCCGCAAGGCGTGCCGCCCGGCTGGACGCCGCAGGCCGGTCCCCCCGGTTGGACGCCGCAGGGCGTGCCGCCCGGCTGGGCCCCGCCCGGCGGTCCCCCCGGCTGGCTCGGCCGACCGCCCGAGCCTCGGCCGCACGGGCTCAGGTTGGCCGGTTACGGCCGCCGACTCGTCGCCCGGCTGATCGACTTCGGTCTCGTGTTCGCGCTGAATGTGCTGGTCAACGGCTGGTTCGTCTGGCGGTGGCTGGACGAGCTGATGCCGTACTGGCGGGAGGCGTTCCGGCGCGGCCTGGAGGGCAACACCTCCACCGAGGGAATGCCGCCCATCAGCGAGCAGACCGGGCTCCTCCAGGTGGTGATCGTGGTGATCGCCACCGCGCTGTGGCTGGCGTACGAGGTGCCCGCCATGGCGGCCAACGGGCAGACCATCGGCAAGCGGGTGATGCGGATCCGCGCGGTTCCGATCGTCGCCGACCAGCCGTTGGGCTTCGGTCGGGCGCTGACCCGGTGGACGACACTGGGCCTGCCCACCCTGCTCTGGTACTGCGCCGGGCTCGGCCTGCTGCTGCAACTTGTCGACTCCCTGTCCCCGCTCTTCGACCACCCGCTGCGCCGGGCGCTGCACGACAAGCGCGCGCAGACGGTGGTCGTCGAGGTCCCCGATACCGCCGCTTCCCCCGCCCCAGACGATCACCCCCAGCCCTCGGGAGACACCCCATGACCGACTCCGGACGTCACGAGCCCGCGCTGCGACTGACCCGCGCCGACCTGGACGCGCTGCCCAGCTACGTGCCGGGGCGCAGCCCCGCCGACCTGGCGCGCGAGCTGGGCCTGCCGGAGGCCATCAAGCTGGCCAGCAACGAGGTGCCGTACGGGCCGCTGCCGGGCGTGGTGGAGGCGGTCACCGAGGCGGTCATGGCCTCGCACCGTTACCCGGACATGGG
The DNA here is from genome assembly GCF_049841645.1 of Micromonospora sp. DT43. Lineage (NCBI taxonomy): Bacteria > Bacillati > Actinomycetota > Actinomycetes > Micromonosporales > Micromonosporaceae > Micromonospora > Micromonospora sp. DT43. The sequence goes on along the minus strand of NZ_JBNCKR010000004.1, from coordinate 181,317 downwards.
CGTGGTCGCGCTGCGCGACGCGTTGGCGCAGCGCTACGGCGTGGACGCCGACCGGATCGCCACCGGCTGCGGGTCGGTGGCGCTCGCCGAGCACCTCGTCCGGGCCACCTGCCTGCCCGGTGACGAGGTGCTCTACTCGTGGCGGTCGTTCGAGGCGTACCCCATCATCGCGGCGACCAGCGGCGCGACGAGCGTGCGGGTGCCCAACGGCGCCGGGCACGAGCACGACCTGGCGGCCATGGCGGCGGCGGTGACCGACCGGACCCGGATGATCCTGGTCTGCAACCCGAACAACCCCACCGGCACGGCCGTACGCCGGGCCGAGCTGGACCGGTTCCTCGACGCGGTACCGGACGACGTGCTGGTGGTCATCGACGAGGCGTACCGGGAGTTCGTCACCGACACCGAGGTGCCCGACGGTCTCGACTACCTGAACCGGCCGAACGTGGCGGTGCTGCGCACCCTGTCCAAGGCGTGGGGTCTCGCCGGGCTGCGGATCGGCTGGCTGGTGGCGCAGCCGGTGGTGGCGGCTGCCATCCGCAAGGTGGTGACGCCGTTCTCCACGAGTACGGCCGCCCAGGCGGGCGCGCTCGCGGCGCTGGCCCAGGCCGGCGAGATGGAGCGCCGCTGCGCGCTTGTCGTCGCCGAGCGGGACCGGGTCACCGAGGCGCTGCGCAAGTTCGTGCCCGACGTGCCGACCAGCCAGGCCAACTTCGTCTGGCTGCCGCTGGGCGACCGGGCCGTGGCGTTCGGGAAGGCGTGCGAGGCGCGCGGGGTGATCGTCCGGCCGTTCGCCGGAGACGGCGTGCGGGTCACCATCGGCACCCCGGCCGAGAACGACGCGTTCCTGGCCGCCGCGGAGGCGGCGCTGACCTGAGCGGATGCAGTGTGACCAACCGGTGACATAAGACCGGTTTGTCTGGTTTCAAGCGGTATTTACCCTATCTTCCGATGTAGTCGGTGTGGCGAGGACCCACACCGGCTCACTTCGAGAAAACGGGGTAACGAACAGTGCGTACTGCCAAGATCTGTCTCGCCGGAGCGGCCGCCGCCGCGATGGTCGGCTTCCTCGCCGCGCCGGCCGCCGCAGCGCCCTTCGACACCACTACCACCACCTTCGAGGTGCTCGTCGGCACGCTCGACATCGTCGCGCCGACCACTGCGGACCTGGGCACCGGCGCACCCGGTGGCACCATCACCGGCCAGCTCGGCGTGGTGACCGTCACCGACTCCCGCGGCGCCGCCGACGCCTCCTGGGTCGCCTCGGTGACGGCGACGGTCTTCCAGACCGGCGGCGGCTCCCCGCCCGAGACGGTCCTGCCGGAAGAGATCGACTACTGGTCCGGCCCGGCGGCGGGCGCCGTACCCCCGACGACAGGTGACGGCACCTTCACGCCGGGGCAGGCCACCGCCGGCGACGCGGCACCCCTGTCGAGCGTCACCCCGCTCACGGCGTTCACCCACAGCGGCGGCACCGGCGGCAACACCGCCAACTGGAACCCCACCCTGGTGGTCCACGTCCCGCTGGACAGCATCGCGGGCGTCTACACCGGCACGGTGACACATTCGGTGGCGTGACCGCCGGGGGCGGTCGACCATCGCTGTCGCGCTCGCCCTGTTCTGCCTCGCCGGTCCGGGTCTGTCGACCCGGGCCGGCGCGGCCGAGCCGGACGCGGAGTCGGACGAGGGCAGCATCGGGATCCGGTTGCTGGAGGCCCCGACCGACCGTCGCGACGACCCGCGGGCGCTGCGCTACGTCGTCGATCACCTACCGCCGGGCACCACCATCAAGCGGCAACTGCTGATCGTCAACCGGACGGGCGAGCCCCGCCACGTCGACGTGTACCCAGCGGCGGCGACCCTGGAGAGTTCGGCTTTCACGTTCGGTGAGGGCCGCGCAGCCAACGAGCTGACGTCCTGGATCACGCTCGATCGCAGTGCCGTCGAGCTGGACCCGTGGGGCGAAGCCCGTGTCCGGGCCACCATCACCGTGCCGCCGGCCGCCTCCCGGGGCGAGCGGTACGGGGTGCTCTGGGCGTCCACCTCCTCGAAACCCCGGGCGAACGGCGAGGTCAAGCAGATCCACCGGGTCGGCGTCCGGATGTATCTCGACATCGGTCCCGGCGGCGAACCGGCCTCCGACTTCGCGATCGGCGACCTGCGGCCGGCTCGCAGCCCCGAGGGCGTGCCGTCGCTGACCGTCCAGGTCAGCAACACCGGCGGCCGTGCCATCGACCTGACCGGCGCGATAACCCTGAGCGACGGGCCGGCCGGCAGCCGGGCCGGCCCGTTCCCGGTCGGGGAGGGCGTCACCCTGCCGCCGGGTGGCGCCGGGCAGGTCGTCGCCCGACTTCCCGCGGAGTTGCCGAACGGGCCCTGGAAAGCCGAGGTGAGCCTGGAGAGCGGGCTGGTGAAGCGGAGCCTGACCGCACAGATCCGGTTCCCCGACCCGGGCCAGGCCGGTCGCAAGGGCAGCGTCGTCTCCCGCATGGTGTCTCCCTGGACACTGGGGGCGACAGTCGCGGCACTGCTGCTGGCCACCGGTCTCGCGGTGCTCCTGCGTCGGTCCCGCCGGTCCCGCCGCTCCCCTGCCGCTGCGCCCCGCGAGCGGGTCCCGGCCGGACGCTGACACCCGCCGACGCCGGCCCGCCGAAGCCATCGGCGACCGGCGCGGCAGCGTGTGCCCGCACGGGTTGACGGACCAGCACCGGCCAGCACCGGCCGGCACAGCGGCGCGCCAGCATCGGTCGGCACGGCGGCACGCCAGCACCGGCCGGCACAGCGACGCGTCAGCACCGGTCGGCACGGCGGCGCGCGTCAGCTGGGGCGGCGTCGGCGTGCGGCCAGCCAACCGACGGCCAGCAGCGTCAGGCCCAGCGCGACGAGGAGCAGCACCGACCCGCCCGAGCCGGTGACCGGCAACTCTCCACCGTGGCTGGGCGTCGGGGTGTGCGGGTGCCGGGTCGGCGTCGGCGTGGGCGTGGGCGGGGTGACGGTCGGCGAGGCCGGCACCACCTCGAAGGTGACACCCGTGTCGTCCGACGGTGCGACCCGCACGGCGGCGAACGCGCTCGCCGCCGTCTCGTCCGACACGAGCGCCGACGGCACCGTGATCACGAGGCTCGCGGTGGCGGCGAGCACGCCGCCGACCCACCATCTGGCTGCCCTGTTGCCCATGCGCCGACCCCTCTCACCGGAAACCTGAACCGTGAGAAAAGTACCTTTTCTGGTCAGATATGGGTGAAAGTTTCATGGTCCGGTGCCCCGATCAGGTGGCGGCCAGGATCACCGTTTCGGCGGTCAGGTAGTAGCGCTGATCATCGCCGTTCGGGTCGACCGGCTCGCGCAGCCGTTCCACCGCGACGTAGCCGTACTCGGCGGAGACCGCCCCGGGCGCCCAGCCCGTGCCGTCCGAGCCCACGTTGAGCGTGTAGCGGGAGAGCAACGCACCGGTCACCGGGTCGAGTGTCACCAGTTCGTTGGCCTCGGTCAGCAGATGCGCCCGGCCGGGCTGCACCGCGAGCACCCGCGCCGGTCCCAGGCCGGCGAAACGCCACAGTTCGGCGCCCGTTCGCGCCGACCGGCCCACCGCCACACCGTCGACGACGGCGACGGCCTGGTCACCGGCCAGGGTTGCCCCCGCCGGATCCAGCGCGGGCGCGGCCACCGGTCCGCCATCGCCCAGCAGCCAGCCGCGGCCACCGGCGTCCCCCGGGCCGGCCGTCCGCAGGCCCAGGCAGCCCGACCGGCCGGTACGACAACCGAGCGGTGTGACCACCAGCTGATCCTTGCCGCCCGGCGGTCGCCAACGCTCACGCACCACACCGGTCGCGGCATCCCGGAACTCGATCGTGGCCGGCCCGGCGCAGGCGTCGAGGCCGATGACCTGCCCGGTCGCCGTGGTGCCGAGGTCGCTGCGGCAGCCGCCGGGCAGATCGGCTCGCCACAGTTCCCGGCCGCCGGCCACCTCGACCCCGCGGGCCTGCGTGTCCCCGGTGACCGTCAGCACCGTCCGGCCGTCCGGGAGGTCGGTGAGGAGGAGCCCGCGCGCGTCCCAGACCGTGGCGGCCCCGGTCCGCCGGCTCACCGCCGTGCTCCCGGCGGGCACCGGGCCGTCGGCCCGCCACCGCACCCGCCCGGTGGACGCGTCGAGCGCGACGAGGCGGCCGTCGGACCAGCGGCTGATCACGGTGCCGCCGCTCGCCACCACACCGGTCAGCTCCGCCGGCCAGCGCCGGTACGACCAGTAGGGCGTCGTCCGGTGCCGCCCGTCGACCGGTCGGTCGGCGTAGACCTGGCGGTGGGCGGCGTACACCCGCAGCCTTCCGTCCACGATCAACGGGGCGACCGGCAGCCGACCGACCACACCGGCGGCGGGTCGGGGCGCGGCCGGATATGCGCCGTGCGCCGGTGTGCTCACCTCGGCCGGCGCGAGCACCCGGTGGACGATGACCGCGACGGCCGCCACGGCGAGCAGCACCGCCACCGCCAGCACGAGCCGTCGCCGGCCCCTCGGGAACCCCATGCCGCACCTCCGCCCGGCACCCTACCCAGCGCAACCGGCCGGATCCCGGTCAGGTCGTACGGGCTGGGATGCGCCGGTGGGAGGGTCAGGCCGCCTCGACCGAGCCGAGGATGCCTGCCGCGACGGCCAGGTCGGCGAGATCACGCCGGAGCGCCACCTCCACCGCCCGCGCGGCGAGGCCACCGAGCAGCAGGGCCACCACCCGGCCGTACGGATCGGTCGGCACGGCCTCCTGGGCGACTGTGACCGCCGTGCGAGCCCGGCCTCGACGCCGCACCGGCCGCAGGTTCCAGGTGATCCGGTAGTCCGCACCCGCACCGGAGGAACAGAGCACCAGCCGCTGCGGCGCGAGCGCCTCCACCACCAGGAACTCCTCGGTGAGGGTGCCGCCGCCCGGTTGGACGCGCTCCTCACGCCAGGCGGTGCCCGGCCCGAACGGGCCCGGGGTCAACACCTCGACCGGGCCGGCCGCGGTCAGCCGGGTGGCCCGGCCGGGCAGGTCGGTCAGCAGACACCAGACATCGACAGCGCTCGCCTCGATGAAACCGGTAACCGCCACCGTCGACATGCCACCCTCCCGTGTCGTCGACGGTACGCGCGGTGAGCGCCGGACGAGGCCCCCGGGCGGAATTTCCACCACCCGGAGGCCCCGTTGTCCGTTCCGACGATCGCCCGGCGCCGGCCGTGGGCCGGTACCCAGCGCGCCGGTCAGCGTTCGAAGCGGCCGCCCCTGATCGCGCCGAGGAAAGCCGTCCATCCCGGCGGGCTGACGGCCAGCGTGGGGCCTGCCTGGTCCTTGGAGTCGCGGAGGGCGACCAGACCGAGGACATCGACCAGATTGTCCGCCACCTCCACGCAGAGTCCCTGGTCGTTCGAGCGACTGCTGGTGCGCCAGAGCGCTCCGGTGAGATCGTGCATCGTCGTTACCTCCGTGTGCGTCGGGATGCCCCCCACCACCCGCAGCCGGGCGAGATCCGGCCGTACCGATGGCGGGGCGACGTGGTCCGGATGACCAACGGGGTAACCAGGCTTGGTGATCGCACAGACGGTGCGAGAAACGAGCCTCATCGATGAGATGGGCAGAAACTCAGGCGTGCGCGTTCCCGGCCGGCCGGCTCAGCGGGCCGGGCGGATCGTTCCGGTGACCTCGCCGAGGGCGATTGTGGTGCCGTCCGGGCCGGGCGCGGTGGCGGTGATGGTGACGGTGTCGCCGTCGGCGAGGAAGGTACGGCTCTCGGTGCCGACCTTCGCGGGCTCGGCCCCGCCCCACGTCAGCTCCAGGAACGAGCCGACCTGGGAACGGTCCGGGCCGGAGACGGTGCCCGAGGCGTACAGGTCGCCGGTGCGCAGGGACGCGCCGTTGACTGTGAGGTGCGCCAACTGCTGGGCCGGGGTCCAGTACATGCCGGCGAACGGCGGTTCGCTCACCCGCTCGCCGTTCCATTCGACCGCCAGCCGCAGGTCGAGCCCCAGGTGCGGCACGTCGCGCAGGTAGTCGACGACCGGCGGGTACTGGTCCGGGGCCGGCACGAAGGCGTCGGCCAGCGCGTCCAGCGGCGTCACCCAGGCCGAGACCGAGGTGGCGAAGGACTTGCCGAGGAACGGGCCGAGCGGCTGGTACTCCCACGCCTGGATGTCGCGGGCCGACCAGTCGTTGACAAGCACCACTCCGAAGACGTGGTCGGCGAAGTCGTCGACGGACACCCGGGCGCCCAGTTCGCTGGGCACACCGACCACGAACCCGACCTCGGCCTCGATGTCGAGGCGTACCGACGGGCCGGTGACCGGGCCCTCGGCGGACGCCCGCTGGCCGGTGGGCCGGGTCACCGGCGTACCGGAGACGACGACGGTGCCGGCCCGGCCGTGGTAGCCGATCGGCAGGTGCTTCCAGTTGGGCAGCAGCGGCGGCTGACCGGGGCGGAAGATCTGCCCGACGTTCGACGCGTGGTGCTCGGAGGAGTAGAAGTCGACGTAGTCGGCCACCTCGAACGGGAGCAGCAACTCCACGTCGGCCAGGGGCACCAGCAGCGGCTCCACCGCCGGGCGGTGCGTCGCGTCGGTCAACAGCTCGACGATCCGCTGGCGCACCGCCGTCCACTGTGGGCGGCCCAGCGCCATGAAGTCGTTGAGGGTGGGTCGGCACAGCGCGCCGGCGGCGAGCACCAGCTCGGCGGTCTCCGCACCGGCCAGGTCGAACACCCACGACCCGATCCGTACGCCGATCCGTGGCTGGCCCCCGCCCGAGGAGAACACCCCGTACGGCAGGTTCGTCACCCCGTACGGCGAACCGTCAACGCCGCTCACCCAGGTCATGCGTCGTGCCCCCCGTTCACCAGCCCCAGCCGGATCAGATCGGTAAGTGGTTCCAGGATGCTGCACGAGCCGAAGCCGACCCAGAGTGGGCGCGGCGCGTCCAGCCGTTCGTTGGCGCGTTCGAGCAGCGGGCGCGGGTCGAGCGCGGTCAGCAGCTCGGCGACCACCCGCACGCTGTCCCCGTCGGCGGCGGCGAGCGTCGCGGCCAGCACGTTGGCGTAGCCGTGGTGGGTGAACCCGGTCTCCGGGTCGAGGTGGCGTACGGCCTGGTGCAGCCCGGCGGTGAGCTTGAACGGCAGGTCGCGGTCCCGGCAGGCGCAAAGGACGGCGGCGAGTTCGGCGGGGGTGGGGAACAGCTCGGCGGCCAGCCCGCCGGTGCGGAACTTGGCGGCGATCGGCACGCCGTCGGCGCGGGCGGCGGCGAGCGCGTCCAGGGCACCCAGCAGCCCGAAGGTCAGGGGCAGCTCGGCGTAGACGGCGTCGACACCCGGCATGTCGTCGGTCAGCCGCAGCAGCTCGGCGATGCCGGGCAGCGGGTCCTCGCCGCGCTTGGCGACGGCCACCTCGACCTGACGCGCGGTCACGCCGTTGGCCGCCAGGTTCGAGAGCGCGAGGGGCAGCCGACCGATCCCGGTGTCCCCGATGAGCCCGACCACCATGCGCTCGGCCGGGTCGACGAGACCGTTCAGCGCGCCGGCCGCCACGGTCGAGGCGGGCAGGAGCAGCGGGCCCACCAGGTCGGCGTACCAGGAGGTGCGGTGCCGGCGGTGAGCGGCCAGGGCGTCGGGCAGCGCGGCGCTGCCCGGTGGGAAGACGGCGGCGTCGTCCACCAGGCCGTCGAGGAGCGCGGGCACCTGCGTTGACACGGAACAAGAATGTACGGGACGCTACGAGGAACGGACAACAGCGTCCGATTATCGGACGCTCTCGGCCGGTGAACGGGATATATCGGGAGGCGAGATGCCGTACTACCGCAGCGTCGGCGAGGTGCCGCGCAAGCGCCACACCCAGTTCCGCCAGCCCGACGGCAGCCTCTACGCCGAGGAGCTGATGGGTCAGGAGGGCTTCTCCTCCGACTCGTCCCTGCTCTACCACCGGCACGCGCCCACCGCGATCCTGGCCGCCGACGAGTTCACCCCGTCCACGTTCACCCGTACGCCGAACCTGCCACTCAAGCCGCGTCACCTGCGCACCCACAAACTCGACGCGGGCGGTGCCGACCCGATCCTCGGCCGGCAGTACCTGCTCGCCAACGACGACGTCCGCATCGGGTACGTGCTCGCCGACCGGCCCTCGCCGCTGTTCCGCGACGCCACCGGCGACCACTGCCTCTACGTCGAGGCGGGCACCCTGCGGGTCGAGTCGCCGTTCGGGGCGCTGGACGCGGTCGCGGGCGACTACGTCGTCATCCCCACCTCGACCATCCACCGGCTGGTGCCCACCGGCGACCAGCCCGTCCGGCTGCTCACCGTCGAGGCCGCCGGGCACATCGGCCCACCCAAGCGCTACCTCTCCGTCCGGGGCCAGTTCCTGGAGCACTCGCCGTACTGCGAGCGCGACGTCCGCGGCCCGGACGCGCCGCTGCTCGTCGACGGCGAGGAGGTCGAGGTGCTGGTCCGCCACCGTCGTGGTTGGACCCGCTACGTGTACGCGAACCACCCGTTCGACGTGGTCGGCTGGGACGGGCACCTCTACCCGTGGGCGTTCTCCATCCACGACTTCGAGCCGATCACCGGCCGCATCCACCAGCCCCCGCCCGTGCACCAGACCTTCCAGGGCCCCAACTTCGTCATCTGCTCGTTCGTGCCCCGCAAGGTCGACTACCACCCGCAGTCGATCCCGGTTCCGTACAACCACCACAACGTGGACTCCGACGAGATGCTCTTCTACACCGGCGGCAACTACGAGGCCCGGCGCGGCTCCGGCATCGAGCAGGGCTCGATCTCGCTGCACCCGTCCGGTTTCACCCATGGGCCGCAGCCGGGTGCCGCCGAACGTTCCATCGGCGTGGACTACTTCGACGAGCTGGCAGTCATGGTGGACACCTTCCGTCCCCTCGACCTGTGCGACGCGGCGCGCGCCTGCGAGGACGAGGGGTACGCCTGGACTTGGGCGCGTTCTGTCTAGTCGCTCTGTGGGGGGTTTTCGCCGGAGCCCGACCCGCTCCGGGCGGTCAGGCTTGATCCCTGCGCGGGTCGGGCTCCGGCGAAAACCCTGACGTGGGCGAGCTGACAGACGCTTGTTGAGCTGTTGGGGTGTTGCCTTTGGTGGGTTTGCTTTGGTTAGCGGAAGGTTGTTCTGGTGAAGATGGCGAACTCGGCTATCGCGGTGGCGACGATCGCCAGCACCAGCGGCCACGGGGAGCCGACCACCGCGTACACGAGCAGTAGCAGCGGCGCGGCGGCCACCGCGTAGATCGCCAGGGCCATCGTGCGGTCCGCGCGCAGCATGGCGGGGAGGACGGTCCGGGTGAGCCCCGGCAGGCGGGCCGCGAGCTGCCAGACCACGACGCCGCCGGCCAGGGCCGCGAGCACCGCCAGGACACGAGAGAACCCGTCACTCGTCGAGGCCGCGAACGCCACCACCACCGCGGCGACCAACGACCAGCCCGCGCCGTAGAGCACCAGGCGGTACAGGCCGTACGCGAGGGTACGCGGGGAGTCGATCCGGCTCGGGCCGAGCGTCACCGTCTCCGCGACCTGCTCCAACGCCTCCGCCCAGCGGCGCTGCTCCAGGCGCAGAACGCCGACGTCGTGCCCGGCGTCGGTGAGGCGCGGATCGAGCCGCAGGGCCTCCCGGTAGGCCCGCTCGGCCAGGTCGAACAGCCCCAGCCGGGCCGCGACCAGGCTGAGCACCAGGTGCGCCTGCGGCTCCTGCGGGGCCAGCTCCACCCCACGCCAGGCCGCGTTCAGCGCCGGCTGCCCGTTGCGCGAATCGGCCAGGATCGCCGCCGCGCTGCGCTGGGCGTACGCGTCGGTCGGCCCGAGCGCCAGGAGTCGATCGGCAGTGGTCGCCGCGTCGGCGTAGCGCCCCAGGTCGACAAGCGCCAGGGCCCGGACGACCAGCGCCGGCAGCGCCTCCGGTGCGGCGGCCACTGCCGCGTCGGCGGCGGCGAGCGCGTCGACCGGCCGGTCGGCGGCGAGATGCACCCGGGCCAGCATGGTGAGGGCTTGCGAATCCGCGGGCTTCAGCACGAGCCCCTCGGTCAGCTCGCCGGCCGCCTCGTCGTGGCGTCCCAGCTCGGCGAGGAGCTGGGCGCGTTCGAGATAGCCGTCGCCGGCGAACCGGTCGGGGGCGGGTTCGGTGGACATCGCGGCGAGCCTAGGCGGCCGGCGCGTCGTACACCAGGGCGACCGCGATGCCCGCCAGGCCTTCCTCACGGCCTGTGAAACCGAGCCCGTCGGTGGTCGCGGCGGAGACGGTGACCGGGGCGCCTACAGCGTCGGAGAGCACCTGCTGGGCCTCGTCCCGACGGCGGCCGATCTTGGGGCGGTTGCCGACGATCTGCACTGACACGTTGCCGATCTCCAGGCCGGCGGCCCGCACCCGGCGGGCCGTCTCGGCCAGCAGCGCCACTCCGGACGCCCCGGCCCACTCCGGCTGGCCCACCCCGAAGGCTGCGCCGAGGTCACCGAGACCGGCGGCGGAGAGCAGCGCGTTGCAGGCGGCATGGGCGGCGACGTCGGCGTCCGAGTGCCCGGCGAGACCGTCCTGGTCGGGCCAGAGCAGCCCGGCCACCCAGCAGGGCCGGCCCGGCTCGAACGCGTGCACGTCGGTGCCGATGGCCACCCGAGGAACGATCATGAGCAGAGGTTACGCGTCAGCCGCCAGCCGCGAGCAGGTGCTCGGCCAACGCCAGGTCGAACGGACGGGTGATCTTCAGGGCGTACTCCGATCCGGGCACGCAGCTCACCGCGACGCCCTGCTTCTCGACCAGGCCCGCGTCGTCGGTGAGCGGATCGCCGGCCGCGGCGTGCGCGGCGGTCAGGACGGACCGGCGGAAGCCCTGCGGGGTCTGCACCGCCCGCAGGGCGGCCCGGTCGACGGTGCCCAGCACCACCTCGTCGACGTCGACCTCCTTGATCGTGTCGACGACCGGCAGGACCGGTATCACGGCGGCCCGACCAGCACGGACCGCGGCGGCTACCGATTCGACGAGCTCGGGTGGGGTCAAGGCGCGGGCGGCGTCGTGCACCAGGATGATCGACGGACCGGCCGGTACCGCTGCCAGCGCGGCGGCGACCGATGCCTGCCGCTCGGCGCCACCGGGCACCACGATCACCGGCGCCACCGGGGCCAACAGCTCACGGACGCCCGCCACCTCGGCCACGGGCGCGGCCACCACGATCGTGTGCACCGATGCGGCGGCGGCGAGCCGGCGCACGGCGTGCACCAGCAGCGGCTCGCCCGCGAGCAGGCGCAGCGCCTTCGGTCGGCCGGGACCGAGCCGTACGCCGGCACCCGCCGCAGGCACGAGGACCGCGACGTCACCGCGCGGATTGAGCTGCGCGGTCACGTCACGGTCCTCGGTGGTTTCTTCGCTACGAAGTGGGTACGACGATGCTGTGCGGACTAGGCCTCGGTGAGGACCTTGTCGAGCAGCGTCTCCGCCTCGTCCTTGGTGCTCTTCTCAGCCAGCGCGACCTCGCCGACGAGAATGTCGCGGGCCTTGGCCAGCATCCGCTTCTCGCCTGCGGAGAGGCCCCGCTCCCGCTCCCGGCGCCACAGGTCACGCACGACCTCGGCGACCTTCAGCGGATTGCCGGAGGCCAGCTTTTCCAGGTTTGCCTTGTAACGCCGCGACCAGTTGGTCGGCTCCTCGGTGTGCGGAGCCCGGAGAACGTCGAAGACCTTACCGAGGCCCTCTTCGCCGACCACCTCACGGACGCCCACGATCTCGGCATTCTCGGCCGGCACCCGGACCGTCAGGTCACCCTGCGCGACCCTCAGGACGAGATATTGCTTAGGCTCGCCCTTGATGACCCGAGTCTCGATTGCCTCGATGAGTGCGGCCCCGTGGTGGGGGTAAACAACGGTCTCGCCGACACTGAAAACCATAGGTTCGAAACCCCTTTCGCTGTGTCTAGGGTAACACGGTCAGGCAACGATGTCTCACCGATGTCCTGACCATTGGCGCAGCTCAGGGGCCCTGTGAGAGGTCTTTCTTCAGCTTGACAGGCGGTCAAACCGATGGTTCGAACACGCTCTGTAACGCACGGATGACTTCCCGATACGGGTGAACAGAACGTCGAGATCAAGGGCTATGCGCTCCTCCCATGGTATCCCGCCCGGCGGAAGTGCGCCCAGGTGTAGCGGGAGGTGCCCCCGGTGCGGGACGCTTGAGGCCGAGTCACACGCCGCTCACGAGACGCTTCCTGGGGGTCCGATGGGCAAGCCGGACGCAGAGGGCCACGGGCCGCCCGACGGCCTGCCCGACCTGCCACCCGAGTGGGGTCGCGTCGTCGTTCCCGATGACGCCTCGGCCCTGGCCAGCGAGGCCGCGCAGGTACGCCGCGAGCTGCGCCGGTCGGCCGGCCGCCACAGCGGGCACCAGGCCCTCACCCTCCCGCTGGTGGTCCTGTTGGTGGCGCTGCTCACCACCCTGGCCGGCCTGCTCGCCGTGACCTGGCCCCGCGCCGGCCGGGGCACCGACCGACCCACCCCGGCACCCGCCACGCCACCAGTCGCGCTCACCGGCCGGCCGCTGCCCGCGTTGGACCTGGTCGACGCCTCCCAGGCACCGGTCCCGCTGCGCGGCCTGCTGCCCGCCATGATCATCCTGGTGGACGGCTGCCCCTGCCCGGAGCGGGTCGTCGAGGCGGCCGCGGCGGCACCGGCCGGCGTCGCCGTGATCACCGTGGCCGGCGGACGGACGGTCGAGACCCCGCCGCCAGCGAACGGCGTACGGACACTTGCCGACCCCGCCGGCGGGCTGCGCTCGTTCCTGGGTCAACCGGCCCGCCCCGGCACACTTACCGCACTGCTTGTCGACCGCTCGGGCGTCGTGACCCGGGTGCTGCCCGAGGTGGGGCCGGTCGAGGCGTACCGGCAGGACCTGGCCACCCTCGCCGCCTGACCGGCCCTCCCGCTCAGGGAATCGCGACGAGTTGCGCCTCGACGTCGATGGGTTGGTCGCCCACGGCCGACAGCGAGACCCGGAACGGCCCGCTGCCGGGCAGCACGTCGGCGGTGGCCACCGCGCCGTCGCAGTCGATGCGCGCCGGACCGGCGATCTCGGCCCCGGCACCGGCCACGGCCAGCGTGCCGGGCCGGGTGCACCGGTACTGCAGCACATAGTGGGTGCCGTCGTTGTCGGCCTGCCTGGTCACATCCTCGCCCGGGGCGAGTTCCCGCTGCTCCCGCCAGACCGTCGACAGGAACACGGGCAGATCGCCCGGGGCGTCCTCGGAGCCGAGGGTGCGCGACGACTGCGGGTCGATCGCCGGGCGGCGCTCGACCTCGACGGCCTCGCCGGTCTGAGGATCCACCCGAAACGTCACCCGCCCCTCGGGCACCCCCGAGGCCACGAGCCGCTCCAGGGCGGTGCTGACCGACGGCCCCGTGCTCGGCGTCGCCTCCGGACGAACCGAACCGGCAGTCGTGTCCGGAGCGGCGGCCCGCCACCACCAACCGCCCACCGCCAGGGCGGCCACCGCCACCCCGGCCAGCACCGCCGACCGCAACCGGTCGTCCGCCGCATCCATGTGGTGAGCGTACCGGCCGGACGCTCAGTCCTGTCGATCGAGCAGAGCCGCGTACAGGGTGAGGCCCGGACCGAACGCCAGCATCAGGACCCGTCGGGGCGACGGCGTCGAACGCATCAAACGGTCCAGGATCAACAGGACGGTCGGTGAGGAGCAGTTGCCGTGCTCGTCGAGCGTCGCCCGGGACGCGGCCAACGCCTCCGGCGGCAGCGCCAACTCCCGCTCGACCACGTTGAGGATGCGTGGCCCACCGGGATGCACGGCCCAGCCGTCCACGTCGGAGCTGACGCCGCCGTGCCGGGCCAGCAGGCCGTCCACCAGGGCACGAACGTGCCGGGAGAGCACCTGCGGCACCTTCGGCGACAACCCCATCCGGAACCCGGCGTCGGTGACGTCCCAGGTCATGTGGTCGGCGGTCGAGGTGTCGGTGACCGACGTGACCTCGCGCAACGCGTACCCCCGGCCGCCCGGCACCACCACGGCGGCGACCGCGGCGTCCGAGAAGAGCGCGTGCGACACGATCTGCTGGGTGTCCACCCGTGCGGTGGACGGCTGGATGTGCAGGCTGGTCAGCTCCGCGCAGAGCAGCAGCGCCGGACGACCCCGGGCGGTGACGAAGTCACTCGCCGCGCCCAACCCCGGAAGCGCCGCGTAGCAGCCCATGTGGCCGACGAACATCCGCTGGGTGTCCGGTGCCATGCCCAGGTCACGGGCGAGCAGGATGTCCAGCCCCGGGGTGGCGTACCCGGTGCAGGAGCAGACGATGAACAGGCCCACGTCACCGGCGTCCAGCCCGGCCGCCGTCAGCGCACGCCCCACCGCCTCCTTACCCAGCGGCAACGCCTCCACCTGGTAGCGCCGCATCCGGCGCTCGGTCGGCCAGTCCGAGACGTCCTCCAGCAACGGGTTGACCGCGGCCTGACGTCGGGTCACCCCCGAATTCGCGAAGATGCGTTGGGCCAACGACCGGGTGGTGCCGGAGAAGTGCCGGGAGAAGAACCCCTCCCACAACTCGTCCTGCGAAGCGGACGGCGGCTGCGCCGTCCCGAGCCCCGCGATCACTGGTACGGACACGATCCCCACCTCTCGTCAAACGCTGTCCTCCCCCTGGTCGTCCCACCGGCCTCCCGGGCCGGCCTCTCCTCCGTACGTGTCCCGCGGCGCCGGCTCACCAACGCGGTGCCGATCCGTCGCGGTCCGGGTCCCCGCCCAGCGCGGCGATGCCCAGCCAGTCGGCGCAGACGTCCGAGGTGGCCGGGTGCAGTGAGCCGCAGCGGGCGTCCCGGTAGAGCCGCTCCAACGGATGACCGCGCCGGGTCGCCGACGTGCCCGCCGCCTCCAGCACCGACGCCGCCACCTCGGCTGCCGTGGTGCCCGCGAGCAGCTTCGCCCGCCACACCCAGCGGTTGGTCTCCGCGTCGCCCGGGGCGTCGTCCACCCGACGGGCCGCCTCGGCCACCACCAGTTGGGCCGCCGCCGTCGCCGCGTCCGCCCGACCCAGCCGGGCCCGCACCGCCGGCAGGCCGGCCAGGTTGCGGGCGTTGAGATGCTCGGCCGCCGCGTCGATCGCCGCCCGGGCCACCCCCACGTAGACGGCCGCGTAACTGGCCACCAACCAGTGCGGCATCAGCTGGGCGACCACAAGCGCCAGCCCCTCCACGCCGCCGAGCAGCCGGTCGGCCGGCACTGTGACGTCCAGGTGCAGGTCGTGCGACGAGGTGGCACGCATGCCGAGGGCGTCCCAGGTCGGCTCGACGGTCAGCCCGTCACCGGCCGGCACCAGGAACTGCGACACCACCGACTGGTCGGCGGAGCTGCGCGCCGCCACCAGGTAACCGTCGGCGTGCCCCGCCCCCGAGCAGAAGGTCTTGCTGCCCTTGAGGTGCCACCCGCCGTCGGTCGGCTCGTAGACCGTGTTCAGCTGGGAGAGTCGGGCACCGGCGCCGCGCTCGCTCATCGCGACGGCGTACCAGGAGCCCTGGGCGGCGGCGGTGAGCAGCCGGTCCCGGGCCGCCAGCGCCTCGTCCGGTACGCCCAGCGCCTCGGCCAACTCCTCGGTCACCGCGCCGAGCGCACCGGTCACCGAGGCGTGCATATTGAACACCAGCGCCGTCGCGCCGTTGCCCCGGGCAAGTTCGGTGGCCACCGCCGCGTACTCGGCGAAGCTGGCGCCCAGGCCGCCCAGCGCGCGGGGCACCATCAACCCGAACAGGCCCGCCTCCCGCAGATCACGGAAGTCGTCGACCGGAAAGGAGCCGTCCCGGTCGTGCTCCGCCGCCCGCGCGGCGAATCGCGGCGCCAACCGGCGGGCCGCCTCAAGCGCGTGCACCGTCATATCGCTCCCTTCTCGGCGTCCCCATACCCCCGCCACGAGCGGACTATCCTCTGCGGACCCCCTGGCCCTGGTAGAGCACGGCGGTGGACCGGGTCGGCACGATGCGCGGCGCACGCCCTGTGGACGTCGCGCCCGGCGCCCGCGCCGCGCGTGCCCGCCGCACCAGCCAGGCGAGCAGGCCGCCCACCTGCGGTCGGATGCCGCGCAGGTGCAGCTCGACACCGTGCCGGGCGCACTCGGCAACGAGGGCACGAGCGTCCACGAACAACCGTGGATCGTGGATACCCCGTGGCACCGTCGGCAGCCGCTCGGCGATCCGCACCGCGACCAGCCGGGCCAGCGCCGTGTCATTCAGGGTGTCCAGCACCAGGAGGCCATTCGGGCGCAGCAACCGACACGCCTCGGCCACCGCGCGCCGCCAGTCGGGCACATGTTCCAGCAGCTCACCGGCGGAGACCACGTCGGCGCAACCGTCCGGCAGCGGCACCGCCGTGACATCACCCTGGACCACGCGCACCCCGTGCCCGGCGGCCTGGACCAACGCCGAGCGGGTCAGGTCGACACCGACATGCCGGTATCCCCTGCCGGCGACATGCGGCGCGAGCAGCCCGGCGCCGCAGCCCAGGTCGACCAGGACCGCACCCGGGCGCGTCGCCGGCGGCACGAGCGCCGCGCGGGCCGCGGCCAGCCAGTGCAGCATCGCGAACGCGCCATCGGGCCGCCACCACTCACCGGCCAGGTCGTCGTACTGGCGCGGATCGTTGCGCGGCAGCACCCGGGGACCGGTGGACGCCGCGGCCGCAGCCACGTCTCGCATGGCACCGAGCGTGGCACGACTGCTCGGTAACGACCAGACTTCCCTTATGTCGTCGAGGGTGTTAGGGCTGGTCAGAGCGAGCCATCCGGAACCGGCCGCCGCAGTGACCACGGTGTCCGGTCTGCTGGCCTGGGGAGTGGGGCACCGACCGTCGGGAATTGTCTCGGTGGTGCTCGCCGTACTCGCCAGCCAGCTCGCCGTCGGCTGGACCAACGACGCGTTGGACGCCGAGCGGGACGCCACTGTGGGGCGTACCGACAAACCGGTCGCCGCCGGCGCGGTGGGCCGGCGCGTCACGGCCTGGGCCGCTGCGGTGGCCGCGCTGGCCTGCCCGCTGCTGGCGCTGACCACGAACCCCGTGGCGGCGCTCTGGCTCACGATCGCCCTGGTCTCCGCGCTGCTCTACGACTGGCCGCTCAAGGCCACCGCCTTCTCGGTGCTGCCCTACGCCGTGTCGTTCGGCGCGCTGCCCGCCTTCGTGGTGCTGGCGCTCCCTGGCGAGCCGACCCCGCCGGCCTGGCTGCCGGCGGCGGCGGCCTGCCTGGGCGCCGGCGCGCACTTCGCGAACGTGCTGCCCGACCTGGCCGACGACGCCCGCACGGGGGTGCGGGGCCTGCCGCACCGCCTCGGCGCGGCGGGCAGCCGGGCGGCGGCGGCCGGGCTGCTCCTCGCCGCGACCGCCGTCCTGGTCCTGGGGCCGCCCGGGCCACCGTCGGCCCTCGGGCTGGCGGCGGTCGGCACGGCCGCCGTCGTGCCGCCACTGAGCTGGTACGCCGGACGCTCGGCGGCCCGGGCGGGCCGGCGGCCGGTGTCCGCCTTCCGGGCGGTCATGCTGGTGGCCCTGATCGACGTCGTCCTGCTGGTCGCGAGCGGTCGGGTGGTGTGAGGGGCACCCGGAGAGGTGGCATTGCCGGGTCCGCGTGCGGGCCTCGATCAGCTCCAACTACCCTGGAGCGCGGTCTGCGCGGGTATGGCCACCGTGCCCGGCGTGCGGCCGGGTGGGGATCGTAACGAGGAGGACCGACGTGACGCGCTCGATCAGGGGATCCCGGCGGGCAGCCCTGCTGCTGTCCGGGATGGCGGCTGCTACCAGCCTGCTCGCGTCCGGATGCGGCGCCGGCCAGATCGCCGAGACGGCTTTGAAGGAGCCGTCGGTCCAGGGCGTCAACCTCACGAGCCCCAACGGCGTCTACTCGGTGCGTGGCCTGCTGGTCACCTACCCGGGCACCGAGGGCTACCGGGCCGGCCAGGACGCCCCGCTCAACGCCGTGATCTACAACGACTCGAAGAACACCGTGACGGTCACCGTCACCACCCAGGGCGCCCGCGACGTGGTGATCTCGGGCGGCTCGGCGAGCCCGACGCCGTCCGCCTCGGAGTCGGCCTCCGCCACGCCGTCGACCTCCGCGTCCGGCTCGGCCACCCCGTCGGCCCCCGAGTCCGGCTCGGCCAGCCCGTCGGCGACCCCGTCCGAGACCGGTTCGTCCTCGGCGACCCCGTCCGCCCCGGAGTCGGCGCGGGCGTCGGGCTCGGCGAGCGCCGCCGCGCCCGGCCAGCCCGCCCGGATCGAGCTGGCCCCGCTGAGCTACCTCCAGCTCAACTCGGAGGCCACCACCCAGCTGCGGCTGGTGGGCCTCACCGAGGCGCTGCGCTCCGGCCAGAGCGTCGTCGTGACCTTCGACTTCGGCAACGGCAACACGGTCACCGGTCAGGCGCCGATCGCGGTGCCGCTCACCCCGGCCGCGCCCGTCTCGCCGATCATCGAGCGTGAGGGCGGCCACGAGGGCGACGAGGGTGGCACCACCCACGACTGACCCGACCCCGACATCGACGAACGCCCCGGCGTGGGAACCACCACGCCGGGGTGTTTTCGTCGTACGAGAGGGCTAGCGTCCTGGTGTGACCACCTCCCGATCGACCTCTCCGCGTGCCGGCACGGCCGGTGCCGCCCGCGGCCGGTCCGCCACCCGCGAGCCGCGTCCGGCATACGAGTGCGACGCCTGCGGGCACCAGCCGCCCAAGTGGGTGGGCCGCTGCCCGGAGTGCGGCGAGTGGGGCGCGGTGGTCGAGAGCACTGTCACCGGCCCGACGGTGGCCGGTCGAGTGGTCAGCTCCCGGCTGCCGTCCGAGCCGGCCCGGCCGATCGCCACCATCAGCGCGGCCCCGGCCCGTGCCGTGCCCACAGGTGTGAGTGAGCTCGACCGGGTGCTCGGCGGCGGGCTGGTGCCCGGGGCCGTGGTGCTGCTCGCCGGCGAGCCCGGCGTCGGCAAGTCCACCCTCCTGCTCGACGTGGCGCAGCACTGGGCGGTGGGCGCCGGCAGCCCCTCCCTCGTGGTCAGCGGGGAAGAGTCGGTCAGCCAGGTCCGGTTGCGTGCCGAGCGGATGGGCACCCTGCACGACAAGCTCTACCTGGCGGCCGAGAGCGACCTGGGCTCGGTGCTCGGGCACCTCGACACGGTCAAGCCCGGCCTGCTGGTGCTCGACTCGGTGCAGACCATCTCGACCACCGGCACCGAGGGCGTGCCCGGCGGGGTGACGCAGGTGCGCGCGGTCACCGCCGCGCTGGTCTCGGTCGCCAAGGAGCGGGGCATCGCGACAGTGCTGGTCGGGCACGTCACCAAGGACGGCCAGGTGGCCGGTCCCCGGGTGCTGGAGCACCTGGTCGACGTGGTGCTGCACTTCGAGGGCGACAAGCACTCCTCGCTGCGGCTGGTACGCGGCGTCAAGAACCGGTTCGGCGCGGCCGACGAGGTCGGCTGCTTCGAGATGCACGAGGGTGGCATCAGCAGCCTGGCCGACCCGTCCGGGCTGTTCCTCACCCGCTACTCGGAACCCGTGCCCGGCACGTGTGTGACGGTGGCCATGGAGGGGCGGCGAGCCCTGGTCACCGAGGTGCAGGCCCTGATCGGCGCGACGGTGGCCGGCTCGCCCCGTCGTACGGTCTCCGGCCTCGACTCCGCCCGCCTGGCGATGGTGCTCGCGGTCCTGCAACGACGCACCGAGCGGTTGACCCTGCACGACCGCGAGGTCTTCGCGGCCACCGTGGGCGGCATCCGGGTGGTGGAGCCGGCGGCCGACCTGGCCGTCGCGCTGGCGGTCGCCTCCGGCGGGCTCAACCTGGCGATCGCCCCGCACCTCGTGGCGATCGGCGAAGTGGGGCTGACCGGCGAGGTGCGCCGGGTCGGGGCGGTGCCGCGCCGGCTGGCCGAGGCGGCCCGTCTGGGGTTCAAGGTGGCGCTGGTCCCCCCGGGTTGCGGCCCGACCAGCACCGGCGCCGGGCCCGAGCAGATGCGGGTGACCGAGGTCACTGACGTGCGCTCGGCACTGCATCATGCGGCCCGCGCGTCCGCCGAGTGACCCAGTGTGTCGACGCGGACGGCGATACCGGACAGCATCGGCGCAAGTGGAAACGGTTCGAAGGGCCGCATCGTGACACATCACAGTAACCACGACAGCACCCACCGCACGGCAGTCCGTAGACTGTGCCCGTGCCGATCGACCGCGATACCACCAAGCCTGCCGGCGCGCCGCCCCAGGCCCGCACCGGCGCCGTGGGCTCGCCAGCCCGCCCGATCAGCGTGAGCGTGACCGCCGCTGCCGGGAGCGCCGGCGATCCGTTGCGGGCGAACCTCGCCCTGATGGCACCCGGCACCGCGCTGCGGGACGGGTTGGAGCGCATCCTGCGGGGGCGCACGGGCGCACTCATCGTGCTCGGCTACGACAAGGTCGTCGAGGGTCTCTGCACCGGCGGCTTCCCGCTGGACGTGGAGTTCTCCGCGACCCGGGTCCGGGAGCTGTGCAAGATGGACGGCGCCGTGGTGCTCTCCAGCGACGGCACCCGCATCGTCCGGGCGGCCGTGCACCTCATGCCCGACCCGTCCATCCCGACGGAGGAGTCGGGCACCCGGCACCGCACCGCCGAGCGGGTCGCTCGGCAGACCGGTTACCCGGTGATCTCGGTCAGCCAGTCGATGCGGATCATCAGCCTCTACGTCAACGGCCAGCGACACGTCCTCGACGACTCGGCGGCGATCCTCTCCCGCGCCAACCAGGCGCTGGCCACCCTCGAGCGATACAAGCTCCGGCTGGACGAGGTCTCGGGCACGCTCTCCGCACTCGAGATCGAGGATCTGGTCACCGTCCGCGACGCGGTGGCTGTGGTGCAGCGGCTGGAGATGGTTCGCCGGATCGCCGACGAGATCGCCGGTTACGTCGTGGAGCTGGGCACCGACGGTCGACTGCTCGCCCTTCAGCTCGACGAGCTGATGGCCGGCGTCGACGCCGACCGCACGCTTGTCATCCGGGACTACCTCCCGGTCGGCCGCAAGTCCCGCACGCTGGACGAGGCGCTCGTCGAGCTGGATCTCCTCGGTGCCACCGAGTTGATCGACCTGGTGTCGGTCGCCAAGGCCATCGGCTATCCGGCCGCCTCGGACGCGCTGGACGCCGCCGTCAGCCCGCGTGGCTTCCGGCTGCTGGCCAAGGTGCCGCGTCTGCCGGTGGCCGTAGTCGACCGCCTGGTGCTGCACTTCGGCAGCCTCCAGCGGCTGCTGGGCGCCACGGTGGAGGACCTGCAGGCAGTCGAGGGCGTGGGCGACGCCCGCGCCCGGGGCGTCCGCGAGGGTCTGTCCCGGCTCGCCGAGGCATCCATCCTGGAGCGGTACGTCTGACCCGGCTCAGCCGGTGATGGTGATCTTCACGGGTGCGCTGTACTTGGTGCCCACCCGCGCGAACACCTGGTAGGTCCCGGCCTGCGGGAACGGGCCGGCGGCCAGCCCGGCGCCATCGCACCGGGTGGTGTCCCGCCCGTTCCAGCCCACCTCGTAGGAGCGCTCGAACCCGGGCGTGAAGGACTGCACATCCGAACCCTGGACCTTGCCGCAGGTGTCCGAGGACCACACCTTCTCGGCACCGGCCTTGATGAAGATCTCCTGGAGGTCGGCGCCGACGTTGCGGCTGCACGTACGCTCCGAGGTGTTCTTGATCTTCAGTTGCAGGTCGACCACCGCGCCGCGCTGCACCGAGGTGGGCCGCGCCACCGAGGTCACGCTGATCTCCGCGTCGGTGCAGGTGCCGTCGTCGTCGCCCGACCCGGCGGCCGAGCCGGGCGGCGGGTTGTTGCTTGTGGTCTCGGGGCTCGGGTCCGTGGCATTCGGATCGGCCGACCGGTCGGGAGCGTTCGGATCGGCTGACCCGGACGCCGGTGGGGCCCCCGTCTGCGGTGTCAACACGAGACCACCCGGGCCGGGACTCGCCGTGGACGTCGCAGTCGACGTCGGGCTCGCCCCCGCATTCGGTCGACCGCCGGAGCGACCCGAGCCGGTGCACGAGTAGAGCAGGACAATCAGGAAAAGAAGCCCCGCTCCGAGTACGACGGCGCGACGCCGCCAGTACACGGCGGGTGGCAGGGGGCCGACCGTCAGACGCATGATGCCCCCCACCGTAGCCGCGCGGCGCCCACCAGCCCGTCACGACGCGCCGGAGCGCCACCGGAGCAGCGCGGCGAACCTCCACTGGGGACGGACGCACCGACCTCCGAGTGCCCGTTCAGAGGTAGACCTTGCGCTGGTAGACGGCGTGCGCGCCGGCCACCCGATCCAGGAAGAGCAGCCCGGCGCAGTGGTCGATCTCGTGCTGCAACGCCCGCGCCTCGAAGCCGTCCGTCACCAGGCGGACCGCGGCGCCACTGCCCGGCAGGTCACCCTCCACCACCAGCCGACTGGCCCGCTTCACGTCGCCGGTCAGGTCCGGCACCGACATGCACCCCTCCCGACCCGGCTTCCAGCGGGTCGCCTCGACCACCCGGGCGTTGCAGAGCACGAAGGTGCCGTGCACGGTGACCGCCTTCGGATGCCCCGTCACGTCGACGGCGAAGACCCGGGCAGCCACACCTACCTGCGGCGCCGCCAACCCCACGCAGCCCGGCGAGACCCGCATCGTGGCGACCAGGTCGGCGGCCAGCCGGACCGTCTCCTCGGCCGTCGGATCCACCTCGTCCCCGGCCCGGCTCAACACCTGATGCGGGGCCGAAACGACGGCCCGCACCTCGCCCGCCACGCCCAGCGACTCCGGCGTCCAGTCCCCCAGACCGGCGTACGCCTCGACGTCCCGGCCGTCGTCCGGACCGCTCCACCCGTCACTCACAGCAGGTCCGGGTCTGCCGGCCGAAGGGTGACCTCGACCCCCAACTCGGCGGCCGTCCGGTGCAGGCGCCCGGTCACCGTCTCGGCGACCCCCGCCGGCAACTCGACCTCGGCCAACACCACGTAGAGCGAACCCGCCAACCGGGTGCTCAGGTCGGTCACGTTGCCGCCGGCGTCCACAAGCACCCGGGTCATCGCCGCGACGATGCCCATCCGGTCCGAACCGTGCACCGCCAGCACGTACGGCTCACCCGCCGGGGCCACCACACCGTCCGGCGTGACCGCGCGTACGGTCGCCAGCAGCTGACCCTCGGCGGCCAGCGGCACCAGCGCCGCCTCCACCTCGGCGGCGTCCGGCCCGGTGCAGATGAGGGTCATCGCGAAATGCCCCCGCAGCCGGGTCATCGTGCTGTCGGTGAGGTTCGCGCCAAGTCGGGCCAGCACCTCGGCGACGTCGGCCACGATGCCCGGCCGGTCCCGGCCGATGACGGTGATCGCGAGCTCGTTCATCAGCGCATTCTGTCCGATCCGCCCATCGTCACCGCGACACCCCGCCCGAGCCGCCCATCCAGCGGGAACCGACCACGTGACATCATCGACGGCGCCATGACTCAACCCGACTTCGCCACACTGGTCAGCCGGTGGTTCCAGCAGCACGCCCGTGACCTGCCATGGCGGGAACCCGGGGTCACCCCGTGGGCCATCCTGGTCAGCGAGGTCATGCTCCAGCAGACCCCTGTCGTCCGGGTGGTGCCGGCCTGGCACGCCTGGCTGGCCCGCTGGCCCGACCCGGCCGCGCTGGCGGCCGACACCCAGGCCGAGGCGATCCGCATGTGGGGGCGCCTCGGCTATCCCCGCCGGGCGGTACGACTGCGGGAGTGCGCGGTCGCGATCGTGGAGCGGCACGGCGGTCAGGTGCCGGACCGGCTGGAGCAACTGCTGGCCCTGCCCGGCGTGGGCACCTACACGGCACGTGCGGTGGCCGCGTTCGCGTACGGGCAGCGGCACCCGGTGGTCGACACGAACGTACGACGGGTGGTCTGCCGAGCTGTGGCAGGTGAACCGGACGCCGGACCTGTCACCCGACCCGCCGACCTGGTCGCCACCGAGGAGCTGCTCCCGGTGGAACCGGCCGCGGCGGCACTCGCCAGCGCCGCCTTCATGGAACTGGGCGCGGTGGTCTGCACAGCCCGGTCACCACGCTGTACGGCCTGCCCCGTCGAGTCGGTCTGCGCGTGGCGGGCCTCCGGGCAGGCACCACCGACCGGCCCGAGCCGGCGTCCCCAGCGGTACGCGGGCACCGACCGGCAGGTACGCGGACTGCTGCTCGGGGTGCTCCGGGAGACCATCGGGCCAGTTCCGCACCAACTGTTGGACCAGGTCTGGACCGATGACGTCCAGCGTGCCCGAGCCCTGGCCGGCCTCGTGCAGGACGGGCTTGTCGAACCGGCCGGAGCCGACAGCTTCCGCCTCGTCGGCGACGGCCCACCCCACCCGACAGCCGACCTGACCACCTGACCCACCGCGCCCCGACCTGCCCTGCCCTGCTCTACCCCGCCCGCCGCGCGGGCAGCGCCCTGCCGCGCCTCGCCGCAAGATCGTGTTCGGCCCACAACATCAGGGAAAGTGCTGCCTCACGGCGTCCGGAGGCAGCACTTTCCCTGATGTTGCGCAGATCTTGCGCGGCACGGCGGGCGCAAACAGGCACGGCGGAGGTATGTGACCTGTGGGGGTAGCGCAAAAGGCGGGGCCCCGGTGGCTCACGCCACCGGGGCCCCGCCCCCTTGCTGCTGGTTATGCCACCTCGTCCGTGGCCGCTGCCGCGCTGCCGGCGGCGGTGCCACCGAGGTCGGCGGGCACGGCGTCCGGAACCTCGACAGGCTTGTCCGCGCCCCGGAAGACGAGCTTGGACTTGTCGATGTCCTCCGGGTCGCCCTCGCAGTCCACCACGACGATCTGACCGGGGGTCAGCTCGTTGAAGAGGATCCGCTCGGACAGGTTGTCCTCGATGTCGCGCTGGATGGTGCGACGAAGCGGACGGGCACCGAGAACCGGGTCGAAGCCCTTCTTGGACAGGTACTTCTTCGCGTTGTCGGTCAGCTCGAGACCCATGTCCTTGTTGTGCAGCTGCGTCTCGATCCGCCGGATCATGATGTCCACGATCGAGAGGATCTCGTTCTGGCGCAGCTGGTGGAAGACGATGGTGTCGTCGATCCGGTTGAGGAACTCAGGCCGGAAGTGCTGCTTGAGCTCGTCGTTGACCTTCTGCTTCATCCGGTCGTAGTTGGACTCGGAGTCCTCCGACTGCTGGAAGCCCAGCGACACGGCCTTGGCCACGTCACGGGTGCCCAGGTTGGTGGTCAGGATGATGACCGTGTTCTTGAAGTCCACGATCCGGCCCTGACCGTCGGTGAGCCGACCGTCCTCCAGGATCTGCAGGAGCGTGTTGAACACGTCCGGGTGGGCCTTCTCGATCTCGTCGAAGAGGACCACCGAGAACGGCCGACGCCGCACCTTCTCGGTCAGCTGCCCGCCCTCGTCGTAGCCGACGTAGCCGGGAGGGGCACCCACGAGGCGGGACACCGTGTACCGGTCGTGGAACTCGGACATGTCCAGCTGGATGAGGGCGTCCTCGCTGCCGAAGAGGAACTCGGCGAGCGCCTTGGACAGCTCGGTCTTACCGACACCGGACGGACCGGCGAAGATGAACGAGCCCGACGGGCGCTTCGGGTCCTTCAGGCCGGCCCGGGTACGCCGGATCGCCTTCGAGACCGCCTTGACCGCGTCCTCCTGGCCGATGACG
This sequence comes from Micromonospora sp. DT43, assembly GCF_049841645.1. Taxonomy (NCBI): domain Bacteria; kingdom Bacillati; phylum Actinomycetota; class Actinomycetes; order Micromonosporales; family Micromonosporaceae; genus Micromonospora; species Micromonospora sp. DT43. The sequence continues at coordinate 155,677 of NZ_JBNCKR010000004.1, read as the reverse complement.
CGCTTGTGCAGCTCGTCCTCCATGCGCAGCAGGCGCGAGGTCTCCTCCTCGGTCAGCTTGTAGACCGGGATGCCCGTCCAGTTGCCGAGCACCTCGGCGATCTGCTCGTCGTCGACCTCGCTGACGACGTCCAGGTCACCGGCCTTCCACTCCTTCTCCCGCTGAGCCTTCTGGCCGAGGAGCTGCTTCTCCTTGTCGCGCAGCTGGGCGGCGCGCTCGAAGTCCTGCGCGTCGATCGCGGACTCCTTGTCGCGACGCACCTGGGCGATGCGCTCGTCGAAGTCACGCAGGTCTGGCGGCGCGGTCATCCGACGGATCCGCATCCGGGCACCGGCCTCGTCGATCAGGTCGATCGCCTTGTCCGGCAGGAAGCGGTCGGAGATGTACCGGTCGGCCAGCGTCGCGGCAGCCACGAGAGCGGCGTCCGTGATCGAGACGCGGTGGTGCGCCTCGTACCGGTCGCGCAGGCCCTTGAGGATCTCGATGGTGTGCGCCAGCGACGGCTCACCCACCTGGATCGGCTGGAACCGGCGCTCGAGAGCGGCGTCCTTCTCCAGGTGCTTGCGGTATTCATCCAGCGTGGTGGCGCCGATGGTCTGCAGCTCACCACGGGCCAGCATCGGCTTGAGGATGCTCGCCGCGTCGATCGCGCCCTCGGCGGCACCCGCACCCACCAGGGTGTGGATCTCGTCGATGAACAGGATGATGTCGCCGCGGGTGCGGATCTCCTTGAGCACCTTCTTGAGGCGCTCCTCGAAGTCACCGCGGTAGCGGGAACCGGCAACCAGTGCACCGAGGTCGAGCGTGTAGAGCTGCTTGTCCTTGAGAGTCTCGGGCACCTCGCCCTTGATGATCTTCTGGGAAAGCCCCTCCACCACGGCCGTCTTACCGACGCCGGGCTCACCGATCAGGACCGGGTTGTTCTTGGTACGGCGGGAGAGCACCTGCATGACCCGCTCGATTTCCTTCTCGCGCCCGATGACCGGGTCGAGCTTGCCCTCGCGGGCGGCCTGGGTCAGGTTGCGGCCGAACTGGTCCAGCACGAGGCTGGTGGACGGCGCGGCCTCACCCGGCGCGGCGCCCGCAGCAGCGGGCTCCTTGCCCTGGTAGCCGGAGAGCAGCTGGATCACCTGCTGGCGGACCCGGTTGAGGTCGGCGCCGAGCTTGACGAGCACCTGGGCGGCGACGCCCTCACCCTCACGGATCAGCCCGAGCAGGATGTGCTCCGTGCCGATGTAGTTGTGGCCGAGCTGCAGCGCCTCGCGCAGCGACAGCTCCAGCACCTTCTTGGCCCGCGGCGTGAACGGAATGTGCCCGCTCGGCGCCTGCTGACCCTGGCCGATGATCTCCTCGACCTGCTGGCGGACGCCCTCCAGGGAGATGCCGAGGCTCTCCAGGGCCTTTGCCGCGACGCCTTCACCTTCGTGGATCAGGCCCAGCAGGATGTGTTCCGTACCGATGTAGTTGTGGTTGAGCATCCGGGCCTCTTCTTGGGCCAGGACGACAACCCGTCGCGCTCGGTCGGTGAACCGCTCGAACATGCCCTCGTGCTCCTCACGTGCCGTGCGCCTTGATGGTCAAGATCTTGGCGGGGCCGGTGCACGAACGTCCAGGACGGGCGTCCGTGCCTCCTTACTCTATCGTCGCTTACCGACTCAGCTGAGGTCGTGTCTCTCCGGTCTGGGTCAGTTCCACGTCGTTTTGAACAACCGTCCGCGCTCAGGAGGTGTTCCGGTACCCCTGGCGCTACGCGCAGAGCGAAATCCGACCGACTCGACGGAAGCCCTCTGCCGGCCCCGAGGGGCCCGGGAAGGGCCTCCGACGGCCTCCGGAGGGCCGATCGGCGCCACCCGACCCGTGCGGGAAGCCGCGCCTCGACCCTTTCGGGAAGTTGTCCACAGGTTGTGGATAGTTACTCCACTGCCTGTGGACAACGCCGGTCGGGCCAGAAAACATCCCGGCCCGCGAACCCGCCCGAACCGGGCCGCGAGCCCCGCCCGATCCGGGCCCGTCAACCCCGCCCGAACCGGGCCCGCGAACCCAGCCCCCTCCGGACGCGGATACGGCGACGCCGGCCCGGAGGATGTCCGGACCGGCGTCGGTGTCGCCCTGCGGTGGCAGCTGCCACCGGTCAGCTGAACGGGGTCAGCGCTTGGCGTGGTACTCGTCGACGATCTCCTGCGGGATACGACCCCGGTCCGAGATGTCCTTGCCGGCCTTCTTGGCCCACTCCCGGATCGCCTTGTTCTGCTCCCGGTCGGCGGTGGCGCCACCGCGACCGCGGGCAGCCCGCCCACCGATCACCACGCCACCGCGACCCACCTTGGTGCCGGCGCCGACGTACGGGGCGAATACGTCGCGCAATTTCGCGGCGTTGGCACCGGACAGGTCGATCTCGTACTGAACGCCGTCGAGCGCGAACTTGACTGTCTCGTCAGCGTCCCCACCGTCCAGGTCATCGACCAGCTTGTGAATGATCTGCTTGGCCACGTCCCACATTCCTTTCGAGCAGGGCGCTCCTGCTAACGAGAGCACAATAACCCCCGTGCTGCTCACCCCGTCAATAGGATGCCGTTACGACTCGCGGGAGGTTGGCGGACGACTACTCCGGGCGGACCAACGGGAAGAGGATCGTTTCCCGAATTCCGAGGCCGGTCAGGGCCATCAAGAGCCGGTCGATTCCCATTCCCATACCCCCGGCCGGAGGCATTCCGTACTCCATGGCCCGAAGAAAGTCCTCGTCGAGACGCATCGCCTCGTCGTCGCCACGGGCCGCGAGCTGCGCCTGGGCCACCAGCCGTTCCCGCTGCACCACGGGGTCGACCAGCTCGGAGTACCCGGTGCCCAGTTCGAAACCGAGCACGTAGAGGTCCCACTTCTCAGCCAGCCCTGGCTCGCTGCGGTGCCCACGGGTGAGCGGGCTGGTCTCCTCCGGGTAGTCCCGCACGAAGGTGGGCGCCTGCAGGCCGGGCACGACCAGTTCCTCGAACAGTTCCTCGGCGAGCTTGCCGGGGCCCCACTTCGGATCCACGGCCAATCCCACCTTGTCCGCGTACTCCACCAGCCGGGAACGTTCGGTGCGGACCGTGACCTCCTCGCCGAGCGCCTCGGAAAGGACCCCGAACAGGGTCACCGATCGCCACTCGCCGCCCAGGTCGAACTCCCGCCCGTCGGCGTGGGTCACCACCGTCGAACCGCTGACCGCGATCGCCGCCTGTTGCACGAGATTACGGGTCAGCTCGCCGATCGTGTCGTAGTCGCCGTACGCCTGGTACGTCTCCAGCATCGCGAACTCGGGCGAGTGCGAGGAGTCGACACCCTCATTACGGAAGTTGCGGTTGATCTCGAAGACGCGGTCCACACCACCGACGACCGCGCGCTTCAGAAACAGTTCCGGAGCGATTCGCAGATACAGATCGGTGCTCAACGCATTGCTGTGGGTCACGAAGGGTCGGGCCGTCGCGCCGCCGTGCAGGAGTTGCAGCATCGGAGTTTCCACCTCGATGAAGCCCTGGCCGTGCAGTGAGTCGCGCAGGCTGCGTACGGCTGCCGCCCGGGTGCGGACCATCTGCCGGGCCTGCGGCCGCACGATCAGGTCGACGTAGCGCTGCCGGACCCGAGCCTCCTCGGAGAGCGGCTTGTGGGCGACCGGCAGCGGCCGCAGGGCCTTGGCGGTCATCTCCCACCGCTGCGCGAGCACGGACAGCTCGCCCCGGCGGCTGGTGATCACCTCACCGGTCACGCCGACGTGGTCGCCCAGGTCGACCAGGCGCTTCCAGGTCTCCAGGCGCTCCGGACCGACCCGGTCCAGGGAGAGCATGGCCTGCAACTCGGTGCCGTCACCGTCGCGCAGGGTCGCGAAGCAGAGCTTGCCGGTGTTGCGTACGAAGATCACCCGGCCGGTTACCGAGACCTCGTCGCCGGTGGCGGTGTCGGTGGGCAGATCCGCGTAGCGGGTCCGGATCTCGGCCAGGGTGGTGGTGCGGGGGAAGCCCACCGGGTAGGGCTCGACGCCCTCGGCGAGCATCCGGTCCCGCTTCTCCCGGCGGACCTTCATCTGCTCGGGAAGGTCGTCGGCGGGGTCCACTGGCACGGCGTTCTGCTCGCTCACGGCACGCTTCCTCGTCACGGGAGATACAGGGGGTCAGGCCCGAGCGTACTCAAGCGCCCCGGGGCCTGTTACCGGATAACCTGCCCGTCATGGTCGATCACACTCACGCCCTGTCCTTCGGTGCCGCGGCGGGCGATTACGACCGGTTCCGCCCCCGCTATCCCGAGGCCGCCATCCGTTGGGCACTCGACGGGCTGGACGACGCCCGGATCGTCGACCTCGGCGCGGGTACCGGCATCCTGACCCGTGACGTCCAGGCCCTGGGCCACCAGGTCGTACCCGTCGAGCCCGATCCGGGGATGCGGGCGCAACTCGCCCGCAGTACCCCGGGCACGACGGCGCTGGCGGGCAGCGCCGAGGCCGTGCCGCTGCCCGACGCGGCGGCGGACGCGGTGCTGGTCGGCACGGCGTACCACTGGTTCGACCGGGAGCCGGCGCACGCCGAGATCGCCCGGGTGCTGCGCCCCGGCGGCACCTTCGCCCCCATCTGGAACATCCGGGACGACAGCGTCGACTGGGTGGCGGAACTGGGCCGGATCGCCCACCTCGACGACAAGTCGGGCAAAACCGTCGTGAAGGACGCGGACTTCGGTCCGGCGTTCGGCACGATCGAGGCGCGCGAGTTCACGCACCGCACGACCCTCACCCCGGACGAGCTACGCGGCATGATCCGCACCCGCTCCTACTGGCTCACCGCCCCCGACGCGGATCGGCGGCGGGTCGAGGAGGAGCTGACCGAACTGCTGGCCACCCACCCCGCCCTGGCCGGCCAGGAGACCGTCGAGCTGCCGTACCGGACGTTGGTGCTGCGCTCCCGCCGCCACTGAACCGCCGGGTCAGAGGTTGCGTTCGTAGACCATCCGCAGGCCGATCAGCGTGATCATCGGCTCGTGGTGGGTGATGCTGCGGCACTCGTTGATCACCAGGGAGGCGAGGCCACCGGTGGCGATCACCGCCTTCACCTCGCCCAGCTCCTCGGTCATCCGCTCGACGATGCGGTCCACCTGCCCGGCGAAACCGAAGTACAGGCCGGCCTGGAGGCACTCCACGGTGTTCTTGCCGATCACCGAACGAGGCTTGGTCGCCTCGACCTTGCGCAGCTGGGCCGCGCGGGCGGCCAACGCGTCGAACGAGATCTCGATGCCCGGGGCGAACGCGCCACCGAGGAACTCACCCCGGCCGCTGATCACGTCGAAGTTGGTGGTGGTGCCGAAGTCGACAACGATCGACGGCCCGCCGTAGAGGGTGTACGCGGCAAGCGTGTTCACCACCCGGTCGGCGCCCACCTCCTTCGGGTTGTCGATCGCCAACTGCACCCCGGTCCGCACACCCGGCTCGACGATCACGCTCGGCAGGTCGGCGTAGTACCGACCGAGCATCGTCCGCAGCGACCGCAACGCGGCCGGCACGGTGGAGCAGGCGGCCACGCCGGTGATCTCGACGTTGTCCCCCGCGAGCAGACCCCGGAACATCAGACCCAGCTCGTCCGCCGTCGAACGGGCATCGGTCTTGATCCGCCAGTTGTGCACCAGCTTGTCGCCGTCGAAGGTCGCCAGCACGGTGTTGGTGTTTCCGATGTCGATGCAGAGCAGCACGCACGCAGCCTAGACAACTACTCGCTACGCAGGTCCAGCGCGATGTCCAGGATCGGCGACGAGTGGGTCAACGCGCCCACCGAGAGGAAGTCCACGCCGGTGGCCGCGTACCGGCCCGCCACCTCCAGGGTCAGTCCGCCGGTCGCCTCCAGCTCCGCCCGGTCGCCCACCGCGGCCACCGCCTCGGCCAGCACCTGAGGGGTCATGTTGTCGCAGAGCAGGAAGTCCGCCCCGGCCTCGACCGCCTCCACCGCCTCGGCGACGGTGGTCACCTCGACCTGCACCGGCACCTCCGGGAACGCCTCCCGGACCCGCCGGTAGGCAGCCGTGATGCCTCCGGCAGCCAGCTTGTGGTTGTCCTTGATCATGGCCACGTCGTAGAGGCCCATCCGCTTGTTGGTGCCGCCACCGGCCCGCACCGCGTACTTCTCCAGCGCCCGCAGACCCGGCGTCGTCTTGCGGGTGTCCAGCACCATCGCCTTCGTGCCGGCCAGGGCGTCCGCCCAGGCACGCGTGTGGGTGGCCACACCGGACATCCGGCAGAGCAGGTTCAACGCCGTCCGTTCGGCGGTGAGCAGCAGCCGGGTCGGGCCGGTCACCGTCGCCAGCACGTCGCCGCGGGCCACCCGCTCACCGTCGCGGGCCAGCTGCGACACCTCGACGGTACGACCGAAGCCGGTCACCTCGCTCACCAGCTCGAACACGGCGGCGGCCACCGCCAGCCCGGCCAACACGCCGTCGGCGCGGGCCACCAGGTCGGCGGTGTCGGTCTGCTCCGCCGGAATGGTGGCCACGCTTGTGACGTCGAGGAAGTCCGGCCCGAGATCCTCGACCAGCGCGCCCTCGATCACCTGCCGTACGTGCGCCGGATCCAAACCGGCCGCCCGCAACGCCGTCTCCGTCGACTCGATCACGAATTCCCCTCCCACTGCTCCGTCACCCGGCCCTGCGCCCCGATCGACCCGACCAGGTGGCCGAGCCACCGTTCGTCGGCCGTCGGGAAGTCCTCCCGCCAGTGGCAGCCGCGGGTCTCCCCACGTGCGTACGCGGCGGCGACAAGCGTCGACGCCACCGTGAGCAGGTTTGTCGCCTCCCAGTCGGCGGTCCGCGGTCGGCCCCGGGCGGCACCCAGCTCGGTAAGCGTCCCGGCCGTCTCCGCCAGCGTCGCCGCGGACCGGAGCACGCCGGCCCCCCGGGTCATCGCCCGTTGCAGGGTCGGCGTCACCTCGGCGGGCAGCACCCAGCCCGTGCCGCCACGCCAGGCACCGGTGTCCGCAGGCTGAACCTGCTCGGGCAGGCCGGCCGCGATGTCGTCGGCGATCCGCCGGGAGAACACCAGCCCCTCCAGCAGCGAGTTGCTGGCCAGCCGGTTCGCGCCGTGCACACCGGTGCAGGCGACCTCGCCGCAGGCGTACAGGCCGGGGATCGACGTGCGGCCGCGCAGGTCGGTGCGGACGCCGCCGGAGGCGTAGTGCGCAGCCGGTGCCACCGGGATCAGGTCGGTCGCCGGGTCCACACCGATCGCCAGGCAGGACGCCACGATGGTGGGGAACCGTCCGGCCAGGAAGTCCCCGCCGAGGTGCCGCGCGTCGAGGAAGACGTGGTCCGCGCCGGTGGCCAGCAGCACCCGGTGGATGCCCTTGGCCACCACGTCCCGGGGGGCCAGCTCGGCCAGCTCGTGCTGGCCCACCATGAACCGCTTGCCGTCGGAGTCCACCAGGTACGCGCCCTCGCCGCGCAGCGCCTCGGAGACCAGCGGCTGCTGCGCGTGGCCGGCGCCGGGCACCCCCGCGCCGGGCGGGGTGATCAGGGCGGTCGGGTGGAACTGGACGAACTCCACGTCGGTCACCGCCGCGCCGGCCCGCATCGCCAGCGCCACCCCGTCTCCGGTGGAGACCGCCGGGTTGGTGGTGGCCGCGAAGATCTGACCCATCCCGCCGGTGGCCAGCACCACCGCCCGGGCCAGCAGCGCGCCGACGCCGTCCTCGCTGCCCTCACCGAGTACGTGCAGGGTGATCCCACAGGCCGGACCGAACCCGTCCGGGCCGTCACCGGGCGCCCGCAGCAGGTCCAGCACCAGGGCGTGCTCGACCAGCCGGATCCACGGGTCGCGCTGCACGGCGGCGTGCAGGGCTCGCTGCACCTCGGCACCTGTCGCGTCCCCGCCCGCGTGCACGATCCGGTCCGCGCGGTGCCCACCCTCCCGGGTCAACATCAACGAACCGTCGGGGTGGCGATCGAACTCGGCGCCGATCCGCATCAGCTCCCGCAGCCGGGTCGGCCCCTCCTCGACGAGCACCCGGACCGCCGCAGGGTCGCAGAGCCCCACCCCGGCGATCTCGGTGTCCCGGGCGTGCGCCGCCGGGGTGTCCGCCGGGTCGAGCACCGCGGCGATGCCGCCCTGCGCCCACCGGGTCGAGCCGTCGTCAATGTTGACCTTGGTGACGACCGTGACGTGCAGGCCCGCCTCACGCAGGTGCAGCGCCGCGGTCAACCCCGCCACCCCGGACCCCACCACGATCACGTCGGTGGTCTCCACCCAACCGGGCTCGGGCGCGGCCAGCAGTCGGGGCAGGGCCGGCAGTTCGACGGTCGGTTGGTCCATCCCACCAGTCAACCCGAACGATCCTCGCCCGGGGCGGCGGGGGCGGGACGAGTGGTTTGGGCTACGCCGTCCGGCGCGGACCGCGCTACGCCGACCGGACGTCCGTGCTCACTTCGTCCGCACCGGCAGGCCGGCCGGGCCCGCGCCCTTCAACGACGCGGTCACCGTACGGTCGCTCAGCCACAGGTAGCAGCGGACCCCCCGGTCACCGACGCGCCAGCGCCCCGCACCGGGCGGGCGCACCACCACACCGCTGCGGAACCGCAGATCGTCGTCGTCCGGCACACCCACGTACCGGCCGAGGACGCTACGGCAGCCGGTGTAGAGGGGGGCCCAGTCGGCGTCCCTGGCCGGGTACGGCCGGTCCGGCGCACGCCACACGCCGACGAACTCGGCGTCGTGCCGACCGCCGCACTCCACCGGGACCAGCGTCTGCACGCCCCGCCCCGCCCCGGAGCGGGTCTGCTGGCAACCCAACCGCAGCCCAGAAGTCGCCTTCAACGCGTCCCGCAGGCTGCCCGACCGGACCACCACCGTGGCTGCCGCCTCGACAGTGCTCAGCTCGGTCAGGTCGCACCTGTACCAGCGGGAACCGGCCGCCCAGCCCGGCCCCGAGGGCAGCGCCACCGACAGCCGCAGTCGGCCGGCCCGCCAGTCGTCGCCCACGTACGCGGAGGCCCGGGTGTCGCACTCACCGAACGCGCCGCGCAGCTCCACCGAGCCGTTGGCCGGGGCGGTGGCCCGCTCGGCCGGGAACGCCCCCACGTGCACGGTCTCCACCCGGTGCGGGCCGGCACAGTCAATCGGTTGGTACGCGGCAAGCGGTACCACCTCGACGAAGTCGGCGGCCTGGCACACCCCGACGGCCGGCGTGAACGCCGTGGCCGGTGGCAGCGCCGCCCAGTCGTCGGTCAGGTCGCCGTCCAGACCACCGGACCCGGCGCAGCCGACAAGCAACACTGCCGTGACGGCAGTGGCGAACAGGGTCGTTCTGGCACAGCGCATCGCGGCCTCCCCCAGCCACCTACCGGCTTCCGCCAGCGTGCCCAGGGTAACCGGACATGACCTTCCGGTGACAGACCGGAATCGCGTCGCGCGGGATCAGACTCCGGACACGGCGAACGGGTTGGGCATCGGGTCGCCGGCCGTGCCCGGGGCCGCCACCGCCGGGTTGGCCCCCAGCTCGACGACCCGGTTGTCGGTGTCCACGTGCACCACCCGCGGCCGGTACGACCGGGCCTCGGCGTCGTCCATCTGCCCGTACGAGATGAGGATGACCAGGTCACCGGGGTGTACGAGGTGCGCGGCGGCACCGTTGATGCCGATCACGCCGCTGCCGCGCTCGCCAGGGATGACGTACGTCTCCAGCCGAGCGCCGTTGGTGATGTCCACGATCGCGACCTGCTCGCCGGGGATCAGGTCGGCGGCGTCGAGCAGGTCCTCGTCCACGGTCACCGAACCGACGTAGTGCAGGTCGGCCTGGGTCACCGTGGCTCGGTGGATCTTCGACTTGAGCATGGTACGCAACATCAGGCTGGCCTTTCGCGAAAAGAATGGTGGTGGGAGCCGGGTCAGGGACGAGGCGCGAGGTGGATCGCCGCGTTGTCGATCAACCGGGTGGCGCCGACCCAGGCGGCGATCACCAGCCGGGCCGGCCCGGACACCGGCCCCGGCTCCAGATCAGGGTCGGTGAGCACCAGGTAGTCGAGCTGAGCGCCGGGCGTACCGGCGCCGAACGCGGCATGCGCGGCGGACAGCACCTCCCCCGCGTCCAGGCCGTCGTCGGCGGCCCGGGCCCCGGCCCGCAGCGCGGCGGACAGGCTCAGCGCCGCCGCCCGCTCGGGCTCGCTGAGATAGCGGTTGCGGCTGGACAGCGCCAACCCGTCCGGCTCCCGGACGGTAGGCACCCCGATCACCTCGACCGGGACGTCCAGGTCGCGGGCCATCCGCCGCACCAGGGTGAGCTGCTGGTAGTCCTTCTCACCGAAGAACGCCAGGTCGGGACGGGTGAGTTGGAGCAACTTCAGGACGACAGTGAGCACGCCGTGGAAGAAGCCGGGGCGGCTCGCACCCTCCAGCTCCCCGCCGAGGGGACCCGGGTCGAGGCGTACCCGGGGCTGGCCGTCCGGGTACATGTCCGCCACCGACGGCGCGAAGACGAGGTCGGCGCCGGCTCGCCGACACACCTCCAGGTCGGCGTCGAGGGTGCGCGGATACCTGTCGAAGTCCTCGTTCGGCCCGAACTGCAGCGGGTTCACGAAGATCGTCACCAACACGTGGTCGGCCTGCTCCCGGGCCGCGCGCAGCAGCGTCTCGTGCCCGGAGTGCAGCGCGCCCATGGTCATCACCACACCGACGGTGCCTTTCAGCGCGGCACGGGCCTCGGCCAGCTCGGCGCGCGTGTGCACCACCTGCGTCATGCCGCCACCTCCCGGCTCGTCTCGGCGAGCACACCGAGCAGCGACTGGGCGTCCACCGGGCGCAGGCGGCCCGCTGCGATCGCCCGGTCGGCGGTACGCCGGGCCAGCGCCAGGTACGCGGGGACCGACTCCGGCGCGGTGGCGGCCAGCCGGGCCAGGTGCCGTTCGACAGTGCCCGCGTCGCCCCGGGACACCGGACCGGTAAGCGCGTCGTCGCCGAGGCGCAACGCGTTCTCCAGGGCGGCCCGCAGCAGCGGGGCGAGCACCTTCTCCGGACGGGCCACCCCGGCGTCCCGCAGCCGGTCGGTTGCCTCGTTCACCAGGGTCACCAGGTGGTTCGCGCCGTGCGCGAGCGCGGCGTGGTAGAGCGGTCGGTCCGCCTCGGCCACCCACTCCGGCACGCCACCGAGGTCGGTGACCAGCCGGGCGGCCAGCGGGCGCAGGTCCGCCGGGGCGGTCACCCCGTACGAGATGCCGGCCAGCCGGGGCAGGTCGTCAGGCGTACCGGTGAAGGTCATGGCGGGGTGCAGGGCCAGCGGCCGGGCGCCGACCGCGGCGGCCTGCGCCAGCACGGCGAGACCGTGCGCGCCGGAGGTGTGCGCGACCACCTGGCCCGGGTGCAGGGCTCCCTGCCCGGCGAGGTCGGCGACCACTCCGGCCAGCGCGTCGTCCGGCACCGCGATCAGCAGCAGGCCGGTGGCGACGCGTGCGACGGAGGCGGCCGTGCTGCGCGGCACCTCGGGCAGCAGCAGGGCGAGACGGGCGCGGCTGGCCCCGGAGTCGCCCGCCACGGCCACCACCCGGTGCCCGGCGGCGGCGAGCGCGGCACCCAGGACGGCACCGACCCGGCCAGCGCCGACGACGCCGACGGTGAGCAGACGGGAAGGAGAGGCGCCGGTGACGGCGCGGTCCCGCGGTGCGGCAGGCCCACGCAGGGCGGCCGGGCGCGGGCGCAGCGGTGCGCTCATGACGACGATCCAGTCCTCGAGAAGGGGTACCGGTCGATCGCAAGTATGCGCCCGCGTCACGGGGCCGAAACAGGAGGTGTGAAAACGTTCACCACCGCAGAAAAGCTCAGATCGGGGCCGAGGTGATCGCGCGTAGTTCGGCGGCCACCTCCGTGATCAGGTCGGCGAGCGAGGCATCGCTGTCGGGTGCGATCCAGCGGGCGTACGCGACCCGGAAGACCGTGACGCCGGACTCGGTCGCCAGGGCGGCGGTCGTCTCGCTGAGGCCCTTGGCACGCAGGGCTGCGGCGACCGCGGCCGTCAACGAACTCATCTTGCGCAGCTCACGCTCCTGCAACTCGGCGCTGCTGGCGATGATCGACTGACGCATCCGGACCAGCTCGAGGCGGTCGGCGAAGATCTCGTCCGCCACCCGGCGGAAGGCGGCGACGACCGCCTCGAACGGCCCGGCGGCCGTCTCGGTCACCGCCTTGACCAGCACCTCCTCCAGCTGCTCGCCGCCACTGAAGAGCGCCTCGCGCTTGTCGCCGAAGAGCCGGTAGAAGGTGCGCTTGTCGAGGCCCGCACGGGCCGCGATGTCGGTGACAGTGGTCTGTTCGAAGCCGCGCTCGCGGAACAGCTCGAAGGCGGCCGCCGCCAGGCGGCCGCGCGCGTCCGGTTGCCAGCGGGCCATGCGGCGATGGTATCCGATGTCACGTTGCGACATTCTTTCCGACCGAGCCATGTCGCATCGCGACATCGCGAGGTACGGTGATGTCACAAGGCGACATGCCCATCTCACAAAGGACCACCATGCGCGTATTCGTCACCGGCGCCTCCGGCCACCTCGGCTCCGCAGTCGTACCGAACCTGCTCTCCGCCGGACACGATGTCGTCGGCCTGGCCCGCTCCGACACGTCCGCCGCCACGATCGAGAAGCTCGGCGCCGAGGTACGCCGCGGCGACCTGTCCGACCTCGACGTCCTTCGGGAGGAGGCGGCCGCCTCCGACGGGGTGATCCACCTGGCGTTCCGCCACGACCTCATGGTCAACGGCGACCTGGCCGGCGCCGCCCAGACCGACCTGGCGGCTCTCACGGCACTCGCCGACGCCCTGGCCGACTCCGGGAAGCCCCTGGTCGGCACGGGCGGGACGGCAATGCTCGTGCTGGGCGGCATCGTCGGCCGCCCCGGCACCGAAGGCGACACCTTCCCCGGCGGCGGCTACCGGATCGACGCGGAGAACTTCGTGGCCGGGCTCGCCTCCCGCGGCGTGCGCTCCTCCGTCATCCGGCTCGCGCCCACGGTGCACAGCTCACTGGACCGCCTCGGCTTCATTCCCACAATCGTCGCGAGCGCCCGGCAGCACGGGTACGCCGCGTACGTCGGCGAGGGGACGAACCGGTGGCCGGCCGTGCACACGCTCGACGCGGCCGAGCTCTACCGACTGGCCCTCGAAAAGGCCCCGGCCGGTACGCGCCTGCACGGCGCCGCCGACGAAGGAGTTCCCTTCCGGCAGATCGCCGAGACCATCGGCCGCAACCTCGCCATCCCGGTACGCAGCATCAGCCCCGACGAGGCGAACGGATACTTCGGATTCCTCGGGACGTTCGCGCAGCTGGACAACCCGACGTCGTCAGCCGTCACGCGCGAACTGCTCGGCTGGACCCCCGCCCACCCCAACCTGATCGCCGACCTCGACGCGGGGCACTACTTCCAGGCATGACCAACCGACGGCAGCCCGGACCGTAGGGTCGGCACGGTGACGCACAAACGCGGAGTGAACTGATGCCGAGCCGGTGGCGGGACGCGATGAGCCACGCGCTCTACGGGCCGGGCGGCTTCTTCGTGGCCGGCACCGGGCCGGCCGACCACTTCCGCACCAGCGTGCACGCCTCTCCGGCCTTCGCCACGGCGCTGCTACGCCTCCTCGCTCAGGTCGACGCGGCCCTCGGCCACCCTGACCGGCTCGATGTTGTCGACGTGGGGGCGGGGCGGGGGGAGCTGTTGCGGGCTCTCGTCGGGCTCGCGGTGGGGGTTTCCGGGGAGCCCACCCGCTCCGGGCGGTCAGGCTTGATCCCTGCGCGGGCGGGCTCCCCGGAAACCCCGACTCCCGCGGCCTCCGCCCGTCCGTTGGGCGAGGAGCCGTCGTCCGGCAGGGTCCGACCGTCGCTTGCGGAGCGGGTGCGCTTCATAGCAGTGGAGTACGCGAACCGCCCCGAACACCTTCCCGAACAGATCGAGTGGGTCTCCGAGATCCCCGACGGGATCACCGGCATGTTGATCGCTACCGAGTGGCTCGACAACGTGCCGCTGGACGTGGCGGTGCACACCGAGGACGGCTGGCGATATCTGCTGGTCGACCCGGAGTGCGGTGTCGAGTCGGTCGGTGAGCTGGTCGACGCTGCTGACCTCGACTGGCTGACCACCTGGTGGCCCAGCACCACGAGCCCTCCCACCGCCAACGGTGACTCGAGCGCTGGGTTGACCGAGACGGGCCCGACCAGCGGCAGCGAGTCGGGTTTCCGGGCAGCCCGGCCGGCGCAGGGATCAAGCCTGACCGCCCGGAGCCGGCCGGGCTGCCCGGAAACCCCCCACGGCGACTGCCCAGAAACCCCCCACAGCGACGAAGGGCGAGCCGAGATCGGGCGGACCAGGGACGAGGCTTGGGCGAGCGCGGTGCAGAAGATCGAGAGGGGGTTGGCGGTCGCTGTGGACTACGGGCATCTGCGGGAGGGGCGGCCTGTCGACGGGACGTTGACCGGGTATCGGGCTGGGCGGCAGGTGCCTCCGGTTCCGGACGGGTCGAGTGATGTGACAGCGCACGTGGCCATGGACTCGGTCGCCTCCGCCGGCGCGGCGGTCGCCCGGTGTGCGTACTCCCTGGTCTCGCAGGCCGAGGCGCTGCGGGCGCTCGGGGCCGACGGAGGGCGACCGCCGCTGAGCCTGGCCGGGGTTGACCCGGCCGGCTACGTGCGGGCGCTGGCCGCCGCGTCGGCGGTGGCCGAGCTGACGGACCCGGCCGGACTCGGCGGACACCTGTGGCTGCGCCAACCGGTCGGCATCCCGTTCCCGCCGGCCGTGGCACGATGACGGGCATGACCACCGACGCCGGGGCCCTTCGTGAACTGACCGTCGGCACCGGGGCCGGCCTGGTCGCCGGCACCGGTGATCAGCAGCTTGGCACCGACATGGTGCTGAACATCGGCCCGCAGCACCCCTCGACGCACGGCGTGCTGCGCCTGAAGCTGGTGCTCGACGGGGAGCGGGTGATCGCCTGCGAACCGATCGTCGGCTACATGCACCGGGGTGCGGAGAAGCTCTTCGAGGTACGCGACTACCGGCAGATCATCGTGCTGGCCAACAGGCACGACTGGCTGTCGGCGTTCTCGAACGAGCTGGGTGTGGTGCTCGCCGTGGAACGCCTGATGGGCATGGAGGTGCCGGAGCGGGCCACCTGGCTGCGGATGGCCCTCGCCGAGCTGAACCGGGTGCTCAACCACCTGATGTTCCTCGGCTCCTACCCGCTGGAGATCGGGGCCATCACGCCGGTCTTCTACGCCTTCCGGGAACGGGAGACCATCCAGGCGGTGATGGAGGAGGTCTCCGGCGGCCGGATCCACTACATGTTCAACCGGGTGGGCGGCCTGAAGGAGGAGGTGCCGTACGGCTGGACCGGGCGGGCCCGGGCGGCGATCGGCGAGGTACGCCGACGGCTGCCCGATCTGGACCACCTGATCCGGCGCAACGAGATCTTCCTGGCCCGCACGGTGGGCGTGGGCGTGCTGTCCGCGGCCGACGCCGCAGCGTTCGGCGCGTCCGGGCCGGTGGCCCGGGCCTCCGGGCTCGACCTGGACCTGCGCCGCGACGACCCCTACCTGGCGTACGACGAGCTGGACGTGCCGGTGGTGACGAAGACCGCCGGGGACTGCCATGCCCGCTTCGAGGTGCTGCTCGACCAGGTGTACGTCTCGCTGGATCTCGCCGAGCAGTGCCTGGACCGGGTGGACCGGCTGACCGGGCCGATCAACACCCGGCTGCCGAAGGTGCTCAAGGCGCCCGAGGGGCACACGTACGCCTGGACGGAGAACCCGCTGGGCATCAACGGTTACTACCTGGTGTCGCGGGGCGAGAAGACGCCCTGGCGGTTGAAGCTGCGCACCGCCTCGTACGCCAATGTGCAGGCCCTGGCCACCCTGCTCCCCGGCTGCCTCGTGCCGGACCTGATCGCCATCCTCGGCTCGATGTTCTTCGTGGTCGGAGACATCGACAAGTGAGCGGGGCAGTTCAGCGGGTCAACGCCAGCGGTCGGTGACCGGGGCGCCGCCGGCACGCGGCACGTCGTCCTGCGGCGGGTAGCCGTACCGCTCTTCGACCCGGCGGCGGCCGGCCCGCTCGGGGGCGGGTTCCGGCTCGTGGCCACGCTGGCGCGGCGGGCGCCACTCGTCCGGCACGGGCACCCCGCCGACCGGCAACGCCTGCCGTCCGTCCGGCTCGGACCGGTGATAGGACTCGCGGTCGTCCGGCCAGCGTGCGTCCTCGTGCCGGCGTGCGTCCTCGTGGCGGCGTGCGTCCTCGTGCCGGCGTGGGTCCTCGTGCCGGCGTGCGTCCTCGTGCCGGCGTGCGTCCTCGTGCCGGCGTGCGTCCTCGTGCCGGCGTGCGTCCTCGTGCCGGCGTGGGTCCTCGTGGCGGACGGACGCCCAGCGGTCCGCCATCCGGTACTCGGTGCCCGTCGCGTCGGCGTGCACCTCGGCCCGGCGTTCCCCGACGTGCAGCTCGCGGCCGTTCTCGTCGTCCCGGACGGCTGCCCACCGGTCGCCGGCCCGTAGCTGCGACCAGTACTCGCCGGTGTCATCCGCCCGCAAAGCCGGACCGGGTTGCGGCGCACCGGCGTGGTCCGGCTCGGCCCGCTCCGACCAGCCACGGTCGTCGCGCTGCGATCGGCCGCCCCGGGCGGGCTCGTCGGCCCGGGCGTACGCGTCGCGCTGACCGGTCCACTCCGGCTCGTCGCGGCGAGGCGCCCAGCCCGGCTGCTCGGCGGGCCTGTTCCGGTCCGAACCGTCCCGTGCACCCCTCTGCGCGGCCTCACCTCGGGCAGCCGGCTGCGCGCCCCAGGACCGGTCGTCGGCGGGCCGTGCCCGGTCGTCGTCGGGGCTGCCCCGGTCGACGTACGGGGGCCGCGGGTCTGCGGGGTCGCCCCACGAGCGGTCCGCCGGTCGGGCGCGTCCCTCGGTGCCGCCACCCCGGGTCCATTCCTGGGCAGGCGGGGTCCACTGGCCGGCGTACCCACCGCCGTAGTGCCCGCCCGGCTCGGCCGGCCCCCCGTCGACGACTGTGTGCCGGGTGGTGACGTGCACGGTCTCGGTGTGCCGGACCACGCCTACCGGCCGGTGCGCCGGCTCCGGGCGATCGTTGTCTCGCGGGCGATCGTGCTGACGGAGCCGGGGAGCGGCGCCGTAGCCGGTGGCAGGCCGGTCGGAGCCGTACGCGCCGCCGGCGGTTGGCTCGGGGGGCGCGTCGGCGGCGGCGCGGTGGCGGTACGCCGGTTCGTCGTCGGCACGCTCGTCGCGGCCCCACCGTCCGGCGATCTCGTCCGGACCAAGGCCACGAGCCCGCCCGGCGACCTCGTCCGGACCAAGGCCACGAGCCCGCCCGGCGACCTCGTCCGGACCAAGGCCACGAGCCCGCCCGGCGACCTCGTCCGCACCCGGCATCCGAACCCGGGCGGCCGGAGCGTCGCCGGGGGCCGGGACCCGGCTGCGGAAGGCCGGAGCCTCGTCCACCGGCTCGGCGGCCGGCACCCGCGCACGGCCGGCACCCGCCGGCTCGACCGGCGGGGCGGCCCCGGCGAGGGCCGCGCCGGTGGCGTCGAGGCGGCGGCGGACCGCGGTGATCCCCTCCTGGGCTCGCTGCGCCTGGTCGAGTGCCTGGTTGCCGCGCTGCGCGGCGGCCACGATCTCGGCGCGCAACTCCTGGCGCAGCTCCTCGATCTCGTCGGCCAACTCATCGGCCCGAGCGTCGTCACCGTCGGGGCGCAACGCGATGGAGAGGCCGATGAGGACCACCGCCACGATCGCGAGCACCGCCGCGAAGCGAAGCGGACCGTTACCGTCAGCTACCAGCAGGATCAGCGCCGCCACCGGGGCCAGGGCCACGCCACCCCAGAAGAGCACTGTCAGTAGCAGCGGTTGACGCCGGGCGTCGGGGGTGACCGGGGCTGGCATGGGTGTGCAGCCTACCGACGTTCCCTACGAGAGGGAACGGGTCCCCGGACGCACGGACGCCCCCTCCCGCGACGGGGAGGGGGCGTCCGTGACACACCCGAAGGCGGTTCAGCTGGTGGCGAAGGCGCCGTCCGAGGAGAAGACCAGACCCACGCTGATCTTGCCCTCACGCAGCCCGTTCTTGGTCAGCGGCCCACCCTGGTCCAGCGAGGAGAACGAACCCACCGAGAGCCCGTACGTCTTCTCCAGGCCCGGCTTGCAGAACGGACGCTGCTGGCACTCCGGCGGGCCGCCCAGCACCGTCGCGCTGCCGGAGCACTTCGCGGCGAACTCGGAGAGGGTCCGCACGCCGTACTTGTCGGCGAACTCCTTGGTGACCGCGAACGCGTTCTGGTCCTGCGCGGCGGCCGGGGTGCCGAAGGTGATGCCCACCTTGTCGCCCTCGGCCTTGAGCTTGGTCACCGTCGCGTTGATGTCGGGCGAGGACACCGGCGGGGGGTTTTGGCCGTTGGCCTTGGTGTTGAGGAACTCGGCCATTGTCGACGCGTACTCCGGGACGACCTGGATCTCGCCCTTCTCCAGCGCCGGCTCGTACAGCTCACGGTTGCCGATCTGCTGCACCTTGACCTGGTAACCGGCGGCGGTGAGCGCGATGCGGTACAGCTCACCAAGCGTCTGGCTCTCACTGAAGTTGCCGGCGCCCACCACGATCTCGCCGCCCGGGCCCTTGGCGATGCCCGCTGTGACGTTGTTGGCGCTGGCGAACTCCTCGGCGGCCACCTTGGGGGTCTTGCGGTCGGCGTCGACGGCCTTGTTGAGCTGGACCAGCTTCGGGGTGTCGAGAGCCGCGGAGACCTTGTCCAGTGCGGCGATCAACTGCGGGTTGGCAACCTTGCTGTTGACCGCAGGGATGACGTTGTCGGAGTTCTGGAGCTTCTTGTCGTCCGTCAGGGCGATGAGCTGCTGACCGGCGACCGGGGCGCACCCGGCGCCGGAGGCGCTCGTCTGGGGGGCGTCGGTGCCGGACGAGCCGGCATCACCGCACCCGGTGAGGAGTGCTGCCCCGGCAACGGCGCCGATGGCGCCCATCGCCAGACGTGTACGTGCGCGCATGTGTGCCGCCCGCCTTCCGTGTCCCGGCGCGGCCCGTCCCGGGCCGGCCGCGTGTCCGACGGGCGATCCTGACTGTCGGCCGCCCGCAACTTCCACCCAACATGGTCCGCGAGCGACCGACAACCTGAGATGGGCTTCGTCACCGCATCGTCACCGATCGGCCCCTCGCTGGTCGCCGCTTCGGCGTCCACTCACCCGGACGGACCACCCGGCGACGCGCGTCAGGCGCGGCCGGTGGCGTCGGCGGGCCGGGCACGGCCCGAGCGCTGTCGCCCGCGTCGCAGTGGACGGGGAGTGACCAGGCGTTCCACGATCCCGAGGAGCAGCTCGGCCAGCAGCGCCAGCCCGGCCACCAGCACACCGCCGGCCACGATCTGCCCGCCACCGGCGGCGATGCTCAGACCGAAGCCGGTGCGGATGATCTCGCCGAGGCCACCACCGTTGACGAACGAGGCAAGCGCGGTCGTGGCGATGACCTGCACGGCGGCGGTCCGGAAGCCGGCCGCCAGGTACGGCACCGCGAGCGGCAGCTCCACCCGACGCAGCAACTGCCCACCGGACAGGCCCATCCCACGTGCCGCGTCGCGCGCCTCCGGGTCGGCCTGCCGTACGCCTGTGTAGGCGTTCGCCAGCAGCGGCGGGACGGCGAAGACGGCGAGCGCCACCACCACCGGCGTACGCCCGAAGCCGAGGAACGTCAGCGGCAGGATGGTCAGCAGCGCCAGGGTGGGGATGGCCAGGGTGGCGTTGGACACCAGCACCACCAGGCCACCTCCCCGGCCGGCGTGCCCGAGCCACAGCCCGACCGGCCAGGCCACCAGGCAGCCCAGCGCCACCGCCAGGGCGGAGATCGTCAGATGCTCGCCGAGCCGATCCAGGATGCCGCCCGGGTTGCTCCAGTTCAGTGGGTCGTTGAGCCAGAGCACCGCCTGGTGCACGGGGTTCGCCGCGCCGCTCACCGGGCGCCCCGGGCGGACCAGGGGGTGACCAGCCGGCCGACGAGGACCAGGAGCAGGTCCAGCAGCACCGCGAGCGCCACGCAGAGCACCGTACCGGTCATGATCTCGGCCTTGTAGAGGTTGTTCTGGAAGCCCGCGAAGATCAGTTGGCCGAGGCCGCCGTGGCCCACCAGCACCCCGACCGTGACAAGCGCGACAGTCGACACGGTGGCCAGTCGCAGCCCGGTCAGGATGCCGGGGATGGCAAGCGGCAGGTCGATCCGGAACAGCCGCCGCCACCGGCCGTAGCCCATGCCCTCGGCGGCCTCGCCGACCTCCGGCGGCACCTGGTTGAGCCCGGCCACCACGTTGCGGACGATCAGCAGCAGCGCGTACAGGACCAACCCGACCAGCACTGTGGTGGCGCCGGTGCCCAGGTACGGCGCGATGAACGCGAACAGCGCCAGTGACGGAATGGTGTAGATCACACCGGTGACGCCGAGGATCGGGCCGGCCAGCGGGCGGACCCAGTACGCGAGCACGGACAACGGCAGGGCGATCAACACCGCGATCAACACCGCGCGGCCCGTGAGGGAGGCGTGTTCACGCACGGCGGCGAGGATCGTGTCAGAGTTGTCCCGCACGTACTGCCAGGAGAACCAGGGGTTACCCGGGTCGGCCCGGTAGCTCAGGCGGAAGGACATACGTGGACGTTACCCCGGAGGCTGCCGGCGTGGCCGAATCCCCTCGCGCGGCGTCGATCTCCCTGCAGGGCATCCAGAAGCGCTACCCGAACGGCACCGAGGCCGTACGGGAGCTGAGCCTGGACGTCAAGGCCGGCGAGTTGGTGGTGCTGATCGGTCCGTCCGGCTGCGGCAAGTCGACAGTGCTCCGCATGATCAACCGCCTGATCGAGCCGACGGCCGGACGGATCATGCTCGGCGACGAGGACGTCACAGACGTCGACCCGGTGCGACTACGCCGCCGGATCGGCTACGTGATCCAGAACGTCGGCCTCTTTCCACACCAGACGGTCCGGGCGAACGTGGCAACCGTCCCGAGCCTGCTTCGCTGGTCCCGGGATCGCACCCGGGCCCGCGTCGACGAGCTGCTCGACCTGGTCGGCCTGGACCCGGCCCAGTTCGGCCGCCGCTACCCGCACGAGCTGTCGGGTGGGCAGCGACAGCGGGTCGGCGTGGCCCGCGCGCTCGCCGCCGACCCGGTGGTGCTGCTGATGGACGAGCCGTTCTCGGCCGTGGACCCGATCGTCCGGGCCCGTCTGCAGGAGGAGTTCCTCCGCCTCCAGGCCGAGGTCCGCAAGACGATCGTGCTTGTCACCCACGACCTCGACGAGGCCGTCCGGCTCGGCGACCGGATCGCGGTGCTCTCCCAGGGCGGGCATCTTGAGCAGTACGACACGCCGGCCGCCCTGCTCGGCACACCGGCAACCCCGTTCGTCAGCGAGTTCGTCGGGGCGGACCGGGGCATCCGCCGGCTGGTGGTCACCCCACTCGACCGGGAGTCCCTGGAGCCGGTGCCCGGTGACGCGCCCGCGGATCTGCCCACCGTGGCGCTTGACGGCACGGCGTACGACGCGCTGGCGGTGCTGCTCACGTCGGGACGGGACCGGCTCGTCGTGACCGACGACGGCCGCCCGGTGGGCGCGCTCAGCCGCCAGCGCCTGCTCGATCTGGGCCGCTCGACGGGCTGACCGGTGCGGCTGAGCCCCTGACCCGGCCGGCGGCGGCAGTTCCCGCTGACGCCGTCCGGTCAGGCGCGCCCGCCCAGGCTCGCGGTGCCGATGATCCAGCCGGTGAGGAAGCCGTAGCCGGCGCCACTGCTGGCGTCCCGCAGCGCCGTCAGCAGCGACGGGTCCGGGCCGAGCAGCGCCGCCAGCACGGCGGCGAGCCCGCCGGCCAGCACGTACGCCGCCCAACCGGAGAAGAACTGGCTGACCGGGCCGGGCACCCGGGCCACCTGCGCGGCGGGCAGCAGATAGAGCAGCGCCACCGCGAGGACCACAAGCGCGACGGCCCGCAGGTCGGCGGCGAACAGGCCACCGGCCTGCCCGTCCGCGTCCAGCCGCCAGGCCGGCCAGGCCAGCAGGCGCAGGTAGAAGCCACCGGCCGAGTCCGGGTCGGTAAGCGTCGCGGCGGCCCAGCCGGTGTACGCCGGGCTGCCACAGATGCCCACCAGTAGCAGCGCGGCGAGCGCGCCGGTGCCGGCCGCCGTCCCGTAGCCGCTGACCGGGCCGGCACGGAAGAACCCCATGATCCGCCCAGGTCCCGTGCCGGCCGGCCGGGTCGACCTGGGCTGCCCCGAACGGCTCAGTGCTTCAGCAGGTAGTCGATGAAGGCGGCCCGCAGCAACGGCGCCGACTCCTCGTAGCCGTGCCCGGTCAACTCCCGCCACAGGGCGTTCGCCTCGTCGATGGTAGGGCCGATCGAGTTCGGCGCGCCGTCCAGCACCGTGGCCTCGTCCGCGTTCGGCAGGTGCCGCAGCACCGACCAGTAGAACCCCACGTCGCGACGCTCCCGGGCCCGGGCGAACGCCCGCTCCCGCAGCTCCTCCGTGGACAGCGCGTCGAGTTCCTCGAACGAGGTTCCGCCGGGGGTGGCGGCAGGTGTGTCGGTCATGCGGCGAGCCTAACGGTCGAGATCAGCCCCGGCTCGGCGGACGGGACACGGCTCACCTGTCGTCGGCGTCCCACCGCCGCGGGCCGGTCTCCCAGCGGGGGTCACGCCACGGATCGGCCGGTTCCGGGGCGGGCGGTGTCGGCAGCGTCGGAGGCCAGTTGTCGGCCGGCTGCGCCCGGGGCACGTTCCACCCCGTGCTGATCGTGCCGTCGCCGACCGGTTCGGGCTTCTCCACGCCGTCCGGCCGGGGCCGCCCGAACCTCTCGACCAGCCGGGTCACCAACAACCCGACGCCGAGCGCCACGCCGCCGACCGTCCAGGGGCTCACCGTCAGGTCGCGCTCCGGCGCGTACTCCTGGAAGACGGTGACCAGGCCGACCGCCAGCACCGTACCGAAGACCCCGCCGCGGCGGCCGTACGCGCTTGTGCCGCCGAGCAGGGACACGCCGACGGCCAGTACGGTCCAGTCCAGCCCGGAGGTGGGTGTGACCGCCCCGGGGCCGTTGGCGGCGAGCAGGACACCGGCGAGCGCGGCCAGCACCGTCGAGCCGACCAGTGCGACGGCGGCGACCACGGCGGCCAGCGCACCCCGGCGACGGGCCGGGTCGGCCACCGGCCGGTACCGACCCACCAGCCGGCGGATCGACCTGATCGTGCCGAACAGACCGCCGAGGACCGCCACGGCGGCGAACCCGGCGAAGAGATAGCCGGCCGTACGCCTCGGGTCGTAGTCCCCCTGCACCAGGATCGACGTCGACCGGCGTTCGATGTACACGACGACTCCGGCCGCTCCGGCCAGGCTCGCCGCCCAGGCGGGCACCTGCAACGCCACCACGGCCAGCGCCAACACGAGACCACCCACAGCGGCGACCACGACAGCCGACCCCACGGACGCCGCCAGACCCCTGTCGCCCTGTTCCGCGTAGTGCAGCGCGGCGGCGACCGCGACCGGCCCGACGGCCAGGTTGGGCACGGCGGCGCGCAGGCTCAGCCCGGCGGCGAGAGCGAGCAGTCCCAGGCTGACCGCGCCGACCAGCAAAGCGCGCAGGCCGGCGCCGCGCAGCGCGTCCGGGTCGGCCCGCCAGAGCAGCCAGCCCAGGGCGACGAGACCGACCAACAGCAGGAATTCCCAGTACACGTGCACGCCGACGCGGTCCCGACCCGGCTCGCCGTGGGTCGGATCGTCGAAGACGTTCTCCAGGACGGCGGCAGGAACCCCGGACGAGGGTTCGACCGACCGGTCCCGGCCCGTGTCTTCGTAACCCATGGCGCCGCCTCCCCAGTGGCCGGCCGTCCCGGTCCGGCGCACGGACGGATCGGGGGCGGCCGTTGCTCTCCGATCGGAGGCACCGTACCCGCGCCCGGAGCCAGGCGTAACCCCCTGCTCAGCGCTGGCCGGGGCGGCTCTGGCGCTGGTCGGGCTCGTGCTCGTCGTCCGGGCGCTCCGGGACCCGGCAGGAACGCTCCAGCCACAGTGCGGCCCCGACCAGCGCCAGCGACGCCAGCAGCCCGGCCCCGGCGGCCGGTCGGTCCCCGATGGCGGCCCGGGTGGTCTCGACGAATAGCCACCCGCCGAGCCCCGCGTAGAAACCGGCGAAGATGGCCCCGGCCAACGCCGACGCCTTGGCCAGCACCACGAACCGGGCGACCATCAGCGGGTTCACCGGATCACGGCCGGGCTTGCGCTCGATGCGACCGCGGGTGTTGACGGCGGCGTACGCCTCCAGCACCGCGAGCGCGGCCAGTGTCACCACCGGCAGCCACGGCAGACGGGGAATGCCGCTGTAGTAGAAGGTGCTGATCAGCAGCCAGGCCACCGCCGCCGCACCCAGGGCGACCACGACCAGGGTCGAGATCCGGGTGGGGCCCATCCGCGACCGGTCCGGGCCCGGCCCGCCCGGTGGTGGGGACTTCGCCTGCGTCATACCGGCCGGCTCCACTCGGTCATGCCGTCGACTCTAACGCCAGTTCCGGCCGGGGACGCAGTTCCAACGCGTCGTCGGCGGCCGGGCCGGCGGTGAGCAGGTCGGTCAGCCAGCCGTGGCCGGGCAACCGCCCGTACGGCTGGATGTCGATCCACGGTCGCAGCACGAACGCGCGCAGGTGCGCCCGGGGATGCGGCAGGGTCAGCTCCTCCTCGTCGCTGAGCACCGGCTCGTCGTCGTCGCCCCAGACCGCGATCACGTCCACGTCGAGGGTGCGCGGCCCGAACCGTCGCTGCGGGTCGCGAACCCGGCCGGCCACGCGCTCCGCGGCCCAGGCCCGCTCCAGCCAGTCGCGCGGCGTGGCGGCGGCGTCCTGGACCAGCAGCACCGCGTTGAGGTACGCGGGCTGGTCTGCGTCACCCCACGGTGGAGTCTCGTACACCCCGGAGATCACCAGCACGGAGTCGCCGAACGTGGCGACGGCCGTCCGGAGGTGCTCCAGGCGGTCGCCGAGGTTGCTGCCGAGTGAGAGCACGGCCCGGGTCATCGGGTCCGCGTCCGGGTCATGGTGACGGCCACGTCGGTGAACGTGTGTGGCACCGGCGCCTCCGGCTTGTGCACGGTGACCGTGGCGGCGACGACCCGCACGTCGGCCAGGCAGACGGCGAGCAGCCGGTCGGCGAGGGTCTCGATCAGGTTGACCGGCTCGCCGGTCACCACCGCCACCAGACGTTCGGCCAGCTCGCCGTAGTGGACCGTGGCGGTGACGTCGTCGCTGGCCGCCGCCGGAGCGAGGTCCAACTCCAGGACGGCGTCGACCACGAAGTCCTGTCCCTGGGCCCGTTCGAAGTCGTACACCCCGTGCCGGCCGCGGGCCCGCAGGCCTGTCAGCTGGATCCGGTCGGTCATCGCTTTCCCTCTCGTCGCCGGCGCGCGGTGGTGGCGCGTGCGCTGCTCATCCGGGTCGCCCGTCGCCGGGGCGGGTGGGGACCAGGCGCGGGCTGCCGGTGGCGGCCCAGACGGCGAGCGCGTCCACGGTGGCCCGCACGTCGTGCACGCGTACGCCCCAGGCGCCCGCCGCGACGGCCAGCACGCTGGTGGCCACGGTGGCGGCCTCGCGCTGGGCGGTGGGTCGCGGTGTGCCGTCGGCGGTAGCGAGCAGTCGACCGAGGTAGGACTTGCGGCTGGCGCCGAAGAGCAGCGGATACCCGAGGTCCAGCAGCTCCGGCAGGCGGGCGCTGAGCTCCCAGTTGTGAGCGGCGGTCTTGGCGAAGCCGAGGCCGGGGTCGATGACGATGCGGTCCTGGGCGACCCCGGCGGCCAGCGCCTCGTCGATCCGCTGGGCCAGCTCGCCCCGCACGTCGGTCACCACGTCGGTGTAGCTGGCCAGGTCGCGCATCTGCCGGGAATGGCCACGCCAGTGCATCAGAACCCAGGGGCAGCCGGCGTCGCGCACGACGCGGGCCATGTCGGGGTCCGCCAATCCGCCGGAGACGTCATTGACGACCGCCGCGCCGGCACCCACCGCGGCCTCGGCCACGCGCGCCCGGCTGGTGTCGATGCTGACCGGCACGCCGGCGGCGGTCAGCTCGCGGATGACCGGCAGAACCCGCTCGGCCTCGGTCACCGCGTCGATCCGCTCGGCGCCCGGACGGGTCGACTCGCCGCCGATGTCGACCAGGTGCGCCCCGGCCTCGCGCAGACGGACGCCGTGTCCGACGGCCGCGTCGAGGTCGGCGTACCGTCCGCCGTCGGAGAAGGAGTCCGGCGTGACGTTGAGGACGCCCATCACCACCGGGCCCGGAGCCCGTACCAGATCGGTCACCTCTAGACGGTACCGGTCGCGGCGGCGGCACCCGGCGGCCCGGGTCGACCGGCCCTGAGGTGCATGTTAGAACAGGTGTACGATCGGTCGTCTGGGCAGTAACGGGCAGCCCGTTCGCGGCTTGTCGCAATCCGGGGCGGCCCGTACGCTTTGGAATTGGCCAGCATCGAGATGGCGAAGCCTGGAGGGAGGGCCGAAGCGGGGAAAAACCGCCCAAAGCTCGCCACGCTCCGTGGTGAGTAACGAACGCAGGGTCGAGAACGCTGCGCCCTGCGCGCACATTTCCCGCCAGGCTTGCCTACTGCACCGCCGCGGCACCGCCGGCCGCGATATGGGGAGGTTCCAGTGATCGCCTTCGAGCTCATGGAGACGGCGTCGTCCGGCGTCGCCCACGCGCTCTCCACCCTGGCGTCAGCTCCGCTCGCCGAGCCGGCACCGAAGGGGATCGACACCAGCGGCGTCGTCACCTTCTTCGCCAGCAAGATCGCGCCGATCCTGCTCGCCGTCCTGGGCGTCATCTTCATCGGTCGCGCCAGCCGCGGCGAGATTTCCAAGGTCCTGACCAGCTCCGCGATCGCCATCGTCGGGCTGGCGTTCATCGCCGGCGCGGCAACACTCTTCTTCGTCGGCGATTACCTGATCGACCTGATCTTCGAATAGGCGCGTTCACCAGATGCGGCTGCGCACCGACGACGACATCTACCGGGCCCGCCTGGTCTACCTCGGGCCGCCCGGTTACACCCTTCCGGTCCACCTGCCCTACGCCCAGTACGGGCTCTTCATGCTGCTCGTGCCCCTCTACATGTTCATCCACTGGCTGTTCACGTTGACTGTCGAGTTGTTCCCCGCCTGGGAGATCGCGCTCGCCATCGTGACCACGTCATTCATCTTCCGGCACGTCGACCCCGACCGGCCGGCGCGGGTGGTCATCCGCACCGCGCTTACCGACTGGCGACGCACCCGGGAGCCGGCGATCGAGCAGCGCGACCCGCGTCTGGTCGGCAGCCGGATCAGGATCCGGGAGGAACTGGCATGACCGGGCGTACGCCGAGCGGTCCGTCGCACGACGCGGGTGAGGTGGCATGAGTCGCTCTTCCACGCCGGGTCCCCCGGCCGGCCGCCCGGCGGCGCCGGCCGGTCACCGTGCGCAGTCATTCGATTACCCCGATGCCGAGGACGAGGTGGCGCTCGACCCCGCGCTGGTGACCTCACCCGGCCACGGCGCGGTCGGCGTGTTCCAGGCGCCTCGCCCGGTCACCCGCCGAGCGCCGGCCGCCGAGCCCAGCGCGGTCTCGGCCGGCGAGAACGCCGACATCGACTCACCGTTCCTGGACCTGTTCGGTGGCGCGCGACCCGGTGGTCAGCGTGCTGTGACAGCAGGCCCCGCGACACAGGAGCAGCCGACGGCCCCGCAGCAGCCGCCCGCGGTCGTCCCGGCGCCGGCCCGACCGACTCCCGAGCTGGAGCCACCGTGGACGCCCGACGACCGGCCCGCCAGCGATCGACGGGGCGCCGCCCACCCGGCCGGTGAATCTCGTGTGCCGCACCAGGTGGGCGAGCGACGACCGATGCGGCACCCCGCGGACGACCCCGAGCCGACGGCCACGGATTCGTCCACGTCGACGGCCACCCACGGCCGGTCGTGGGGCACGGACGCCGACACCGGCCCATCCAGCGCCGCACCCGTCGGTCAGACGACGGCACCGGTGGAGCGACCGAACGCCGCGATGGTCCCGGCAGACCGGTCGACCGCGCCTGCGGAACGGCCTACCAGCGCCGCTCCGAGCGACCGGCCGGCCCTGGAGCGGGCACCCCGCCGTCCCGGGTCGGAGCGGCCCAAGGAGGCCGGGAAAGAAGTCGCACCACCCCGCCAGCGGGCCGCGAGCCGCCAGGACCGGCCGATCAAGCCGACCCGGGTCCGCGCCCCGAAGTTCAAATTCGGGGACCGGGATCCGTCGGTCGAGCTGGCCATCACCGAGATTGCCGGCCACCTGACCTTCACCCCGCACACGGTCACCGCCTGGTACTGGCTGCCCGAGGTTCGTTGGGCCTTCCGCCCGGACGCCGAGCGCGAGGCGCTGCTGTCGGCGATCTCCGAGCAGTACGCGGGCCTGGCCGGTTTCCGGCTCCATCTGCGGCGGACGACCCGCCCCTTCCCCGCCGACGAGTGGGCGCGCACCATCGACACGCACACCCCGGCGCCGCTGCCCGACGTCGCCGGCACCACCGGCTGGGCGGACCACCTGGTCGCCGCCCAGCGGCACCTCATGGCCGTCAACCACGCCGAGGGGCAGACCTACCTGGGCGTCACCTTCGCCCGCCGCTCCCTCGGCGACTCCATGACCGAACGACTGCTCCGCACCTTCGGCCGGGGCACCGCCGACGGCGAGCGCCGCAAGCTGGGCCGCACCGTGGAGCAGTTCGACGAGGTTCTCGGGGCGTTCGGCATGCGCGGCCGACGAGTCACAGCCCAGGAGTTGGAGTGGCTGCTCTACCGCTCGGTGGCGCTCTGCATGTCGCCCCCGGGTCGGCTCTCCCCGGTGACCGACGGGCGCTGGGAGCGCGGTGACCTGCTCGCCCTGACCGAGCAGGTCGAGCGCTACCGCACCCCGTACGGCTCGACGGTGAAGCTGGTCAACCGGATGACCGGCGAGGAGCGGCACGTGGCCGTGCTCGCCGTCGGCCGGATGGAACCGCTGGAGATCCCGGAACGCCACGAGCCCTGGCTGCACTTCCACGAACGACTGCCGTGGCCGATGGAGATCTCCACCCGGGTCGACATCCTCGGTTCGGGCGACTCGTTCCGCAACCTCGAACACCGGCTGCGGATGATCCGGTCCCAGCAGCTCGACTACGCCGAGCACGGCATCGACGCGCCCCCGGAGCTGGAACGGCTCGCCAAGCGGGCGCTGGTGATCGGCGACGAGATGACCACCGGGCTTCCCGTCGACTCGGCCCGCGCCCACGGCTGGCACCGCATCGCGGTCGGCGGCCGGACCAGGGAGGAGTGCCTGGAGCGGGCCCGTCGGCTCATCCAGCTCTACTCCCGGGAGCTACGCATCCTCCCTGCAACACCCGAAGAACCAGGACTGGCTGGCCCGCGAGTTCATCCCCGGCGAGCCGATCGCCAACACCGGCTACGTCCGCCGGATGCCGGTCCCGCTGCTCGCCGCCGCGCTTCCCCAGGCCGCCTCCACCGTCGGTGACCGGCGAGGCGACCTGATCGGGCGTACCGCCGGCACCTGCCGCCGCCCGGTCTTCCTCGACCTGCACTTCCCCATGGAGGTACGCGAACGCTCCGGGCTCGCGGTCTTCGTGGCCGAGCCGGGTGGTGGCAAGTCGACGCTGCTCGGCGCGCTGGGCTATCTCGCCGCCCGGCGAGGGGTCCAGGTGACCCTGCTCGACCCTTCCGGGCCGCTGGCCCGACTCTGCGCCATGCCCGAGTTGCGGCCGTACTCCCGGGTGCTGAACCTGACCGGTTCGGAGCACGGCACCCTGGCACCCTATTCACTCATCCCCACGCCGCTGCGCAGCGAGTTCGCCACCGGCGCCGCCGGTGACCGCGAGTTCGAGATCGCGGTCTCCAACGCCCGCGCCGAGCGGCGCATGCTGGTCCAGGACATCTGCATGATGCTCGTGCCGCCGCAGGTGGCCCGGGAGGCATCCACCGCCACCCTGTTCCGGCACGCCGTCCGGCAGGTTCCCGCCGAGGAGACGTCCACCCTGGACGACGTGGTGAGCTGCCTCGGGCGACTCGACGACGACGCCGGTAAGGAGCTGGCGAACCTCCTCTTGGACACCGCCGAGATGCCGCTGGCCATGCTCTTCTTCGGTCGGCCGCCGGAGGGTCTGCTCGGTGCCGACGCCGCGCTGACCGTGATCACGATGGCCGGGCTCCGGCTGCCCGACCTCAAGATCGAACGAGAGTACTGGTCGGCCGAGGAAGCGCTCGCCCTGCCGATGCTGCACACCGCGCACCGGCTCGCCGTCCGCCGCTGCTACGGCGGGGCCATGTCGTCGCGCAAGCTCGTCGGCCTCGACGAGGCGCACTTCATGGAGGGCTGGCGGTCGGGCCGCTCCTTCCTCGTCCGGCTCGCCCGGGACTCCCGAAAGTGGAACCTCGCCGCGCTTGTCGCCTCGCAGAACCCCCGCGACATCCTTGGCCTCGACGTGCAGAACCTGGTCTCCACCGTCTTCGTCGGCCGGATCGCCGAGGACGCCGAGATCGCCTCCGAAGCGCTGCGGCTGCTGCGGGTGCCGGTCAACGACGGGTACGAGGCCACCCTGGCCTCGCTCTCCGCCGCCGACACCAACTCGGCCAACCGCCTCGGCTTCCGCGAGTTCGTGATGCGCGACGTCGACGGCCGAGTGCAGAAGGTCCGCGTCGACGTCTCGTACGTCGAAGGTCTGCTGGACCACCTCGACACGACGCCTGCCGCGATCGCCGCGGCGGCCGGAGTCCTGCCGAGCATCTCCCTGCCGGATCTGGAGGCGTGACATGGCTGGGCCGCGGGCACGGATCACGTCGTTCCTGCTCGCGCTCGGCGTGCTGGCCGGGGCCACCCTCAGCTGGCCGTTGCTGGGCGCGGAAGCGGCCTCGGCCTCCCCACCCGTCGCCCAGGTCCGCGCCGACCTCTGCACGACTGCGGAGTGGCAGGCCGACTTCCGGGCCTGTGTAGGGAAACTTCAGGCGGTCAGCGAGGACGAGGTCAAGTGCCGTAACGCGCCAACCCCAGGCACGCCGGACTCCGGCCTGGGCGGCTGGTTCGCCGGTCGTCCGGACTCCGCCAAGCAACTCGGGCCGAAGGGGCTCTACAGCGACTACGGCTACGCCGGATACAGCTATCCGACGTACGACATTCCCGGTGGCTGCGCGTCGTCGGTCCTGCATCCGGACTACAAGTTCACCACGACAGTGGCGAACGGCGAGTTCATGGTTGCCACCGCCGTCGTGGGCGCCTCCAACGCGCTCAGAGAACGCGCCTGGGACCCCGGCTCGATGTGGGGCTGGGCCGACCCGCTGGTCGAGAAGGCGACCAAGTCCGTCTACGAGAAGGTGTTCAGCGTCTTCGGGATCATCACGCTGTGTGTGGTGGGGCTCTACCTGCTCTGGCGATCCCGACAGTCGGACATGAGCAACGCCATGACCACCGCCGGCTGGGCTCTCTTGGTGATGGTGGCGGTCACCGCGCTCGCAGCCTGGCCGGTGAAGTCCGCGAACATCGCGGACGGCACTTTGGTCACCTCACTGGGAGTGGTGCACGACGCGGTTGGCCCAGCAGCCCGGGATACTCCGCCGGACCGATGCGCTCTTCCCAACCCGGACGCTTGTGTCGACAAACGGCCACCCGCAGTGCGAGCCAGCGATACCGCCACCGAGGCGATGCTCTACCGGAACTGGCTGCGGGGTGTGCTCGGCTCGGCCGACAGTGAGACGGCCCGTAAATACGGCCCAGCGCTGTACGACGCCAAGGCGCTGTCGTGGGACGAGGTCGAGAAGCTGCGCGCCAACCCGGCTACCCGGGAGGCGACGATCAAGGCCAAGCAGCAGCAGTGGGCGCGGGTGGCCGAGCAGATCCAGACCGAGGATCCGGAGGCGTACGAGTATCTCCAGGGCGTCCGGGACATGGATCGGGTGGGTGCCGGATTCATCGCGGTGCTGGCCTCGGTGCTGTTCGCCATGTTCGACCTGACGGCGTCGCTACTGGTCCTGCTGGGCTTCCTGATCTTCCGGTGGGCGGTGATCGCGGCACCCATCCTGGGCACGGTGGGATTGCTCCGGCCGGCGAGTGCAGGCCTGCGGCGACTCGCGAACGCGGTGGTCGCCGCGATCTTCAACATCGCCATCTTCGGCACCGGGGCCGCCATCTACCTGTTCGCGGTCGATCTGATCATGAGTACGCCCACACTGCCCGGCTGGCTCCAGGTGGTGCTGATGTGGTTGTGCGGGGTGGTCGGCTGGCTGTTACTACGGCCGTACCGGCGCATCACCCAGCTCGGCGGCAAGGACAGCAGCGAGGCGGTCAGCTCGGCGGGGTCCTGGCACCGCCGGTTCTTCCGGGACATGCGAACGGCGGCCCGGCTCGACGTGGCCGAGCCCGGCGGCACGCTGGAGCCGGTGGGCGGACGCCGCCGGTCGCCGGAGGCCGAGCAGACCCGGTTGCGCCCGGAGGCGCGTCGGGAAGACCCGGCCCCCGCGCCGACGCCGGCCCCGGCGGCGAGCGGACGCGCCGGCGACGGCCGACCGGACGGTCAGGAACGCGCCGACGAGGCGCCGACGACGGAGAGCGGTAACCGGGGTCGTCAGGTGCCGCCGCAGCCCCGTCGACGGCAGCCGGCGACCTGGACCGAGCCGGATGTGCCGTCGGAGAACCCGTCGTTCGTGGTCTACCGACCGGGGTCCGCCGAACGTGCGCCGGACCGCACCGGACCGCGGGTGCGCTCCGAGGCTCGGTGACAGCGATGCGACGGGCCCTGGAATTCCTCTTCACCCGGGCGCTGCGGTCCCGGCTGGGAGTGGCGGTGGTGATCGCGGTACTCGTCTTCGGGGTGATTGGTGCGGCACGCCTGGCGTCCGGGCCGTCGGACCCGGCGGACGGGCTGAGCAGTCGGCCGAACCGGCCGATCACCACCGTCGACCCGACGGCCGGTGACGACGGGGTGACCTCGACGGAGGCTCCGCCGTCGCCGGTGACCCGGCCCGGTGCCCGCACACCGGAGCAGACCGCCGGCCGGTTCGCCTCCGCCTGGCTCGGCCGACCCGGCATGACCGCGGACCAGTGGCAGGCCGGCCTGCGTCCGTTGTCGACCCCGGCCCTGACCGAGAAGCTGGCCGGCGCCGAGCCCGGCGGAGTACCCGCCGAGGAGGTGACCGGCCCACCGTCGGTGCGGTCGCGGACCGACACGTTCGTCGAGGTGCTGCTGCCGCTCGACACCGGACGGCTCCGGTTGGAGTTGGTGGTGGCGGACGAGGGTTGGCTGGTCGACGTGGTCGACTGGGAGCGACAGTGACAACCGGGCGCGCAGGGCGTGCTGTTCGCCGGCCGATCCGCGTCGGCGTCATCGCCTCAGTGCTCACCGGGGTGCTGCTCCTGCTCTGCTGTACCGGGGGCACCGCGGCGTTCTTTCTCAGCGGTCTCGGCGGCGACGCCGAGGACGGGGACACCATGGCCGGCTGGGGCTGCGGCCCGGTGCGTCCGGTGGACGTCGTCGGCGAACTGCCCCGATTCAGCGAGTACGGCGACGCTCAGATCCGCAACGCCGCGATCATCATCAAGGTCGGTCAGGACATGGGGGTGCCCTCGCGTGGCTGGGTGATCGCCCTCGCCACCGCGATGCAGGAGTCCGCGCTGCGTAACCTGGCGAACACCGGCGTGCCCGCCTCTCTCGCCCTGCCGCACGAGGGCGTCGGCGCGGACCACGACTCATTGGGTCTGTTCCAGCAGCGGCCGGGATGGGGCTCGGTCGCCGAGCGGATGACCCCCGCGTACACGGCCCGGAAGTTCTACGAGAAGCTCGTGAAGGTCCGCAGTTGGCAGCGCCGACCGCTTACCGTCGTGGCCCAGCAGGTCCAGGTCAGCGCCTATCCGGACGCGTACGCCAAGCACGAGGAGTTGGCCAGCAGGATCGTGGACGCGCTGGCCGGTGGCGCGGCCCGCACCGTCGAGATCAACGGCAAGGCGGTGTGCGACGCCGCGGAGCGTGGCGAGATCGCCGCCTCGGGTTGGACGGCGCCCATCTCCGGCGACGTCGGCTCGGGCTTCCGGACGGCCGACCGCCCCAGCCACAACGGGGTCGACATCGGGGCCGCCAAGGGCACCGAGATCCGTGTCGCAGCCGCCGGTCGGGTGCTTGTCGCCCGCTGCGACCCGGACAACCGCGGACGGCGGAACTGCGACGTGGACGGGTACCCCGGCAAGGGCGGCTGCGGATGGTTCGTCGACGTGCTGCACGCCGGCGGCTACATCACCCGGTACTGCCACATGGTGGTCCATCCGCGGGTCAAACCCGATCAGATCGTGCCGGCCGGCGAGGTGATCGGGCAGGTCGGCAGCAGCGGTAACTCGTCCGGGCCGCACCTGCACTTCGAGGTGCACCTGCGCAACGACCGGTCCAGCCGGGGCGCGATCGACCCGATTCCGTTCATGCGCGAGCGGGGTGCCCCGCTGCGCGCCGCGGAGTGAGGCTTTCACCGGCATGACCGGACCGCTGCCGGACCCGTTCGCCGACCAGCCTGACTGGGCGCCCCGGCCACCGCGCCCGCTCGCCATCGTGCCCGCCACCGGTCGCGTGGAGTTACGTGGGCAGCGGGTGCTTGTCGGCCTGCCCGGGCTGGGCTGGCGAGGTGACCTACGCGCGGACGACCGGGTCGTGCAGAGCGCCCGAACCTACGTGCCGGTCATCCCCGAACACGAGTGGTACCGGGCCGAGGCCGACCAGGTCGAGGTGTTCGCGCCGCTGGTGCCTGTGGAGCGGGTCTGGGTGGAGACGGTCGGTGAACG
This sequence comes from Micromonospora sp. DT43, assembly GCF_049841645.1. Taxonomy (NCBI): domain Bacteria; kingdom Bacillati; phylum Actinomycetota; class Actinomycetes; order Micromonosporales; family Micromonosporaceae; genus Micromonospora; species Micromonospora sp. DT43. The sequence goes on along the minus strand of NZ_JBNCKR010000004.1, from coordinate 120,838 downwards.
GCCCGGATCGGACGGCAACCGGGATACCGGTATCCGGCTGGTCTCGCTGGACGGGCCGTCCCACCGGTCCCCCACACCCGTCTTCGAGGCGGACGCGGTCACCGGACGCCGGGTGGTGCACGTCGAGGGTGGGCTGGAACATCGGGACATGCGGGCCGTCACCGAGACCTACTCCGGTGCCGAGGGCGACATCTGCGTACGGATCACGCCCGAGGTGGAGTGGTATCGCTGGGCCTGGCGCGGCCAGTCACCCACCACTCTGGAAGTCCCAGTCCATCTGCTATGGATCGAGTGATCAGGCCCCAGGTTGTCCGCCGCATACCCGCCACCCTTCGCCTAGCCGGGTGTTGAATTGCCAGGACTGGCGTTCGCTTTGCCTTATGCCGTCCACCAGAGCCGAGATAACTAACGTGACCTGAACGTCAGCAGTGTTTCCTTGCTCCTGGAAGCCAAGACTGCCCCAACTGATCGAGATCGTGACTTTAAAGCGATCCTCACGAGCAAGCAGGTCGGCGCGTAGCGCACGAAGTGACTCCAGTTGTGCGCCGCCCTCGCACGTGTACAGGTCGGCTCGCGCGTCGTTGCGGTCGACGAGGAACGCCCGCAGGTAGTTGTCAACGACCACGTCGGGCGCGCTGCGGTCGGGGGCGGCCGCTCGGTTGTACAGCACGTAGCCCGTCGCCACCGCACCGAGGCAGAGCAGGGCGAGCACCCCACCAACCACTGTGAGCACGGTTCGCAGTCGGCGGCGGCGCGGTTGTGGCGCCGGCGCTGGTGGGGCCGGCGGCAGCTGCTCGGAGGGGGTCCGTTGGGCCGGTACGCGGGAGACCTGGGAACCGGCTGGGGGCTGCACTGATTCCACCTCCTGAAGTTAACGGCTGGAGGGCCCGGAGCCAATGCCTCAGATCCAGCGGATCGTGACGGATCCCTCCCCACCGGTGAGATCCGCGACAACACCGGCGCACCGCCGCGGTACCTCCCGGAGGAGCGGCCCTGGCTGGGATACCGTCACTGCGCGGGGAGGGGTTGCCAACCTCGGGTGAGGGGGTGGACACGGTGGCCGGTCCGAAGGCACGCACGAACCGCGCTGCGGCGCTGCACAGGCGGGCCGCAGCGGTCGTGACAGCCGCCGCCGGCATCCTCGACGAGACGCGACCGGCCCCTGCGGATCAGCGCCGCCAGTACGAGTTGGCCGACCGACTGCGGGTGGTGGCCTCGCGGTTGGCCCCCGGCTGGTCGGGTGCCAGCCTCGACTCGCTCACTGCGGATTCTCCGGCGGGTGATGGCCCACCGCCCTTCGTGCGGGTGGGTACTGCGGCGCCGTTGGATGACGCCCGCTTCCCCGCGCTCGTGCCGCTCATCGGGGCCGGGCACCTGAGTGTGGACGCCGATGCGCGGGAGCCCCGGGTGGCGGCGCTGCTGCGGGCGGTGCTGCTGCGGTTGCTGGGCGGGACTCCTGCGGGTGCGCTGCTGGTGCGGGCGGTGGATGCCACGGGTGCCGTGCTCACGCCGTTCGGCGCGCTGGCCGATGCCGGGCTGTTGCCGCCACCGGCGGTGGACGTCGCGGGCCTGCGGTCGGTGTTGACCGAGGCGGAGCAGTGGGTGACCCCGGGTGCGAGCGGGCGTCGTCGCCACGATCGCACCCTGCTGCTGGTGGTCGCCGCACTGCCGGAGTCGACAGGCCCGACCGATCTGGCGCGGATCGAGGCGCTGGCCGAGCAGGGGCCCCCTGCCGGGTTGCACCTGGTGGTGGCCGGCTGGCCGCCGCCGGGCCCGTACGCGTCCCGGCCGCCGTTGCCGCAGGCCACGTCGTTGGTGCTACGCAACGCGTACGCGTTGCTCGGCGATCCGCCGGGGGCGTCGTTCGCAAACCCCGGGGCAGAACCACCGGGCGGGTTGAACTCACCTGTCTTCGTGGAGACGGACCCGCCTGCGGATCTCGTCGACGCGGTCTGTCGACGGCTCGCCGCCCAGGTGGAGGCGGGCTCACGGTTGGCATTGGCGGATCTGCTGCCGGCGACGGGTGAGCGGCTCTGGGAGGCGGACTCCACGGACAGCCTCACCACGATGGTGGGTGACGCCGGGGGCCGTCCGGTGCCGCTGGGCTTTACCGAGTTGACCCCGCACTGGCTGGTCAGCGGCCGGTCCGGGGCGGGTCGTGCGGCGTTCCTGACCACCGCGCTGCTGGGGCTGGCCGCCCGCTACGGCCCGGACGACCTGGCGCTCTACCTGGCGGATCTGGGCGACGGTGAGTCGTTCGTGGAGTTCCTGCAGACCGAGCGGGACCGCTCCTGGATCCCGCAGGTGCGGGCCGCGGCCATGGCCGCCGACCGGGAGTACGTCCGGGATCTGCTCGACGAGTTGACGGCCGAGGTGCAGCGCCGTGCGGAGGCTGCCGGGCGGGCTGGTGGGCAGCGCTTCACGGAATTGCGCCAGCACCGCTCGCTGCCCCGCATCGTCTGTGTGGTGGACAATGCGCCGCTGCTCTTCGCCGAGCGGGATCGGCTGGCCGCCGAGTTGACCGCGCAGGTGGATGGGCTGGCGCGCGCCGGCCGGGCGTACGGCGTACACCTGGTGTTGGCCGGCGCGGGTGAGCTGGGGTTGAGTGCCCGCGCGGATGCTGGGCACCGGGATTCGGTGCTCGGGCAGTTCCCGGTGCGTGTGGCGTTGCCGGGCGGCAGCCCGGTGCTGGAGCCGACAAACGACTCGGCCGCGGGGCTACCGGTGGGCAGCGCGGTGGTGAACACCGCAGGAGGGCTCGGTGGTCCCCGGGGCGCGATCCGTGGCCACGAACGGTTGATCCGGCACCCGGATCCGCTGGACCATCCGGAGGTCGTCGAGCGACTGCGGCACGAGCTGTGGGCGGCCCGCCCGGCCGGGTCGACGCCACCTGTGGTGTTCGCCGGGTACGCTCGCCCGCTGTTGAACAACGACCCGCGTCACCGGGCGGCTCTCGCGGGCCGGGCACACGGGCCGGCCGCTCTGCTCGGCCGGGCGGTGGACGTGGCCCGTACGACGGTTGCCGTTCCGCTGGGGCCGGCGGCCGGGCGCAACCTCGCGGTGCTGGGCTCGGGGCCGGCGGCGGGTGGCCTGTTGGCGACGGCGGCCCGGAGCACCGCGGCCCACCATGCGCCGGGCACCGCCCGGTTCCTGGTGGCTGCGCCGGACCAGGGGGCACGTCCGCTGGCGGAGGCGTTGACGGCCGAGCTGGCGGCCCGACATCCGGCCCGCCTGGTGGACGTGCCGACGCTTCTCGCGGACACCGATGGGGAGCTGCCGACGTACCTGGTGGTCTTCGGGTTGGATCGGCCGGGGCCACGGGAGCTGCCGGCGGACCGGTTGCGAGCGCTGCTGCGGGACGGGCCGCCGACGGGCCGGCATCTCCTGGGCTGGTGGCGGGCGGTGCCGCCGTTCGCCGCGCTGCTCGAGCCGGACGGCGGGGTCGACAAGCTCGCCGCCGTCGTGGTGCTGGACGTGCCGGCCGCGCAACTCGCAGCGGTCTTCGGCCGAGCGGTGGAGTGGCGGGCGCACCCGGATCGGGCGGCGCTGTGGGACGGTCCGGATGAGCGGGGCACCGTCCTGGTGCCGTTCGCCGACGGGGTGGGGTGAGCGGGCGTGCGGGCGGGAGGTGTCGAGATGGGGTCGAACGCGACGGTGACGGGGCCGGGGCGACAGCGAACCGCCGGCTCGGACGGCGAGAGCACGGTGCCCGCCGCGGAGCCCGTCATCGGCTGGTCCGACTACCTGGCGGCGGCGCGCCAGCTGGATGCGGTCCGTCGCGGGGCGGCTGCGGCCGCCGGTGAGCAGGCCCGCTCGGCGGAGGCCGCTCGGGAGGAACTGACTGTCGTCCGGGCCGGGCTGGCGAGTCAGCAGGAGCGGCTGCGGGAGCGGGGCGTACCGGCGATTTCGCTGGTGCCGTCGCCGCCGGAGCTGACCGAGGCGGCCCGGTCGATGGCCGGCGGTCCGGCCGCCGTGCTGGCGGCGCTGCGGGCCGCGCGGGGTCGGGCCGAGGCGGCGGACGCCGCGTTGGCCGCGCGTCGCGGCCTCCGGGCGGCGTCCTGGCCCGCGCGGGCGCGCAACCTCCTGGTGTACGGGCCGCTGGCGCTGCTGGTGCCGCTGATCCAGGTGGTGGTGTACGCGGCGACCGGTGCGGGCCCGGCCAGCGTGACGGCCCTGATCGCCGGGTTGCCGATGCCTGCGGTCGCCTTCGGCGTCGGCTGGGTGGGTGTCGGGCGGGCGTTCCGCGTCAGCCCCGACGAGCGGGTGGACCGCACGACGCGCTTCGGCGCGCTGGTCTGCCTGGTGCCGGCGGTGCTGGTCACGGCCGGCCTGCTGTTGGCCCTGCTGGCGGGCTGACGGGCCGACGAGCGGGCCGGGCCGAAGACGTCACGGCCCAGAGAGCACCGCAGACGCGACGGCCGGCCGTCCCCGCAAGGGTCGGCCGGCCGTTGTCGTATCCGGAAGGTCAGCGGGGGATGATCAGCGCCATCGCCTCGGACCGCGACTTGGAGTCCGACTGGAGGATGCCGCGCACCGCCGAGGTGATGGTCTTGGCACCGGACTTCTGGATGCCGCGCATCGCCATGCACATGTGCTCGCACTCGAGCACGACGACGACGCCGCGCGGGGCGAGCTTGCTCATCAGCAGGTCGGCGACCTGCGAGGTGAGCCGCTCCTGCACCTGGGGTCGCCGGGCGAAGACCTCCACGAGGCGGGCCAGCTTGGACAGGCCGGTGATCCGCCCGTCCGGGCCGGGGATGTAGCCGATGTGCGCGCTGCCGCGGAATGGCAGCAGGTGGTGCTCGCAGAGACTCATCACGTCGATGTCGCGGACGATCACCAGCTCTTCGTGGTTGGCCTCGAAGGTGGTGCTGAGCACCTGGGCCGGGTCGACGCGCAGGCCGGCGAAGAGTTCGGCGTACGCGCGGGCGACCCGGGCCGGGGTCTGCTGGAGTCCGTCGCGGTCCGGATCCTCGCCGACGGCGATCAGGATCTCCCGGACGGCCTTCTCGATCCGGCCGAGGTCTACCGCGTCCTCGACCGGACGGCCGGTCAGCTTGCCGCTGATCAGCCGTGCGGCCACGTAGTCCAGCTCGTCGTCGCCGTCGGGTTCGGTCGCGGAGACGGCCAGCTCCCGGTGCGGGGAGCTGGCCGTCGGGTCGTTGCTCAGTGCGTGCCGTCCGAGTTGTTGGACGGCGTCCCGCCGCCGACCGACGCCTGCGCGCCGTCGGCCTGGGCCTGCGCCTTGAGCTTGTCCTTCTCCGCGGGGGTGAGCACGGGCGGCTCGGTGGACGGCTGGCGCTTGCCGAAGCCGTTGTACGGAGCCAGCGGCGGACGCTTGACCACCCGCGCGCAGATCCGCGCCATGTCGGCGGTGGAGAGGGTCTCCTTCTCCATCAGCTCGAGCACGATGCTGTCCAGGACGTCCCGGTATTCCACCAGGATCTCCCAGGCCTCGTCGTGCGCCAGCTCGACAAGTGCCCGCATCTCGCCGTCGATCTCGGCGGCCACCGAGTCCGAGTAGTCCCGCTCGTGGCCCATGTTGCGGCCGAGGAACGGCTCGTCCCCGCTGGTGCCGTACTTGATCGCGCCGAGCTTCGAGCTCATGCCGTACTGGGTGATCATCGCGCGAGCCAGCTGGGTGGCCTTCTCGATGTCGTTGCCGGCGCCGGTGGTGGGCTCGTGGAAGACCAGTTCCTCGGCGGCCCGGCCGCCCAGCGCGTACGCCAGGGTGTCGATCATTTCGGCGCGGGTCTGGGTGTACTTGTCTTCGGTCGGCAGCACCAGGGTGTGGCCCAGCGAGCGGCCACGGGACAGGATCGTCACCTTGTGCACCGGCGCGGCGTGCGGCAACGCCCAGGCGACAAGCGCGTGCCCACCCTCGTGGTACGCGGTGATCTTCTTTTCGTTGTCGCTCATCACCCGGGTCCGTCGCTGCGGACCCGCGACCACCCGGTCGATCGACTCCTCGAGCGAGTCGTTGCTGATCGCGCGCTGCTCCTTACGAGCGGTGAGCAGGGCCGACTCGTTGATCACGTTGGCCAGGTCGGCACCACTGAAGCCCGGAGTGCGTCGCGCGACCGCGTCGAGGTCGACGTCTGGCGTGAACGGTTTGCCCTTGGCGTGCACCCGCAGGATTGCCTTGCGGCCCTCCATGTCGGGGGCGTCCACCGGGATCTGCCTGTCGAACCGGCCCGGGCGCAGCAGCGCCGGGTCGAGGATGTCCGGCCGGTTGGTGGCCGCGATCAGGATGACCCCGCCCTTGGTGTCGAAGCCGTCCATCTCGACGAGCAGCTGGTTGAGCGTCTGCTCGCGCTCGTCGTGGCCGCCACCCATGCCGGCGCCGCGGTGCCGGCCGACGGCGTCGATCTCGTCGACGAAGACGATCGCCGGGGCGTTCGTCTTGGCCTGCTCGAACAGGTCACGGACCCGGCTGGCGCCGACACCGACGAACATCTCCACGAAGTCGGAACCGGAGATCGAGTAGAAGGGCACCCCGGCCTCGCCGGCGACCGCGCGGGCCAGCAGCGTCTTGCCGGTGCCGGGCGGGCCGAACAGCAGCACGCCCTTCGGGATCTTGGCGCCCAGTGCCTGGTACTTCGCGGGGTTCTGCAGGAAGTCCTTGATCTCGTACAGCTCTTCGACGGCCTCCTCGGCACCCGCGACGTCCGCGAAGGTCGTCTTCGGAGTGTCCTTGGTGATCATCTTCGCCTTGGACTTGCCGAAGTTGAGCACCCGGGAGCCGCCGCCCTGCATCTGCGACATGAAGAACAGCAGCAGGAGCACGAGCAGCGCGATCGGCAGCAGGTTGACCAGCAGGCTCACCCAGATGCTGTCCGACGAGACCTTGGCGTCGGCCGGGCCGGTGACCCGGTTGGCAGCCTTGGCGTCCAGCACCTGGTTCCAGATCTCGTCCCCAGCCTGGTACGGGAACTGGGCCTCGATCCGGTTGGTGTTGGTGTCACCGAACTTGGTCTTGTTCTTCAGGTCCAGCTGGAGCGTCTGCTCCTTGTCCTGGAAGACGACCTTGTTGATCTGGGCGGTGTGGAGCTGGTCGAGCGCAACGGAAGTGTCCACGCGGTGGTAGCTGGGACCAGCGGTGAACAGCTGACTGAGCACAACGGCGCCGAGGATGACCAGGATGATCCAGACCACCGGTCGGCGGAAGAAACGCGTACGTTCCATACTGTTGTCGAGCGCCGGAGCGCCCGCATCCTCCTGATCGACGTCCTGACCGTCTGATGGTGTCGCCGCCCTGGGCGGCGTCGGAGCCGCCGTGCGGGCCGGCCTCGACCCCGAAGCGCGAAAACTGCCGCGCCGCGGTCATTCGACGGTACACCGTGTACGCGAGGAGTGAGCTTGCGAGCCCCGCAGTCGTGTACCAATCAAAAGCCCGTGTACGCGACGAGCGAGCCTGCGAGCCCCGCCCCCGGTTCTCCATCGCCATCGACGACGCGCTCCGTGGACGGCCCCGCCGGCCCCGCGCGAGACGTACGGCGGGTCCGGGCAAGAACCGGCGTGGCGGGGAATCCGGCCCGGCCACCCGCACGCCCGGTCACGCGGTCGAGGGGCCGGGCGCGGAGTTGCCTCCGCGCCACCGGGCTCCACGGTAACCGGAAGAACTGAGAGCCCGCTGAACGTCGGCTTGATGAACGCCGATTCGAGTCGGCGCACCGCACCCACGGGCGGGGGCCCGGCGTCAGGACCGGGCGTAGACCTCGGGCTTGAGCACCCCGACGTAGGGCAGCTCCCGGTACCGCTCACCGAAGTCGAGGCCGTACCCGACCACGAACTCGGTGGGGATGTCGAAGCCGACGTACTTCACCGGGACCGGCACCTTCACCGCGTCAGGCTTGCGGAAGAGCGCGACCACCTCGACGCTCGCCGCCGAACGCGACTCCAGGTAGCGCAGCAGCCAGGAGAGCGTCAGCCCGGAGTCGACGATGTCCTCGACGACCACGACGTGCCTGCCGGCGATGTCCCGGTCGAGGTCCTTGAGGATGCGGACCACCCCGGAGGAGGTGGTGCCCTGGCCGTAGGAGGAGATGGCCATGAAGTCGAGTTCGGCCGGGGGGCCGTTGCGGCCCAACGCCCGGGCGAAGTCCGCCATGAACATCACCGCGCCCTTGAGCACGCAGACCAGCAACAGTCCGTCGCCCACGTGCGCGTAGTCGGCGGAGACCTGCTTGGCCAGCTCCGCTGTCTTCTCGCGGATCTGCGCCTCGGAAATGATCACGTGGTCGATGTCGGCGTCGTACCAGGAGCCGTCAGCCATGACTCCTAGCCTGCCGTACGTCGGATGGCCTTCGTCGGCGGGGCCGCACCTTTCGGCACGGTCCCGCCGGAGATTTTCGGTGCAAAAGATGCCAAAGGCATCAGCTGGTACGAGATCGCCAGCGGCGGCCGTCCTCGCTGGGCTTCCAGTCGGCCGAGTCGTGGCTGTCCGCGGTGAGGCCGGCCGCCGAGGCGGCGACGAGCAGGACGAGGAACAGGAGGAAGAGCAGAGACTCCATGGCGGCGCTCACTTTCGCATGGTTGCTGTCGGTTTCGCCGCCGGTGCGCACCGGACTGAGACCAGTCTGCGCCGGCTCGCCCCGCCCGGACAGTGGCAGGGATGCCACTGGGCATCGATTTACTGCCACCTCTCGGGTTACCCTCGTCACATGCTCCGATCCGTCGCCGTCCTCGCCCTCGACCAGGTCGCTCCCTTCGAGCTCGGCGTGCTGGCCGAGGTGTTCGGCACCGACCGGACGGCCGACGGCTTCCCCGCTTACCGCTTCGACGTGTGCAGCCCCGACGGCGCCGCCGTACGCACGTCCTCCGGCTTCCACCTCACCCCGAACGCCGACCTCGGCCCGCTGGAGGAGGCGGACCTGGTGGCCGTCCCCGCGCACAGTCAGGGCACTGTCGTTCCCGACCCGGTGCTCGACGCGCTGCGCCGCGCCGACGCGCGAGGTGCGTACCTGTTCAGCGTCTGCTCCGGCGCCTTCCTGCTCGGCGCGGCGGGCCTGCTGGACGACCGGGAGTGCACCACCCACTGGCGCTACGTCGACGAGCTGCAACACAGGCACCCCCGCGCCCGGGTGCGCTGCAACTCGCTGTACGTCCAGGACGGCCGACTGCTCACCAGCGCCGGCACGGCGGCCGGCATCGACGCCTGCCTGCACCTGATCCGCCAGGTGCACGGCTCGGCCACCGCGACCCGCCTGGCGCGGCGGATGGTGGTCCCACCGCACCGCGACGGCGGCCAGTCGCAGTACGTCGAGGCGCCCATCCCCCGGGCCCCCGAGGCGCCGACACTGGAGCCGGTGCTGGAGTGGCTGATGGGCCACCTGGACCGGACGATCACGGTGGAGGAGCTGGCCGCCCGGGCCGGCATGGCCCCGCGCACGTTCGCCCGCCGGTTCCGCGCCGAGACCGGCACCACGCCGCACGACTGGCTCACCAACCAGCGGGTGCTGCTCGCCCGGCGACTGCTGGAGGAGACCCCGTTGAGCGTGGAGGCCGTCGCCGACCAGGCCGGCTTCGGCGACGCGGCCGCGCTGCGCCACCACTTCAGCCGCCGCGTCGGCGCCACCCCGCACAGCTACCGGACCACCTTCCGGGACCGGGCGCACACCCCCTGAGCCGAGGCATCAGTTGAGGGGTCCCCTCAGTCGGGTGGGGAGTCGACAGGTGTCAGCCGGTCGGCGCGGCGGAGCACCCGGCGACCGCCCGGCAGGTCGGTCGGGCCCTGACCGTGCCAGCCCGTCACCAGCGCGTCCAGGGCGACGACGTGCCGGTGCGACAGCGCGCTCGGCAGCGCCCCCAGCTCACGCGCCCAGGAGTGCAGCACCCGACCGCGCACGGCGGGCGGAAGGTCGGCCAGCACGGGCACGGAGAGCCCTCCGTCGGGGCACCGGGCCGCCGCCAGCGCCGTATGCGCCAACTCGTCGAGCGCGGCGTTGTCCGCAGCCACCAGTCGGGCGGTCCGCGCGAGGTTGTCCACCACGCCCGGCCCGAGCGCCCGTACCAGCGCCGGCAGCAGATCGGCCCGCACCCGCGAGCGGGCGTACGACCGGTCGGTGTTGTGCGGGTCCTGCCACGGGTCGAGCCCGAGCGCGGCACAGGCGGCGCGGGTCTGCTCCCGGCCGATCTCCAGCAGCGGACGCAGCAGTGGCACCCCGCCCAGGTCCCGCCGGTCGGGCATCCCGGCCAGCCCACGTGGGCCGGCGCCCCGGGCGAGTGCGAGCAGTACGGTCTCGGCCTGGTCGTCGCGGGTGTGCCCGGTGAGCACCGCGACCGCCTGGTGCTGCCGAGCCGCCTCGGTCAACGCCTCGTAGCGGGCCTCCCGGGCCGCCGCCTCCGGGCCGCCCGGACGCCCGGCCACCCGCACCCGCACCGCCAGCACCGGCGCGAACCCGGCCTCGCGGGCCCACGCGGCCACCGCCTCCGCGCGCCGCTCCGAGCCGGACTGCAGGCCGTGGTCGACTGTCACCAGGCCGGTGGGCCGACCCAGTCGGGGCGCCACGAACACGGTCGCCGCCGCCAGGGCCAGCGAGTCGGCCCCACCGGAGCAGGCGACAAGCACCGGGCCGCCGGACGGCAGGCCGGTCAGCGCGCGGCGGACCGCCACCCGGATCGCGGCCACCGGCGGGGCGAGCGCGGCCACCTGCGGGTGATCAGCCGGCGGCCGGCGGTACGGTGCCGGCCGGGCCGTGCACCCGCTCCACCCAGGCGTCCGGGTCGCCCAACTCGCTGAGCCGGGGCAGAGTGAGCGGCGACTTGAAGATCGAGTTGAAGCCGTCCATGCCGACCCGTTCGACCACACCGTGCACGAACTTGCGGCCCTCGGCGTACTGGCGCATCTTGACGTCCACTCCGAGCAGCCGGCGGATCGCCTTCTCCAGCGGGTTGCCCGCCTCACGGCGCCTGTTGAACGACGCCCGGATCCGCTCGACGCTCGGGATCACCTGCGGGCCGACGCCGTCCATCACGAACTCGGCGTGCCCCTCCAGCAGGGTCATCAGCGCGGTGAGCCGGTCGAGCACCGCACGCTGGGCCGGGGTCTGCACGATGTCCAGCACGCTGGTGCGGCTCTCCGGGTCACGGACCGCCTCGGACAGCGTTGCCACCCCGCGCCGCAGCCGCTCGACGAGATGCTCGCTCCCGCTGGACGAGGCGTCCACGAACGCCTGCACCTCGCCGAGGAAATAGGCCCGCATCCACGGCACGGCGGTGAACTGGGTCAGGTGGGTGACCTCGTGCAGGCAGACCCACAGCCGGAAGTCCCGGGGATCGGCGCCGAGCTTGCGCTCCACCTCGACGATGTTCGGCGCCACCAGCAGCAGTTGGCCCGGGTCGGCGGAGAAGACCTCGTACTGGCCGAGCACCCGGCCGGAGAGGTAGGCCAGCACGGTGCCGGCCTGCACGCCGGTCAGCCGGGACCCGATCGCCTCGGTGAGCGCGCCGGGCTGCTTGTCGCCGGACAGCCGACTCACCAGCGGGGTGATCACCTCACGCAGGCCGGCGATGTTGGTGGCCGCCCAGTCCCGGCGGTCGACGACCCGCACCGGCGGGTGCGCCACCTGCGCCCGCAGCCCCGTGTAGTCGGCCACGTGCCCGGCCGCCTCGTCGGTGAGCCGACGCAGGTCGCCGACCACGTCGGTGGCCTCGGAGTACGACACCCGGGGGCCCGACTTGCTCAACGCCCCCGCGGTGGCGGCGGCCAGATCCCAGTCCACGAACTGCGCCATGGACCCACCGTACCCGCGTCGCGACACCCCGGCCCGGGCTCGCGTCGGCGATCGACGTCGGTCGCGGGCCGGAGCCCTCCGCCTCGACGGCCGTCAGCGGCACCCGCAGCCGGCCAGCGCGGCCGCGATGCGGTCCAGCGCCGGTTGGGCGGTGTCCGTCCCACCGGGCACCTTGTCGGTGAGCACCGCGAACGTGAGCAGCCGCCCGTCGGCCGTGGTCACCAGGCCCGCGATGGCGTGCACCCCGGTCAGCGTGCCGGTCTTGGCCCGGACCGCGCCCGCCCCCGCGGCGGTGCCCGGGGCACCTCGGTAACGCTCGCCAAGCGTGCCCGACCAGCCGCCCACGGGCAGGCCGCCGAAGACGCCGGCCAGCTCCGGGTGGTCCGGGCTCGCGGCCAGCCGGATCAGGTCGGTGAGCAGGGACGGGCTGATCCGGTTGAGACGCGACAGCCCGCTGCCGTCGGAGAGGGTGATCTCGTCGGCGGGGAGGCCCAGCTCTGCCACCTCGGCGTCCATCGCGGCGGCGGCGCCGTCGAACGAGGCCTTCTGGCTCCGGGCCAGCGCCACCTGGCGGGCCAGCGCCTCGGCCAACAGGTTGTCACTCTCGCTGATCATGATGTCGACCAGCCGGATCATCGGCGGTGACTGCACCGCGCCCAGCTCAGTACCGGGAGGCGGCGTGCCGCCGGCGGCGGTCGCCAGCGCGGGTGCCGTGCCCCGCTTGACGGCGCTGGCCGGTACGCCGAGCAGCCGGGCGAACGACCGGCCCGCGGCGAGGTCCGGCTCGGCGACCCGCTCGGCGCCGCCGGCCTCGGCCTTCGGGTTCTTACGTGCGCCGTCAATCATCAGCGCGGTCACCGCGCCGCCGTAGCCGCCGGTCGGGATGTCGTCGTCCCAGCCGGGGCCGTACACGGGGCCGGAGTAGATCGTCCCGTCGACGGTGACGGTGGTCGGGGCGGTGCCGCCGAGCGCGGTACGCACCTGCGCGGCCAGGTCGTCCAGGCGAGCCGCGCCGGGGTAGTAGCCCTTCTTGTCCACCGCGAGCGTGGGGTCGCCGCCACCGACGATCACCACCTCGCCGGGGTTGGTGCCGGCCACCGCCCGGGTGGGGATCCGGTACCCGGGGCCACGGGCGGCCAGCACGGTCACCGCGGTCGCCAGCTTGGTCACCGAGGCGGGCACCGTCCCGTCGTCCGCCCCCTTGGCGAACAGCGTCTGACCGGTGCTCACGTCGGCCACCGAGACGTTCACCCGGTCGCCCAGGGCGGGCACACCGACAAGCGGGTCCAGCGCGGCTCGCACCCCGTCGGGCGCGGGCAGCGGGGCGTTCGGGTCGGGCCCGTCCAGCACGTCCGCCGGGTCGGGTTCCGCGGCGGGGGCGCCCGCGGTCGGCGTGGACGCGGCGTCCTCGCCGAACCAGGCGGCGACCGGGCCCGGTCGGGTCACCACGACGCCGACACCGGTCAGCACCAGCAGCACCACCACGGCCAGCACTGCCACCAGCCGCCCTCGGCGGCGGGGCGGGGTCGGCGGCGCGGAGGGCGGTTCGGCGGCCGGCGACGGCAGCGCGGAGATCGGCGGGCCCAGCGGGGGTACGCCGGTCGGAAAGCGGACAGTCGGGCCGTCGCCGGACGGCGTGCCACCCCGGGCCGGGCTGGTCGGAGCGGCTCCGACCGGGGCTTGGCCGGTCGGGGTGGGACTGGTCGGGTGTGCGGTGCCGGGCGGGGCGCCGGCAGGACGGTCTGCGCCGAGGACCGGGAAACGACCGCTGTTCGACCCGGCTGAAGTCGCCTCCGACGAGCGCCACGGCAGCGGCGGGGGCCGCTCGGGAACCGACTCCTCGGGTGGCCGGGGAAGGTGGGCGTCGGGCACCGGGACCCGTCCGGTGGCGCCGCCGGAGCCGGATCGTCCGGTACCACGCGCGGTGCCCCCGTCCGGGCGGTAGTGTGAATCTTCCCTCCCCACGACCCCCTCCTCCCCCAGCGAAAATCGGCTTGGGTGACACTACTTCGGTCCGAAGACTATGCGGCGGCCGGAGTCGGCGGGTGGGCATTCACCTGTCCGGAGGGCCGCCAGTGGTTCCGTTAGCCAGCGTGGGCAGACGAGGGAGCGTGCAGATGGATTTCGACGTGACGGTTGAGATCCCCAAGGGTCACCGGAACAAGTACGAGGTGGACCACAAGACCGGCCGGATCCGGCTGGACCGCACCCTGTTCACGTCCACCCAGTACCCGGCCGACTACGGGTTCATCGAGGAGACGCTGGGCGAGGACGGCGACCCGTTGGACGCGCTGGTGCTGGTCCCGGAGCCGACCTTCCCGGGTTGCCTCATCCGCTGCCGGACCATCGGCATGTTCCGGATGACGGACGAGAAGGGCGGCGACGACAAGGTCCTCTGCGTGCCCTACGAGGACCCCCGCCAGGAGCACCTGCGCGACATCCACCACCTGGGCGAGTTCGACCGCCTGGAGATCCAGCACTTCTTCGAGGTGTACAAGGACCTGGAGCCCGGCAAGTCGGTCGAGGGCGCGACCTGGGTCGGCCGCACCGAGGCGGAGGCCGAGATCCGGGCCTCCTACCAGCGGGCGCGCGACGCCGAGGCGCGCGGCGAGTCCGCCCACTGACGAACGTTCACCGGCCGGGCCCGGGAGCCGCTCAACCGAGCAGCCCCCGGGCCCTGTCGTACAGGTCGAGCACCGCGCAGGCGACAGGCACCACGGCGACCACCAGGGCCGTGTCGGTGAGGTCCGCGACCCTACCGAGGTACGGCGACACCGCTCGCCTGGCGTACCCGGTGCCGGCGGCCACGGTCACCAGGCCCAGCGCCGCCCCACCGAGGACCAGCGCCAGCCGGCCGGTGTCGTCGGCCCGGTCGATGAGCACCGCGCCCAGCACCGCGTAGCCGACCAGCCCGGCGAGCACCGTCGGCACCCGGTGTCGCAGAGCCACGAACAGTCGCGACCGCAGCAGCAGCACGGCCGACACCACCGCCACCAGCACAGCGCCGGCCGTCCCACCGGCCACCCCGAGGACGACAGCCGCGCCCACCGCCAGCACGGCGTGCCCGAGCAGCATCCCGGTCAGCACCTCCTCGGTGCGGGTGACGGCCGCGTGCACCCGACCCCGGTCCGGCAGGTCCCGGGGGCGTTCCGGCTCGGTGCCGGACGCGGTGGCCGGCAGGGTGATCGGCGGCAGCGGCAGCTTGCCCAACCGGATGGCCAGTAGCGGGATCGCACCGAGGGCGAAGACAAGCGCGCTGAGCAGCACCGCCGCCGTGCCCGCCGGGGTCAACAGCAGCGCGCCGAGCGCCGCGCCGGCACCGAGCAGGCCGACCGTGACGCCGGCCACGAAGACCCGCAGTCGGCTGGCCACCCCGAGCAGCCCGAGCAGCGCCACCAGCAGCAGCGTCACCGAGCCGGTCAGCAGCTCGGGCGCGCCGACCCAGCGCACCGGCCCGAACGGCCCGACCGGATCGCCTGAGCCGACCGCCAGGGCACCGGCCACGAAGGCGTACGGCAGGGCGTAGCCGCCGAGCGTCGCCCCGGCGGCGCCGTCGCCGTTGGCGCGGGAGGCGACCGCACCGGCCACGGTGAGCAGCAACGCCACCACCGCCGCCGCGAACCAGCCGTTGTGTAGCGTCGGACCCCCGGCGAGCAGGGCGAGCAGCCCGACGGCGAGCGGCACGGCGGCACCGGCCAGACCGGCGGCCCGGGTGGCGGCGGAGGACCAGGCCCCACCCCGTCGGCGGGCGCCGTCGGCGATCGCCTCCACCACGTCGTCGTACTCCAGCTCGGGCCAGTGGGCGTGGGCCGGCACCAGATGCAGCACCTCACCGTCGCGGACCCCCTGCGGCAGCAGCGCCTGCGCCGTCGCCAACAGCGCCCCGTCGGTACGACGCAGCACCCACCCGCCGTGCCGCTCGCCGTCGTCGGCCAGGCCCTCGCCTGCGTGGCGCAGCACGTCGGGCAGCAACTCGGCCAGGGGCACCTGCTCCGGCAGTGCGACGTCGACCCGCCGTTGCGGCGCGCTGATGGTGACGCGGGCCAGCCCGGTTGTCATCGAGTGATCTCCATATCGAGGGGGATCGGAGGCTGCGCGGACGACAGGACTTTACCTACGATGAGCCAGGCTCGGGTTACCCAGCGCTGTCAGGAGGCCGAGTGTCCACAGTCGTCATCAAGCGCCCGCCGCGCCGGCCAGCGCCGGAGATCCCCGTCGGCGAGCTGCCCGTCGAGGCGCCGCCGGAGATCCCCGCCGTGGCCGGCGGCCGGTGGCAGCAGGTGCTGATGGTGCTGCCCATGCTCGGCGGCACGGTGGCGATGGCGATGATGTTCGGACGGGGCGGCGGCGCGTACTCGTACGTGGTGGGCGGGATGTTCGGGCTCTCGTCGCTGGCCATGCTCGTCACCTCGTGGGGCAGTGCGTCGGGCACACCGAAGAAGTCGGAGATGATGGCGGCCCGCCGGGAGTACCTGCGCCACCTGGCCACGCTGCGCCGCCGGGTCCGGCAGACGGCCGGCCAGCAGCGGGCCGGGCTCTACTACCGACACCCCGACCCGGGTCGGCTGTGGTCGACGGTGGACAGTCGCCGGGTCTGGGAACGCCGTCCCGAGGACCCGGACTTCGCTGTGGTACGCGTCGCCGTCGGGCCGCAGACCCTGGCCACCCCGCTCGTCGGCCCGGTCACCCGACCGTTGGAGGAGCTGGAGCCGATGACCGCCGGCGCGCTGCGCCGCTTCCTCGACGCGTACTCCGTGGTGCCGGAGCTGCCCGTCGCCCTGTCGCTGCGCAGTTTCGCCCGCGTGCACGTGCGGGCCGCCACCGGCGGCGGCCCGACCACCGGTGGGCCGTCCACCGGCGACCAGGCCGCCCAGGCCCTGGCCCGGGCCGTGCTGACCCAGCTGGCCGTGTTCCACGCCCCCGACGAGCTGCTGATCGCGGTCTGCGCCGGCCCGGAACGCCGTGCCGAGTGGGAGTGGGTGAAGTGGCTCCCCCACGCGCACCACCCCTCCCGCACGGACGCGCTCGGGCCGGTGCGGCTGGTGACCTCGTCGGCCGCGGAGCTGGAACGGCTGCTCGGTGACGTGCTGGCCAGCCGGTCCCGGTTCAGCCCGGCCGGACCGGCCACCGACGGCCCGCACGTGGTGGTGGTCCTCGACGGCGGTGACCTGACCGGCGCCTCCGACCTGACAGGTGACGGCGGTATCGACGCGGTCACCGTGCTGGACCTGGACACCCCGCCGCCCCGCGTGCTCGACCGGTACGCGCTGCTGTTGGAGCTGCGCGGCCGGCGGCTGCACTCGTGGTCGGCTGAGGGGCACGCGGAGGTCGGCACCGCCGACCACCTCGACCTCGCCGACGCCGAGGCGGTCGCCCGGCGGTTGGCGCCGCTGCGGCTGGCCGGCGCGGCCCGTGGCCCGGACGCCCCACTCCAGGTCGAGCTGGGCCTGCCGGAGCTGCTCGGCCTCGGCGACCCGGAGAGCTTCACCGCCGAGCAGGGCTGGGCGCCACGCTCGGCCCGGGACCGGCTGCGGGTGCCCATCGGGGTGGGTGTCGACGGTGGGGCCATCGAGCTGGACCTCAAGGAGTCCGCCCAGGACGGGATGGGCCCGCACGGCCTGCTCATCGGGGCCACCGGCTCCGGCAAGTCCGAGCTGCTGCGCACGCTGGTGCTGGGGTTGGCGGCGACGCACAGCTCCGAGCAGCTCAACTTCGTCCTGGTCGATTTCAAGGGCGGGGCCACCTTCGCGCCGTTCGACCGTCTGCCGCACACCGCGGCCGTGATCACCAACCTGGCCGATGCCCTGCCCCTCGTGGACCGGATGGTCGACGCGATAAACGGGGAGCTGGTCCGCCGGCAGGAGCTGCTGCGCCGCGCCGGCAACTTCGCCAGCGTGCGCGACTACGAGCGGGCCCGCGCGGCTGGCAGCCCACTCGCCCCGCTGCCGTCGCTGCTGCTGATCTGCGACGAATTCTCCGAACTGCTCTCCGCGAAGCCCGACTTCATCGACCTGTTCGTGCAGATCGGCAGGCTGGGCCGGTCGCTCGGCGTGCACCTGCTGCTCGCCAGCCAGCGCCTGGAGGAGGGCCGGCTGCGCGGGCTCGACACCCACCTGTCGTACCGGATCGGGTTGCGCACCTTCTCCGCGCTGGAGTCGCGGACGGTGCTCGGTGTGCCCGACGCGCACGAGCTGCCCCGCTCGCCGGGCCACGGCTACCTGCGCGCCGGCACCGATCCGCTGGCCCGGTTCAAGGCCGCGTACGTCTCCGGCGCGGTGCGCCGCCGGGCCGCGACGGTGGGCGCCGCGACCGGCGGCGGCGCTCGCCTGCTCACGTTCACCACCCATGCCGTGCCGCTACCCGAGCCGGCCACCCCGGCGCTGCCAATGGTCGCCGAGGACGAGAGCAACAGGGAGACCCTGCTCGACCTGCTGGTCGACCGGCTCGTCGGGCAGGGCCCGCCCGCCCACCAGGTGTGGCTTCCGCCGCTCGGTGAGCCGCCTGCCCTGGACGAGCTGTTCGGCCCGGTCGAGGTGGACCCAACGCGCGGGCTCACAGTGGGCAACCCCGAGCTGCACGGCGCGCTGGGTGTGCCGGTGGCCGTGGTGGACCGGCCGTTGGAGCAGCGCCGGGACCTGCTCTGGCTGACCCTGGACGGCGCGGCCGGGCACGTCGCGGTGGTCGGTGCGCCGCAGAGCGGCAAGTCCACGGCGCTGCGCACGCTGATCTGCGCGCTGGCGCTCACCCACACCCCGGCCGAGGCGCAGGTCTACTGTCTCGACTTCGGCGGCGGTGGCCTCGCGGCGGTGCGCGATCTGCCGCACGTGGGCGGGGTGGCCGGCCGCGCCGATCCGACAGCTGTGCGGCGCACGGTCGGCGAGATGACGACACTGCTGGCCGAGCGGGAGCGCCGCTTCGCCGAGCTGGGCGTGGAGTCGATGGCCGCGTACCGGCAGCGCCGTGCGGCGGCGGGAACGACCAGCCAGCCGGGCGCCGACCCGTTCGGCGACGTCTTCCTGGTGATCGACGGCTGGAGCACCGTCCGCGGCGAGTACGACGACCTGGAACCACTGATCACCGACCTGGCCACCCGGGGCCTGTCGTACGGGCTGCACGTGGTCGCCACGGCGCTGCGCTGGCTGGATTTCCGCCCGGCGATCCGAGACCTGTTCGGCTCCCGACTGGAGTTGCGCCTCGGCGACCCGTCCGACTCCCTGGTGGCCCGGCGGGCGGCGGCGAACGTGCCGGAGCGCCCCGGCCGGGGGGTGACGGCGGAGAGCCTGCACTTCCTCACCGCGCTTCCGCAGCTCGCCACCCCGAACGCGGGCACCGCCGACCTCGTCAAACGGATCGCCGACAGCTGGGCCGGGCCGGTGGCGCCCCGCGTCCGGCTCCTCCCGCCGGTGCTGCCGTACGCCGATCTGGATCTCGCGGCGACGACCGGGCTGCGGCTGCCGATCGGGATCGCCGAGGCGGACCTGCGGCCGGTGTTGCTCGACTTCGCGAGCGAGCCGCACTTCGTGGTCTTCGGGGACGCGGAGTGCGGCAAGTCGACGTTCCTGCGGGCGTTGGCCACCTCGATCACCACCCGGTTCACGCCGGAGGAGGCCCGGGTGATCCTGGTGGACTATCGGCGCAGCCTGCTCGGTGCCATCGAGACGCCGCACCTCATCGGGTACGGCACCGCCGCCGCGCACACGGCCGACCTGGTCGAGTCGGCCGCCGGCTACCTGGAGCGGCGGGCCCCCGGGCCGGAGGTCACGCCGCAGCAGTTGCGGGACCGCTCCTGGTGGTCGGGGCCGGAGCTGTTCGTGCTCGTCGACGACTACGACCTGGTGGCGGCGGGCCCGGCGAACCCGTTGCGGGCGCTGGAGGAGCATCTGCCGCACGCCCGCGACGTCGGACTGCACCTGGTGCTGGCCCGCCGTTCCGGGGGCGCGGGGCGGTCCCAGTACGAGCCGGTCGTGCAGCGGCTGCGGGAGCTCTCCACCTCCGGGCTGGTGATGGCGGGCAGCCCCGAGGAGGGCGCGCTCGTCGGTCCGGTGCGACCCGGTCCGCTGCCGGCGGGCCGTGGTCGACTGGTCACCCGACGGGAGGGCGTACGCCTCGTTCAGCTCGCACACCTGCCGCCACCGTGACCTGTCTCCGTGGTTCCTCCCGTGACGGGTGGGGAAACCGGTAATCTCCGATCGTCATGGTTCCGTCGGGATGAATGGCTGAGGATGTGACAGGGGTTCGGCACAGCGGACCGGCAGTGGCCCGACGGGCCGGCCGGGCGCTGCTCGGTGTGTCGGCGATGCTCGCCGTCGCGGTTCCTACCGCCGCACCCGTCGCCGCGCCCAGCAGCGGCGGCCAACTCGCCGGCGCACCGACGGCGTTCGCCCCCGGTGACAGCGTCGCCCGCACCGACCAGGTCCGTGACGAGCAGTGGCAGCTCGACGAGTTGCGGGCCGACACCGCCTGGCGCAGCTCGACCGGCCGGGGCGTGACGGTCGCGGTGATCGACTCCGGTGTGGACGCCAACCATCCCGACCTGGCCGGTCAGGTGCTGCCCGGCCTCGACCTGGTCGGGCCCGCCGGCGGCGCCGGCCCGGATCCGGTCGGTCACGGCACCACTGTCGCCGGCCTGATCGCCGGGCGCAACGACGACAAGCGGGGCGTGGTCGGCCTGGCGCCGGATTCCCGGATCCTTCCGGTCCGCGTGCTGGACGAGCGCAACAAGTACGACGACGCCCTGATCGTCGCGAAGGGCGTCCGCTGGGCTGTCGACAACGGCGCCCGGGTGATCAACCTGTCGTTGGGCGGCAGCGGTGACAGCCCGGCCCTGGCCGCGGCTCTGGACTACGCGTTCGCCCGGGACGTGGTGGTCATCGCCTGCACCGGCAACCTGGCCACGTCGCCCGACTCCAAGGTCTGGTACCCGGCCCGCGAGCCGGGCGTGATCGCGGTCGCCGGGCTGGAGCGCAGCAGCGACAACCTGTGGTCCGGGTCGATCACCGGCCGGGCGACAGTGCTCACCGCCCCCGCGACCGGCCTGGTCGGCGCCCGCCCGTCCGACGGGTACTGGCGGGTGCAGGGCACCAGCTTCGCGGCACCGTTGGTGGCCGCCACCGCCGCGCTGGTTCGGTCCCGCTACCCGGACATGCCCGCCGGCGAGGTGGTCAACCGGCTGCTGGCCACCGCCCGTGACATCGGTCCGACCGGCCGGGACGACCGTTTCGGGTACGGGGTGGTCGACCCGGTGGCGGCACTGACCGCGGACGTTCCCCCGGTCACCGTCAATCCGCTTGACGATCTGACCTCGCCGGGCGTGGTCGGCTTCGGTCCGGCCCCGGGTTCGGGCGACAACGACCCGGTCAGCGGCGCTGGCGGGGACCCGCTCGGTTTCACCGCTCCGCGACAGCAGACGGGGTGGACGGCCCGGGCGGCGGGCGTACCGGACGAGTCGGCGCCGGAGCACCTGTGGACCGGGGTTGCGCTCTTCGCCGCCCTGGTGACCGGCGCGGGGTTGCTGGTGCGTCGGTTCCGCCAGCGCACTCCCTGAACACGGCCGGGACGACCGCGCCACCGCGCCAGCGCCGACGGCATGCCTGATTGCCCGGCGGGTGGGGTAGAAACGTCCGCATGAGCACGCCCGCCGCACGTACCCTCGACACCACCCGGCACCCGTCCTGGCGGCGTCGCCGCCTCGACCCGGACCACTCGTTGGGCCTGCGGCTGACCCTGGCGGCGACGGCGGCGTTCCTGGTGCTGGTGCCGTTCGCCCTGCTCGCGCTGCTGGTGCTCGGGGCGTGGGCGCCGCTGCACCAGCTGGACACGGCGATCACCGACGCGCTGCACGACCACGCGGTGGACCATCCGGCCTGGGTCACGCTGATGCACGTCTGGACCGCGGTTTTCGCGCCGATGCCGCTGCGGGTCGTGGCCCTGCTCGTGGTGATCTGGCTGCTGCGCCGCCAGGCTCGCCGGCTGGCCCTCTGGGTGACCACCACCATGGTGGTCGGTGGGTTGATGGGTCCACTGCTCAAGTTGCTCGTCGGCCGGGACCGGCCGGAACTGCTCGACCCGGTGGCGCGGGCCGCCGGCTACTCGTTCCCCTCCGGGCACGCGCTGAACGCCACCCTGGCCGCCGGGGTGCTGCTGCTGGTGTTCCTGCCGTACGTCGGGCGCTGGGCCTCCCGGGTCGCGCTCTGGGTCGCCGCGCTGCTGGTCACCGTGGTGACCGGGCTGAGCAGGGTCGCGCTCGGTGTGCACTTCACGAGCGATGTGCTCGGCGGTTGGCTGCTCGGCGTGGCGGTGGTCGCGGCGACCACCGCGGCGTTCACCAGTTGGCGGGCGCACACCGGTCTCCGGGCGGTCCGGCCGGCCCGCGACGGTGTCGCGCCGGAGGTCGAGCGGCACCCGGACGCGACCTGAGGCGTGCCGACGACGCCGAACGGGTACTGGCGGGCTCATGCCCGACACCGTGGTCCAGATCGTCCGGCGGGTGCTCCTGCCGGTGTCCCTCCTGTTCGGCGTCATGGTGCTGCTCGGAGTGCTTGTCACCCGGGTGCTCGCCCGAACCTGGCCGTTCACCGTCGAGGACGCGGTGAACCGGGAGTTCGCCGGTGACCGCACCGGCGGCTGGAACAACGTCTCGCTGGTGTTCAGCACGCTGGCCAGCACCCAGATGATCGTCGTGGTCACCGTGCTGGTGGCGCTGGCGTTGCGGCTCTGGCTGAAGCGCTGGCGGGAGCCCCTGTTCCTGTGCGCGGCGGTGACCGCCCAGGCGCTGGTCTTCCTGCTGACCACGATGGTGATCGACAGGCAGCGGCCGGCGGTGGAGCACATGGACACGTCACCGCCCACGTCGAGTTTCCCGTCCGGGCATACCTCGGCGGCGGTGGCGCTCTACGTCGGTATCGCCGTGCTGATGGCTCTGCGGGCGCGCAGCACCGGAGCGAAGGTGACCTGGTGGACGCTGCTGCTGATGGTGCCGTTGGGTGTGGCGCTGACCCGCATGTACCGGGGGATGCACCACCCGAGCGACGTGGCGGCGTCCTTCCTCAACGGTGGCACCTGCGTCGCGATCATGGCGCGGGCGGTCCTGGACCGGGGGCTGCGCTGGGGCCGGGCGAAGCTGCCAATCGTCGCGCCGGCCCGGACCTGATCCGGCGCGACGTTCAGGTGCACTCGCCGGTGGCGACGGCCCGGTTGCGTTCGGCGCCGGCCAGCGCCACCGGGCGGGCCTCGGCGGCCGTCACCGCGAACCCGGTGTTGGGATCGTCCGCCGCCGCCGCGAAGATCACGCCGAGCACCAGGCCGTTGGCGGAGAGCAAAGGCCCGCCCGAGTTGCCGCTGCGCACCAGGGCACGAATGGTGTAGATCTCCCGGGTCACCTTCGACGAGGAATAGATGTCCGGGCCGTTGATCCGATCCACGTCGCGGACCCGCGCCGACTGCGCGTTGTACGGGCCGTCCAGTGGGAAGCCGAGCACGATGGCGTCCGAGCCGCTGCCCGCGTTGCCGGCGGCGAACCGCAGCGACGGGCCGGGCAGCCCAGGGACGAGCAGCACCGCCAGGTCGCGGTTGGGGTCGTAGACCACCACCTCACCGTCGTACCGCTCGCCGTCCAGCTCCACCGACACCGAGCGGGTGCCCGCGACCACGTGCGCGTTGGTCATGACCCGGTCGTCGGCGTACACGAAGCCGGAGCCCTCGATACGGCGCGAGCAGCTGGGTGCGGACCCGAGCACCTTGACCACCGACCGCTTACCGTTGACGACCACCTGCGAGCCGGCCAAAGCCGGGTCGGGCGGCTCGACCTGCCGGGCCCGGGTGGGCGCGAGACCACCGAAGACGTCCGGGAAGCCGTCGGTGTCGACGGTGTCCTCCAGAGCGGTGGAGAGCCGTTGCGCCTCCTCGGGCAGCACCCCGTTCACCACGGTGATCAGCGCACTGTTGCGTACGGCGGCGGCGAGCCAGGGCACCGACGACGATCCGAGCGGTACGGCGACCAGCCAGGCCAGCAGGAGCACCGCGAACAGCGAGACGAACGCCCCGCCGATGTCGTCGATCCGCCTACCGACGTCGCTGGTGATCGTCTTGCGGAGGTGCGAGCCGAGCCAACCGGCCAGCGCCTGCCCGATCACGGCCAACCCGAAGATCGCCACGAGTGAGATCAGCACCCGGGTGCCGGCGTCCACGAACTGCCTGGCGAACAGCGGCCCGAGTTGCAGGCCGAGCAGCAGTCCCAGGAAGAAGCCGGTCAGCGACGTGATGCCGATGACGAAACCCTGGCGGTATCCGCTGATCGCGAACACGAGCATGAGCAGCAGCAGGACGAGATCCACGACGGACACGGGGTCCAGCGTACGGGCAGCGCGCCCACCGGATGACCATCGCTTGCGGAAGGTGACCGCGTGGTCAGCGTACGACGGTCTCGTCGACCTCTTCGGTGCCTGCCGACGGCGCGGGAGTGGCCCCCGTGGGCGGCAGCTCGACCAGCCGGCCGGGCGACCACGGGCGTGCCCAGCCACCCATCTCCAGCAGGGTCGCCAGCACCCCGGCGGTGAAGCCCCAGACGAGCATGCCGCGCGCCGAGAACGCCGGCCCCACCCACCCACTGGGGTGGCGGACCCGCAGCCGGTTGGCCGGGTCGACCAGCTCGCGGACCGGTAGTCGCGCCACGTGCGCCACCTCGGCGGGCTCGCGGGGGTGCACCGGGTGCGGATCGTGCCACCAGGCCAGCACCGGGGTGACCACGAAGTCGCTCACCGGAATCCACAACTTCGGCAGCTCGGCCAGCACTGTCACGCTTGCCGGGTCGAGGCCGACTTCCTCGTTCGCCTCGCGGAGCGCGGTCGCGCGGACGTCGGCGTCCTCCGGGTCGGCGGCGCCACCGGGGAAGGCGGGCTGGCCGGCGTGGTTGCGCAGGGTGGCGGCCCGTTGCAGGACCAGCACGTCCGGGCCCACGTCGGGCTGCTCACCGAGCAGCACCAGCACGGCGCTCTCCCGGCCACCCTCGGCGGGAGTGGTGAGGCGGGTGAAGTCCTCGGCGCGTGCGGTGCCCAGCCGGGTCAGCAGCGGCCCGATCCACTCGGGCGGCCGGCGGGTCACGCCGACACCGCCAGGCCGAGGTGCTGGCGGACCAGCTTGGCGAGCTGGGCGTCGTCGAGCGCCCCGGTGGCGTCGATGTGCCGGACCTGACCGTCGGCGGCGACGAAGAGGGTCAGCGGGAAGGCGTTGCGCTTCAGTTCCCGTTGCAGCGCGTCGCCCTGGTCGACGAGGATCGGGAACCGTACGCCGAAGTCCTCGCCGATGGACTGGGCGCCACCCCGGCTGTCCCGGGTGTTGACCCCGACCACCTGGAGTCGCCCGGCGGCGCGTTCGCTGAGCCGCTGGAAGGCGGGCAGTTCCTTGCGGCACGGCCCGCACCAGGAGGCCCACACGTTGATCACCGCTGGCCCGGCCACGTCCCGCAGCGCGACGGGGGCGCCGCCGGTGAAGCAGGACAGCGTCAGCTCCGGCAGCGCCTGACCGCCGGCGGGGCCGGGTGTGACGGGGGTGGTAGGCGTGGGGGTCGCCGCGCCGGAGCCGGGCGACGTGGCAGTGGGCGCTGTGCTGAGTGTGGAGCAGTCCCGGAAGGGCGATGGTCGTTCGGCGGCGGCCGGACGGGGGGCCGGGTCGTCGTCGGCCGTGCCGCTGGTGCAGCCGGTGAGGGCCAGCAGCAGCGGCAGGATCACGAGGGCCAGACGCCGGTTCATGGCACCTCCGCGGCGATCGCCTGGGCGGGCACCAGGTCCGGGTCGACGCCTGCGGCCACCGCCAGGTCACGTGCCCGAGGGCCCTTGAGCAGCTTGGCGGCGACGGCCGGCTCGGTCGGGCCGGTGCCGTACGAGGGGCAGAGCTTCGCGAGCGTGCACGCCCCGCAGGCGGGCTTGCGGGCGTGGCAGACCCGTCGGCCGTGGAAGATGATCCGGTGCGACAGCATGGTCCAGTCGCGCTTCGGGTACAGCGCGCCGACCGCGTGCTCGATCTTGACCGCGTCGGTCTCGGTGGTCAGCTGCCAGCGGTGGACCAGCCGTTGGAAGTGCGTGTCGACTGTGATGCCGGGGACGTCGAAGGCGTTGCCGAGGATCACGTTTGCGGTCTTGCGGCCGATCCCGGGGAGCGTCACCAGGTCGACGAGCCGGCCGGGAACCCTGCCGTCGTACCGGTCGAGGAGGGCCTGTCCGAGCTTGAGCAGCGAGTCGGTCTTGTTGCGGTAGAAGCCTGTGGGCCGGATCAGCTCCTCCATCTCGCCCCGGTCGGCCCCGGCGTACGCGGCGGCGGTCGGATAGCGGGCGAAGAGCTTCGGGGTGACCTCGTTGACCTTCTTGTCGGTGCACTGCGCCGAGAGGATGGTGGCGACGGCCAGCTCCAGAGCATTGGAGTGGTCCAGCTCACAGTGCGCGTCGGGGTGCGTCTCGGCCAGCACCCGGCCGATCCTGCGGGCACGGCGTGTGCGCCCGAGGTCGGTCTCGCTGGCACCGGGAGGGCTACTGGTCACGACGGTCAGCCTACGTCGCGGCGCGGACGTTCCTCCGCGGGTCAACCGGCCGTCGGCGCGGTGATCTTTCCCTGCCCGTCGAGCCGGGCGCCACTCTTCGAAAAGTCGGCGCGGCTCAGCTCGGTGACCAGGCCCAGGCCGCGGTCGTCCGGGTCCATCGTCGGCTTGCCGGCGGAGTTCATGTACGTCGAGGTGAACGAGCCGCCGGCCCAGCTCCCGTCGGGCTTGAGCGACACCTTCAGCACACCGCCCCAGCCCAGCCGCCCGGTGTTGCTCAGCGAGTTGCCGCCGCCGGCGAAGTTGCCCAGGCTGTACGCGATCAGGCGCCCCTGGTAGAACTCCATCCCCCGCAGCACGTGCGGGCCGTGCCCGACGATCAGGTCGGCCCCGGCGTCGATCATGGCGTGCGAGAACTTCACCGGGTCGCCCCGGTTCTCGCCCAGGAACATCTCGGTGCCGGGCTTCACCCGGGTCTTGTCCGCTCCCTCGCCACCCATGTGCACCTGCACCACGACCAGGTCGGCCATCGTGGCGGCCTTGGCGACCACGGTCTTCGCCTCGGCGATGTCGACCAGGCTGTTGGACCAGACGTACGACGAGAAGCCCACCACGGCGACCTTGACGCCCTTGACGTCGACCACGGTGATCTCGTCCGGGGCGCCGGTGTGCTCCAGGTCGTACTTCTCCAGCGCCTTCTGGGTGTTCGTGTAGCCCTTCGGCCCGTAGTCGTAGCCGTGGTTGTTGGCCTGGTTGAGCACCTTGAAGCCGGCGTCGCGCAGGTGCGCGGCGTACTCCGGCGGGGCCCGGAACTGGAAGCATCGGGTGGAGTTGGCCCCGCACTTGCCGGCGCCGGTGTCCACCGTCAGGGGCTCCTCCAGGTTGCCCATGACCAGGTCGGCCTTGAGCGCCTGCGTGACCGAGTCGAAGAAGCCCTTGCCGCCGGCGGCGGGCAGCCGGCTCGGTGCGTTGCCCATGATGATGTCGCCGGTGGCGGAGAGCGAGATGGCGCCGCCCCCGCCGGAGGCCGAGGCGCCCGCGCTGGCCTTCGGGCCGGACGTGGTCACCGGCGCTCCGGTGCCACCACCACCGGCGCCGGGCTGCCACACGGGGTCCTCCCCGCTGTCGGCACAGCCGGCGACGAGCAGGGCGGCCAGCAGCGCCGCGAGGCCGAGGGCGACGCGGCGGAACGGGCGGGACGCGAGGGGGGCGGAAGCGTACATCGTCCGCGACCCTACCGGCCCCTCAACGCGCCGACGAGGGCCGATCGGTCGGAACTTCAGCCGGTCAGCCGGTCTGACCAGGGCACGACCGGCTGGTCGCCGCCCGCGCGCACGGCGGCGTGGACGGCTCGGGCCAGCGGGGCGCCCCAGGTGGAGCGCGGCCCGCCGTACGCGGCCTCCGGCCCGTCCACCGGGCAGAGCACGGTGACCGCGTCGGTGGGGGTGCCGGTGCCCGGCAACCCCAGCTCGGCGATCGCCTGGGTCTTCGCCTCGGTGGCGGTGGCGACGGCGTTGACAAGCGCCGAGTCGGAGAGTCGGGCCGGCACGTACACCACGATGTTGACCGTGCCCACCCGCTGGGTGAGCGCCGCCGTCTCCGGTGCGGCGGCGGGCACCGGCGTGCCGAGCCCGACCGTCGCCCAGGCCCGCACCCCGGTGTCGGTCCGGGCGACCACCTCGGTCACGTCGACGCCGGTCAGCAGGCCCACCCCGGGCCCGTCGAGGGCCAGGCCCGCGGCGAGCGCGGTCAGGTGGACGGCGGGGTCGTCCCGGTCGTACGACATCGACACGGTCGCGTTCAGCACCCAGTGCCGGACGCCGACGCCACCGCCAAGCGGGCCGCTGCTGACCGCCCGTAGGGGCCCGTCGGCCCGCCAGACGAGCAGCGGAATGTGCCGCCCGTCCTCGGCGCGGCTGGTCAGAGTCGGGTCCCTCAGCACGTCGGGCAGGTTACGCCCACCGATCAAGATTCCAGGGGCGACCTCTGATTCGTGCTCACGTGCGCCTAGACTTGGCGGCGCGCGAGGGGATCAGCGGACGGCGGCCCCGGCCGACGGACGGCACGCGCAACCGGAGGTGCGCGATGGATGAGGTACTGGCCCGCAGCGGGATCTTCCAGGGTGTCGACCCGGAAGCTGCCGAGGCGCTCGCCAAGGAGATGGAGACGATCGAGGTCCGAAAGGGCGAGATCGTCTTCAATGAGGGCGAGCCCGGTGACAGCCTCTATATCCTGCTGTCCGGGAAGATCAAGGTCGGCCGTCGGGCGGCGGACGGCCGGCAGAACCTGATCGCGGTGATGGGGCCGTCGGACATGGTCGGTGAGCTGTCGCTCTTCGACCCGGGTCCGCGTACGGCGACCGCCACCGCGGTGACCGACACCCGGCTGGTGCGGCTGCGCAAGCAGGCGCTGCGGCCGTGGCTCAACAACCGCCCGGAGATCGCCGAACAGCTGCTCCGGGTGCTCGCCCGCCGGCTGCGCCGGACCAACGATTCGCTCGCCGATCTGATCTTCACGGACGTGCCGGGCCGGGTCGCGAAGAACCTGCTCCAGATGGCCGGCCGGTTCGGCACGCGCGACGGCGGCGTGCTGCGCGTGACCCACGACCTCACGCAGGAGGAGATCGCCCAGCTCGTCGGCGCCTCCCGGGAGACGGTCAACAAGGCGCTTGCCGACTTCGCCTCGCGCGGTTGGCTGCGGCTGGACGGCAAGAGCATCATCATCCTGGACCCGGAGCGCCTCGCCCGCCGCGCCCGCGTCTGAGTGGTACGTCCCGTCCCCGCCTGCCGTCACCGACGGTAGGCGGGGACGTTTCGTCTGCCCGGCGTTCCCGTCTGCCCGGCGTTCCCGTCTGCCCGGCGTTTCGTCTGCCGCGCGCAGAATCGCTGGTGTTCGCGTCCCGCCGCGGTGAGGGTGGGGCAATGCCGAACCGCGTTGCCGTCCTCTCCGACATCCATGGCGTACTGCCCGCGCTGGAGGCCGTCCTGGCGGAACCGGACGTCGCCGCCGCCGATCTGATCGTGCTGACCGGTGACATCGCGACGGGACCGCAGCCGGTCGAGGTGCTGGATCTGCTCGCCGAGCTGGGTGAGCGCGTCTGCTGGGTGGGCGGCAACTGCGAACGGGAGCTGGTTGAGGCGCGGGCCGGCAAGTCGGCGTCGATCGAGGTGTCGAACTGGGCGGCCGGGCAGCTCCGCGACGATCAGGTGGCCCGGCTCGCCGCGCTGCCGGCGACCGTGACGTTGGAGATCGACGGCCTCGGCCCGACGCTGTTCTGCCACGCGACACCCCGCGACGACGAGGAGTTGGTGCTCGTCGACTCCCGGATGGCACGCTGGGCGGAGGTGTTCGCGGGCCTCCCGGCCGAGGTCACGACCGTGGTCTGCGGCCACACCCACATGCCCTTCACCCGGTTGGTCGACCGACGCCTGGTGGTCAACCCGGGCAGCATCGGCATGCCGTACGGGGGTGCGGGCGCGTGGTGGGCGCTGCTCGGGCCGGGCGTACAACTGCGTCGCACCGCCTTCGACGTGGACGCGGCCTGTGCCCGGGTGGCGGCGGAGTCGACCTACCCCGACGCCGCCGCCTGGGCCGACGAGTACCTGCGCTCCCGGCACAGCGACGCCGACGCGCTTGCCGTCTTCGGCCCCCGCGACGGCCGCTGAACCGGACGGCCGCTGAAGGGCGGCCGCTGAAGGGCGGCCGGAATCGCTGCGAGCCACCGCCTCCCCGCTTGACGCCAATCGCTGAAGCGACGGCGCGGAGCATGGTTGCCGGGCCCTTTGGAGCTGATTCGCTTGGCGTTATCGGCGAACACGGTCGGCAAGGACCTCGGAGACGGCCGGGCGAACGGCTGATGTCCTCAACGGCATCAGCTCCAAAGGGACTGGACACACCGCACCCGACCCTTGAGCCGCACTGCTCGCCGGGCTCTCGGGCTCACGCCGCCCCGGACGGGCGACGACATCTCTAAAAAGTCAGTCTTGACTGTTTGTTTCGGAGGCCGCAGGCTGTTGCCGTGTCCGCCGCATCGACCCGCGTTCCCCAGCAGGAGCGCAGTCGCGCCACCCAGGCCCGACTGCTGGAGGCGACAGTCGACTGCCTCATCGAGCATGGCTGGTCCGGCACCACGACCACTGTCGTCGCGGCACGGGCCGGTGTCTCGCGAGGCGCGCAGCTGCACCACTACCCCACGAAGGCCGCGCTGGTGACGGCCGCGGTGGCCCATCTGGCCGAGCGCCGGGCCAACGAGCTGCGCACCGAGGCCGAGGCGTTGCCGGCCGGCCCGCAGCGGCTGGATCGGGTGATCGACCTGCTCGGGGTGGCTTTCACCGGGCCGCTGTTCGTTGCCGCGCTCGAACTGTGGGTGGCCGCCCGCACCGACCGGGAGCTTCGTGACGCCCTGGTGCCGCTGGAGGCGACTGTCGGCCGGGAGATGCACCGACTCACCGTTGCCCTGCTCGGTGTCGACGAGCGTCGTCCCGGCGTACGCGAGGCCGTGCAGGCCACTCTCGACCTGCTGCGCGGGCTCGGGGTGGCCAACCTGCTCAGCGACGACTCGGCCCGCCGTGCGGCCCTGCTCGGCACCTGGAAACGCCAGCTCGCCACCCTGCTCACGCCCTGACCCCCGGCCACATCGGCCCAGCACCGATCGGAGGCACCATGGTCGACCTCAGTGACCTGCTCACGGATCTGGCCGACGAGTCCGCCGGCCTGGACGCATTGGTGACGCCGCTGCCGGCGGCCGACTGGGCCCGCGAGACACCGGCGGCGGGCTGGAGCATCGGGCACCAGATCGCCCACCTCGCCTGGACCGATCACGTGGCGCTGCTGGCCGCCACCGACGCCGAGGCGTTCTACGCGACGGTGACGGCCGCACCGGACCCGACCCGGATGGTCGACGCCGGTGCCGAGGCATTCCTCGCCCCACCCGTCGACCTGCTCGCTCGCTGGCGGGCCGGACGGGCGGCGCTCAACGACGCGCTCGTCGCGGTCCCGCCCGGGGAGAAGCTGCCCTGGTACGGCACGCGGATGTCGGCCACCTCGATGGCGACCGCCCGGATCATGGAGACCTGGGCGCACGGTGAGGACGTGGCCGACGCGCTCGGCGTCGTCCGCCCTGCCACCGATCGCCTCCGGCACGTGGCGCACCTCGGTGTGCGTACTCTCGGGCACGGTTTCGCCGCCCACGGCCGGCCGGCGCCGACGGCGCCGGTCCGGGTCGAACTGACCGGACCTGGCGGGGAGACGTGGAGCTGGGGTCCGGCGGACGCCGCCGATCGCCTGACCGGTCCCCTCCTGGACTTCTGTCTGCTCGTCACCCGCCGCCGGCATCGCGCGGACCTCGCCCTGCTGGCCACCGGCCCCGTCGCCGACGAGTGGCTCGACGTGGCGCAGGCGTTCGCCGGCCCGCCGGGCAGCGGGCGCGAACCTGCCGGTCGGGGCGGAGTTCCGGCGTGATCCGCATCGGCAACGCCTCCGGCTTCTACGGCGATCGGTTCACCGCCTGGCGGGAGATGCTCGACGGCGGCGAGCTGGACGTGCTGACCGGTGACTACCTGGCCGAGCTGACCATGCTGATCCTCGGTCGGGACCGGCTGCGCGACCCCGACCTCGGCTACGCGAAGACGTTCCTGCGCCAACTGGAGACGTGTCTGGGCACCGCCCTCGACCGGGGGGTGCGGATCGTGACAAACGCCGGCGGGTTGAACCCGGCCGGCCTGGCCGCCGCCATCGAGGCGCTCGCCGGCCGTCTGGGCCTGTCGGCGCAGGTGGGGTACGTCGAAGGCGACGCGCTCCAATCACCCGACGCGCTCACCGCGAACGCCTACCTGGGCGCGTTCGGGATCGCCGCCTGCCTCGACGCCGGTGCGGACGTGGTGGTCACCGGCCGGGTCACCGACGCGTCGCTTGTGGTCGGCCCGGCCATCGCCCGGTACGGGTGGGGGCGCGACGACCTCGACGAGCTCGCCGGTGCGAGCGTCGCCGGGCACCTCCTGGAGTGCGGCGCGCAGGTCAGCGGCGGCAACTTCAGCTTCTTCACCGAACTGCCCGACGGCGGGCACCGCCCGGGATTCCCGGTCGCCGAGGTGCACGCCGACGGCTCATCCGTGCTCACCAAGCATCCGGGTACCGGTGGCGCGGTCACCGTGGAGACCGTCACCGCCCAGCTGCTCTACGAGATCGGCGGGCCGGCGTATCTGGGGCCGGACGTGGTGACCCGGCTGGACTCGGTGACGCTGCGTCCCGACGGACCGGACCGGGTCCGGATCTCCGGCGTCCGGGGGACACCGCCGCCGTCGACGCTGAAGGTGGGCGTCAACAATCTCGGAGGCTTCCGGAACTCGATGACGTTCGTCCTCTGCGGGCTGGACATCGAGGCGAAGGCGGCACTGGTGCGCGGGCAGATCGAGGAGGCGGTGGGCAAGGACGGACTGGAGTTCACGCTCGCCCGTACCGACCATCCGGACGCCGCCGACACCGAGGCGGCCAGCGCTCTGCTGCACGTACACCTGCGCGACAGCGACCGGGTGCGGGCCGGGCGGGCGTTCTCGGCCGCCGCGGTGGAGCTGGCACTGGCCTCGTACCCGGGCTGCACGCTGACCACCCTCCCGGGCGACGCGACACCGTACGGCGTCTTCACCGCCGACGCGGTGCCGCAGAATGCGGTGGCGCACGTCGCGGTGCTGCCCGGCGGCGAGCGGGTGCCGATTCCCCCGCCGATCCGGACGGGCACCACCCCGCGGGACGAGCCTGCCCCGGGCGGCGGCCCGCCGGCCGAGGGTCCGACCCGGCGCGGCCCGCTCGGCGAACTGGTCGGCGCGCGCTCGGGCGACAAGGGCGGGGACGCCAACCTCGGTGTCTGGGCGCGGTCGGAGGCCGGGTACGCGTGGCTGCGCGCCTGGTTGACGGTCGAGCGGCTGGCCGAGCTGCTGCCGGAGACGGCGTCGCTGTCGGTGCGGCGCTACGAGCTGCCGAACCTGCGCGCGGTCAACTTCGTGATCGAGGGCCTGCTCGGGGCCGGGGTGGCCGCGTCCACCCGATTCGATCCGCAGGCCAAGGCCCTCGGCGAGCTGCTGCGCGCCCGGATCGTCGACCTACCGGCCGTGATCGCGCCATGAGCATCGTGGACACTCCGGAGCGCCGGCAGCTACGCGAGCTGACGCGGGCCTTCGTGACCCGGGAGGTGCTGCCGCACCTGGACGACTGGGAGCGCGCCGGTGAGGTCCCCCGTGCCCTGCACGCGACCGCCGCGAAGCTCGGCCTGCTCGGCATCGGCTTTCCCGAGTCGGTCGGCGGCAGCGGCGGCGATCTGCTCGACACGATCATCGTGACCGAGGAGGTGATCCGCTCCGGCGGTTCGTCCGGCCTGGTCGCGGCCCTGTTCACGCACGGCATCGCGCTGCCGCACATGGTCGCCGCGGCCGGTGCCCGCACCGGCGGGTCGCTGGGCGGCCGGCTCGGCAGCACCCCGTCGCCCGCCGATGACGGCCTCATCGAGCGGTACGTCCGGCCCACCCTCGCCGGCACGATGATCGGCGCGCTGGCGATCACCGAGCCGGACGGCGGCTCCGACGTGGCAGGCATCCGCACCACAGCCCGCCGCGACGGCGACCACTACGTGGTGAACGGGTCGAAGACGTACATCACCAGCGGACACCGGGCCGACTTCGTGACCACTGCGGTGTGCACCGACTTCCCCGGCAGTGGCGAACTCACCCTGCTGGTCGTCGACAAGGGGTCGCCCGGGTTCACAGTGGGACGGCGGTTGGAGAAGTTGGGTTGGCACTGCTCGGACACCGCCGAGCTGTCCTTCGCGGACGTGCGGGTGCCGGTCGCCAACCGGATCGGCGCGGAGAACACGGGCTTCCTGGCGATCATGCAGCATTTCGCCGCCGAGCGACTGTCGCTGGCGACCCAGGCGTACGCGACCGCGCAGCGCTGCGTCGAGCTGGCGGTGCGCTGGTGCCGGGACCGGGAGACCTTCGGGCGTCCGCTTGCCAGCCGGCAGGTGGTCCGGCACCGGCTGGCCGAGATGCACACCCGCGCCGAGGCGGCCCGGTCGTACGTGCACGCGGTGGCCGCCCGGGTGGCCGCGGGCGAGCCGGTGGTGACCGAGGTGGCGATGGCCAAGAACGTGGCGGTTGCGGCCTGCGACCAGGTCGTCGACCAGGCGCTGCAACTGCATGGCGGCTTCGGCTGTCTGCGTGACGCCGAGGTGGAGCGGCACTACCGCGATGCCCGGATCCTCGGCATCGGCGGCGGCACCACCGAGATCATGAACGAGATCATCGCGAAGGGCATGGGCCTGTGAGCGCTCTGGACACCACTGTCGATCCGTCCGCGCCCGGCTTCGTGGCGAACCGGGCGGCGCTGCTCGAACGGCTGGCCGAGTTGGACGCCGCACTGGACCAGGCGCGCGCGGGCGGCGGCGAGAAGTACGTGGCCCGGCACCACAAGCGCGGCAAGCTGCTCCCCCGGGAGCGGATCGAGCTGCTGGTGGACGCCGACAGCCCGTTCCTGGAGTTGTCGCCGGTAGCGGCGTACGGCACGGACTTCCCGGTGGGGGCCAGCGTGGTCACCGGCATCGGGGTGGTCGAGGGCGTGGAGTGCCTCATCGTCGCCAACGACCCGACGGTACGCGGCGGCGCGGTCAACCCGTGGTCCCTCGCGAAGACCCGGCGGGCCGGCGAGATCGCCCTTGCCAACCGGCTGCCGATGATCAACCTGGTCGAGTCGGCCGGGGCGGACCTGCCGACCCAGGCGGAGATCTTCATTCCGGGCGGTCGGGTGTTCCGTGACCTGACCCGGCTCTCGGCGGCGGGCATCCCCACGGTCAGCGTGGTCTTCGGCAACGCCACGGCCGGTGGCGCGTACGTGCCGGGAATGTCCGACCACGTGATCATGATCCGGGACCGGTCGCAGGTCTACCTGGCCGGGCCGCCGCTGGTGAAGATGGCGACAGGCGAGGTCACCG
Organism: Micromonospora sp. DT43; assembly: GCF_049841645.1. NCBI lineage: Bacteria > Bacillati > Actinomycetota > Actinomycetes > Micromonosporales > Micromonosporaceae > Micromonospora > Micromonospora sp. DT43. The sequence continues at coordinate 85,599 of NZ_JBNCKR010000004.1, read as the reverse complement.
ACGACGAGTCGCTGGGCGGCGCGGCGATGCACGCCGGCACGTCGGGGCTCGCCGACTACCTGGCCGTCGACGAGCGGGACGGCATCCGGCTGGCCCGGCAGTGCGTACGCCGGCTGAACTGGCGCAAGCAGGGTCCGCCGCCGCGTACGGCCGTGCCGCAGCCACCGAAGTACGACCCGGAGGAGCTGCTCGGCATCGTCAGCTCCGATCTGAAGGTGCCGTTCGACCCCCGGGAGGTGCTGGCCCGGATCCTGGACGGCAGCGACTTCGACGAGTTCAAGCCGGCGTACGGGGACGCGCTGGTCACCGGCTGGGGCGAGCTGCACGGGTACCCGGTGGGGGTGCTGGCCAACGCCCGGGGGGTGCTGTTCAGCGCGGAGGCGCAGAAGGCGGCCCAGTTCATCCAGCTCGCGAACGCGTCCGACACCACGTTGGTCTTCCTGCAGAACACCACCGGCTACATGGTCGGCACAGAGTACGAGCAGCGCGGCATCATCAAGCACGGCGCCCTGATGATCAACGCGGTGTCCAACTCGACGGTGCCGCACCTGACGGTCAACCTGGGCGCCTCGTACGGGGCCGGCAACTACGGCATGTGCGGCCGGGCGTACGAGCCGAGGTTCCTGTTCACCTGGCCGAACGCGAAGTCGGCGGTGATGGGCCCGGCGCAGCTGGCCGGGGTGCTGTCGATCGTGGCCCGGCAGGCGGCTGCCGCCCGGGGGCGCTCCTTTGACGAGGACTCCGACGCGGCGATGCGGATGATGGTCGAGCAGCAGATCGAGTCGCAGTCCGGCGCGCTCTTCCTCTCCGGCCGGCTCTACGACGACGGGGTGATCGACCCCCGGGACACGCGTACGGTCCTCGGGCTCTGCCTCTCGGCGATCCACAGCGGACCGGTGCGGGGCGCCGACGGCTTCGGCGTCTTCCGGATGTAGAGAGAGGGCCACTGATGATCAACAGGCTGCTCGTGGCCAACCGCGGGGAGATCACGCGTCGGGTCTTCGCCACCTGCCGCGCGATGGGCGTGGAGACGGTCGCCGTGCACTCCGACGCGGACGCCGACGCGCCGTTCGTGGCCGAGGCCGACCAGGCGGTCCGGCTGCCGGGTGACACTCCGGCCGAGACGTACCTGCGAATCGAGCTGATCCTGGACGCGGCCCGACGCAGCGGTGCGGACGCCGTCCACCCGGGTTACGGCTTCCTCGCCGAGAACGCCGAGTTCGCGGCGGCGGTGACCGACGCCGGGCTGATCTGGGTCGGGCCGCCGGCCAAGGTGATCGCCGCGATGGGCGACAAGCTGGCGGCGAAGGCCATGCTCGCCGAGGCGGGCGTGCCGATGCTGCCGAGCTGGACCGACACCGGCGAGGTCACGGACTTCCCGGTGCTGGTGAAGGCGTCCGCCGGTGGCGGCGGAAGGGGCATGCGGGTCGTCCGGGACGCCGCCGGGCTTCCCGAGGCCGTCGCCTCCGCGCGCCGCGAGGCGGCTGCCGCGTTCGGCGACGGGACGGTCTTCATCGAGCGGTACGTCGAGCGCGGCCGGCACGTCGAGGTACAGATCTTCGGCGACACCCACGGGACGGTTGCAGCGATCGGCGAGCGGGACTGCTCGATCCAGCGGCGGCATCAGAAGATCGTCGAGGAGACCCCGGCGATCGTCGACCCGGAGCTGCGGGCCAGTCTGCACGAGGCGGCGGTGTCGGCCGGCCGTGCCGTCGGCTACGTCGGCGCGGGCACTGTGGAGTTCCTGCTCGCGCCGAGCGGGGAGTTCTTCTTCCTGGAGATGAACACCCGCCTCCAGGTCGAGCACCCGGTCACCGAGGCGGTCACCGGGCTGGACCTGGTCCGCTGGCAACTGCTCGTCGCCGAGGGCGAGCCGCTGCCGCTCGGGGCCACCCCGCCGGTCGACGGCCACGCGATCGAGGTTCGCCTCTGCGCCGAGGACCCGGCCCAGGGTTTCCGCCCGGCCACCGGCATCCTGCACCGGTTCGCTATCCCCGGTGTGTCGGGCGGGTTCGCGCCCACGAAAGGGCTGCGACTCGACTCTGGCGTGGTGGACGGCTCGACGGTAGGTGTTCACTACGACTCGATGCTGGCCAAGGTGGTCGCCTGGGCACCGACCCGCGCCGAGGCAGCGCGGGCCCTCGCCGGCGCGTTGGCCCGCGCCGAGATCCACGGCGTCACCACCAATCGGGACCTGCTGGTCCGGGTGCTGCGCAGCCCGGAGTTCGGTGCCGCACGAATCGACACCGGCTTCCTCGACAGGCGTCCGGAGGTGTTCGCGCCCCTGCTCCCCGCCGACCGGCTCCCGCTGGCCGCCCTCGCGGCGGCGCTCGCCTCGGCCGCCGCCCGTCGCGCCGACGCCCGGGTACTGGCCGGGCTGCCGTCGGGGTGGCGCAATGTGCCGGCCGTCGCGCAGGTCAGCCGCTTCACCGGGCCGGACGGCGAGATCGAGGTCCGCTACCGGCTGGACCGAACGGGCGGGCTCGCCGAGTGGTCCGTCGACCACAGCGCCGCCGACCCCGAGGCGACCGGCCGGAGCGCCGCCGCCGGCCCTGGCGCCGCCGGCCCTGGCGCCGCCGGCCCTGGCAGCGAGCGGCCGGCTGTCGCGCTGGTCGAGGCCGCCCCGGCCCGGGTGGTGCTCGACGTCGACGGGGTGCGGCAGGCGTTCCGCGTACGCCGGGTGGGGTCGGCTGCCTTTGTGGACGGCCCGGACGGGGCGGCGAGCCTCGCCGAGCTGCCGCGTCTCCCGCTGCCCACCGCGGCGGTGGCGGCCGGGTCGCTGCTCGCGCCGCTGCCCGGCGCGGTGACCCGGGTGCACGTCCAGGTCGGCGAGCGGGTCGCCGCCGGCGATCCACTGCTCACGCTGGAAGCGATGAAGCTGGAACACCAGGTGCTGGCCCCGACCGACGGCGTGGTCACCGAGCTGCCGGTGCCGGCCGGCGGCCAGGTGCGGACGGGCGCAGTGCTTGCCGTCATCGACGGCTCCCCCGTTGCCGGCGACCCGACGCCGTCGAACCCCGAGGAGGACCTCCGATGACCTTCGACCTCACCCCCGAGCAGGACCAGCTGCGCGACGCCGTGCGGGCGCTCGGCCGCCGCTACGGTCACTCCTACTTCGTCGAGAAGGCCAAGGCCGGCGAGCACACCACCGAACTGTGGGCGGAGGCCGGCCGGCTCGGCTACCTGGGGGTCAACATCCCCACCGAGTACGGCGGCGGGGGCGGCGGCATCACCGAGCTGGCCATCGTCTGCGAGGAGCTGGCGGCTGCGGGGTGCCCGCTGCTGCTGCTTGTGGTATCCCCCGCCATCGCGGCGACAGTGCTCGCCCGACACGGCACGGAGGACCAGCGCAAACGACACCTGCCCGGTCTCGCGGACGGCTCGGCGAAGATCGTCTTCGCGATCACCGAGCCGGAGGCCGGTTCCAACTTCCACCGGCTCGGCACGGTCGCCCGCCGCGACGGCGACGACTGGCTGCTCAACGGCCGCAAGTGCTACATCTCCGGGGTCGACGAGGCCGGACACGTGCTGGTGGTGGCGCGTGTCGCCGTCGATGACGGCCCAGCCGGTTCAGCGGATGCGTCTCCGCAGAAGCTGAAGCCGGCGCTGTTCCTGGTGCCTACCGACGCGGCCGGCCTGACCCGGTCCAAGCTGGACATGGAGATCGTCTCCCCGGAGAACCAGTTCCTGCTCTACCTCGACGACGTGCGGGTGCCCGCCGACGCGCTGCTCGGTGAGTCCCTGGACGCCGGCCTGCCGGCGCTCTTCGCCGGGCTCAACCCGGAGCGGATCACGGTGGCGGCGATGGGCGCGGGCACCGGCCGGTACGCCATCGAACGGGCCAGCGAGTACACGGCCACCCGCAAGGTCTGGGGTGGCCGCAGCATCGGCTCGCACCAGGGCGTGTCGCATCCCCTCGCCCACGCGGCGGTGCAGGTGGAGCTGGCCCGCCTGATGATCCAGAAGGCCGCCACCCTGTACGACGCCGGCCGTGACCTGGAGGCCGGGGTGGCCGGCAACATGGCCAAGTACGCGGCCGGCGAGGCCGCCGCGCTCGCCGTGGACACCGCCGTCCAGGCCCTCGGCGGGGCGGGCATGACCACCGAGTACGGGGTGGCCACTCTGCTCGGCGCGGTCCGGGCCGGCCGGATCGCCCCGGTCAGCCGGGAGATGATCCTCAACTTCGTCGCCCAGCACGTCCTCGGCCAGGACAAGTCCTACTGAGGCCGCCGACCGTCCGGCCCGGCCTGCCCGGCCCGGCCCGGTGATCGACACCGGTTTCCTTGAACCCGGGGTGTCCAAGGCCCATCGATGCCCCGACTTCATGGAACCGGTGTCGATCACCTGCGGTCTGTTCCCTGGCTACGCCCGCTGCGGGCCCGAATGCTCGCGGTGGTGCAGGATCGCCACGGCCACCGCGAAGAGCACGACGGGCGCCAACACCAACGTCGACCACTGCGCCCCGGTGAGCGCGTCGGGGACACCGTCGTGGCTGGAGTGCTCCAGGAACGTCCCGGTGGTCTTGAGCCCCACCCGGGTGAGCAGCAGCGTGACGCCCACCGGGACGACGAGCGCGAGCAGGCGCAGCCGGAGCACCGTCGGCGTCGACAGGATGACGAGGGCGAAGAGCAGGTATCCCGCGGTCAGCAGGATCGCCTCGACCCGGCCGACACCGACCGTGAAGATCCACGTGCCGTAGATGGGCGACGTAGAGTCGTCGGCGCCGGTCAGCATGGCGACGCTCGGAGCACCGACGCTTACCACCGTCGCCGCCGCGAGTGTGCCGAGCCGCCAGCGGGCGAGGACAGCCGTGGCGGAACGGGAAGCGCGGACGGCGAGTGCCAGCGGGACCATCGCGGCGAGCACGGCGGGCCAGAGGTTGCGGACAGTCGAATACTGCCCGTATGCCTCGGCGACCCGAACCACCTCGTACGCCGCACCGCCGACGGCGATCGCAGCCGCCGCCCGCCCCCGCCCGAGTGCGGCGAACACCGCGACGACGAGCCAGAGCGCCGCCAGGGGACCACCCGGCCAGAGGACGAACGGCTCACCGATCCCGTCCGGATAGCTCTGCGCGTACATGCTGAGGTGCAGAACCGGAACGCGCGCGGCGCGCACGAACAACAGCAGCGCGGCGATCAGGCCCAGCACCTGCGCCGCGTCCCGCCACGCCTCGACCGAGAAGCGGGCGCCGACCTGGCGTACGTGCGCCCGAACCGCCCCACCGAGCAGGGCGGACACGTCTCGGGCCAGGGGTCTGCGCTGGCCCGGCGCGGCGTCGTCAAGCAACACCCCGATCATCTCGTCCTCGTACTGCCGGCGGTACGCGCGCGGATAGCAGCCCAGCAGCAACCGGTAGACCTGGTGCAACGTCACGCGGCACCGCCTTCGACGATGAGGCCGGCACGGCGCAGCCGCACGCTCGCCGCGTCGGCGTTGCTCCGCAGGCGCGCCGACTCCTCGGCCAGGCGTTGCACGCCGGCGGCGGTCAGTCGGTAGTACCGCCGCAACCTGGACTGCACCTGCTCCTCGCGTTCAACGTCGATGAGGCCCTCGGTACGCAGCCGGTCCAGCGCCGCGTAGAGGGTGCCGGCGCGCAGGTCGACGCGCCCGTCGGAGATCCGGCGGACCTCGTCGAGGACGGCGTATCCGTGCCGTGGGGCCTCGACGAGCGCGGTGAGGATCAGATAGGTCGATTCGTGCAGGGAAGCCTTCGCCATCGCCGCAGTATATACAGTCAGAATGTATATGCGGAACGGCCGCCCTCGCGGGATCAGTGGGGGATTCGGCAGGCGGCGTCGATGCGGTGCACCGGGCGGACGCGGCGGCCCATCCCTTCCAGCAGCGAGTCCTCGATGTGGAAGTCGTGGATCCGCAGCCGGTGCCGGGGCAGCTCCTCCTCGGTCGGGCAGAGCACCTGCGCGCGGACGAGGTCGACCGGTACGTACCGGACCCCACCCCGTTCCTGCAGGATCACCATGTTGACGTCGTCGGTGGTCACCACGTGCCCCCGGACGTCCTCGGTCGGGCCGTTCTCGGCGCCCACCGTGGTGACGGTGAGCGGGAGCACCGGGGTGCTGATCACCGGCAGCGCCGCCCAGACCAGCATGGCCAGCACCGCCACCTCGGTCAGCGACGCCAGCGGCCGAATCACCATCCCCGGCAGCGGTCCCGCGATGAACAGGGCCAGCAGCGGAGGCACCACGATGAGCACCAGCACCAGGCGCTCACTGCCCTGCTCCACCGCGTCGCGCAGGGTGGGCAGCATCAGCCAGCCGTACCCGGCGAGCAGCGCGGCGATCGCCGACAACCGGGGTAGGACCCACTCGTGCAGGCGGTCCGGACGGAGCTGGAACGCGGCAGCGAACGCCGGCAGCAGCAGCGGCAGGTAGAGCAGCGGCCAGGTGAGCAGGGCGAGCAGGAAACTCGCCACCACGACCCAGGCCGGGGTGAGATCCGCCCAACGGGCGAACAGCGGGCGGCGAAGGCTGCCCGGCGGCAACCGGTCCACGCTCACGGCCAGCACCGCGCCGAGCGCGAAGACGGCGACCAGCCCGGTGGAGAGCAGCCGGGCCGCGGTGGTCAGGAACCCGGCGAGCAGGTTGACCGGGCCGACATTGGCGACCAGCAGCAGCGTGGTCTGGAGCTCCCCGCCCGCCTCCACGCCGAGTCGCAGCACCGAGAAGATCGCCGGCACGCCCACGACGGCCGTCCAGAACGACTGGCTGGCCCGCGCCCGCCGCTCCGCCGGGTCCCACCGCACCGGCACCTGCTCGACGTCGGCGACCGGTACCGCCGGCTCGGCGCGCGGCACCCCGGTCGGCCACCCGGCAGCGTCCACCTCGACGTGGTCGGTCGGCACGGACGCGCGGGGCGGGGGCACCGGGCCATCGGCGCTCGCGTCACCGGTGGCGGTCGGCGCGGTGCTCACCGCCGGGGCGCCTTGTCGTCGAAGTCGACAAGCTTCGGCACCTCCAGTGGCTGGGGCTGGCTCTTCTCGGCGCGCAGCCACGGGCCCAGCGTCCGGTTGTACGCCGTCAGCCACGGGCTGGCCTGCCCGTCGCGGCCCTGCTGGTAGCTCTTCTGCAGGAAGTAGGCCACCAGGTCACGCAGCGCCGGATCACCGATCGGCACGCCGATGCCCAGCAACTCGCTCGTGCCGAAGGGCAGGTCGACGATCTCGAACTCCTTGGGGTACGTGGCCAGGAAGCCCGCGAGGATCGTCTCGTCCGAGCTGACCGCGTCGTACCGGCCGGCCCGGATGCCGGCCACGCAGTCCCACACGTCCTTCACCACCAGCGCCTTGACCTGGCGCTTCTCCAGCTCGCCCTCGGTGGTGGAGCCGCCGGTGGTGCAGACCTTGTAGGCCGGGTCGCGCAGGTCCTCGAGGGTGCGGATCTTGTCCTTCAGCCGGACCGGCACCAGCACCTCCTGGGTGGTGACGAAGTACGGCCCGGCGAAGCTGACCAGCTTCTTGCGCTCCTCGGTCATCGAGAAACTGGACACCACCAGGTCGACGGTGCCGCCCTGCAGGTACGGGATCCGGTCCTCGGTGGCCGCCGACACGAACTCCAACTGCTGCTCGCCCTCGTAGCCGAGGGAAGCGGCGATGTACCGACCGATCTCGACGTCGAAGCCGACGTGCTCGCCGTTGCGGAGGTCACCCATCAACGGCTCGTTTGTGGCGACGCCGATGCGCAGCTTCGACTGCCCGTAGATGTGCGACTCGCGCATCTTCTCCTGCACCGTCGGCAGGTCCGGCTCCTTGCGACTGTCACAGCCGGCGGCGGCGGCCAGGGTGAGGGTGAGCGCGACCGCAAGCGTCGTCGCCACCGAGCGGAGCCGGGACTGGGAACTAAATACGTTCATGGGCGACCTCGCTGACGGAGCAGCCTGCGGAACACCGAGAGTAGCGAGTGCGGTCCACTGTGTGTGCATGCCCGCCGGTCAGGTGGGCTGGCCCGTTCGATCAATGCCGGGCGGCGCGGCGGATCGCCTCTCCGGTTGACAGCGGGCCCGGCCACGACATGCTGGAGGGGTGAATCGACTGTCCAGGATCGATGCGCGGATGGTGGCGGCGGTCGCCGCGCCGGGAGCCGTCGCCCTGCTGGCCCTGCTTGTCGTTCTGCGCCGGCAGGACCTTCTCGGTGTGGTTCTCGCCCTGCTCTGCGTGCTGCTGGCCATGGTCGCCGCGGTCGCCGTGTCCGCCGCCCGCCAGCGTGCCGAACCGGAGCCGGCGGACCAACCGCATGCCACCGCGCCGCCGGACCTGATGCCCTACGGGATCGACGCGGACACGCTCGACGCCCTGGACAGCCGGGACGCGTTGCGGGGGGTGCGTGACCGGGGCCGGTCGCGCGGCGGGCTCAGCGACCGGTGAGAGTGGGCGCGGTGAGCGCGTCGACGCCCCGCCCCGCCAGGCACCGGTAGATCCGGTCGATGTTGCCGTCCACCGGCGGCAACACCTCCAGGTGCCAGCCGACCGGCTCGGTGATCTCCGTGGTCAGTCGGAACGTCATGGTGCTGCACACCTGCCGCACCGACTCGGCGGCGACCACATCGTCGTAGTCCGCGCCGACGAGCGGCACGGGCAGGATGCCCTCGGCGTACGTCTCCCAGGTGTGCCGGCCGTCGCAGGGAACCCGGGTCGCCTCGGCGCGGGCGCCGCGGATGCGTACCGGGCCGAAGCACTCCAGCTCGGGCAGGCAACGGGCACCGCTGGGCAGCTCGGTCGGCGTGCCGGCGTCTGTCGTACAGCCGGGTAGCGGCCCGGTCGCCGGTGCCGCGACCTGGCTGACCGAGGGCGCCGGGTCTGGTGGTGGGCCACTGCTCGCCAGCCAGGCGCCGGTGGTGGCCGATGCGGCGAGCGCCAGCACTCCGGCACCGCCGAGGAACCAGCGCCGCCGCCAGCGCCGGCCGCCGGGAACGCTGGGGCGGGCGTCCTCGACCGGGGGACGAGGGCCGGGCTGGCCGGTGCCGTACAGGCCGGACCGGCTCGGGCCGCCGCTGACCGGGGCGCCGCTCGTCGGCACACCGCTCGTCGGCACGCCGCTCACCGGGGCGGACGGCGAGCCGAACGGCAGGTTGGCGAGCAGGTCGTGCAGTTCGAGGGCGGAGGGCCGCTCGGCCGGGTCGTTCGTCATGCCGAGGCGCAGCACGTCGATCAGCTCGTCCGGTACGCCCGGCAGGCCGGGAAGTGGCTGGTTGAACATCTCCAGCACGGTCACCAGGCTGGGGTTGCGCTCGGACTGCCACCGGGGCGGCCGGCCGTGCATCACCGCGTAGAGGGTGGCGCAGAGCGCGTACACGTCGACGGCCGGCGACGGTGGGCTGTGGCTGAACATCTCCGGTGGCGCGTACGCCGGGGTGAGCACCTCCAGGGTGACCGAGGCGTCCCGCGCCTCGGCCAGCACGGCCAGCCCGAAGTCGGCAAGCACCGCCGAGTTGAAGTGCGAGTAGAGGATGTTCGCGGGTTTCACGTCCCGGTGCAGCACTCCGGCCCCGTGCGAGTGCGCCAACGCGTCCGCGATCTTGATGCCGAGGTCGCGGGCCTCCACCGGGCCGAGCGGCGAGCTGCGCATCCGCTCGGCGTACGACCCGTCACAGAGCTCCATGATCAGGTAGGGGTGTTGGTCGACTGTGACACCGACGTCGAAGAGGTCCACCACGTGCGGGTGCGACGACATCCGCCCGGCAGCCCGCGCCTCGCGCAGGAACCGGGCCTGGTCGCGCTCGCTGTCCAGCGTGCGGTTCTCGACCTTGACGGCGACCTCTCGGCCGACCGAGATCTGGGTCGCTTGGTAGACAGTGGCGTAACCGCCACGGGCAAATACCCGTAAATCGGTCAGACCGGGCACGATCGGCACCGGCAAGCCGCCGGTCGGGGTGTCGGTCACCGCTCGAAAATACCCAACCCGGCCGGCGGCTCAGCGCACCGCGTCCGCCGGAGCGGCACCGGCCGCGCCGGGCGCCTCTCCGCTGCCTCCCGCACCGCCGGCATCTGCCGACGCGGAGGCGGGAGCAGCGGCGGCGGCCGGCGCGCTCCGGCGGGTGTCCGCGCGCAGGCCGATCGCGGTGGCCAGTGCACCCAAACCCTCCCAGGCGGCCACCCCGAAGAACCTGTCGGGTGCGATGTCGGCCAGCACGGCGACGCTGAACACGGTGAAGGTGACCAGCCGGAAGACCACCGTGAACCGGTAGAACGCCCGCCACTCGGTAACCGTGGCGAGCAGGTAGTAGACGCCCATGTTGAACGACGCCATCGAGGACGCCAGCAGGAACGTGCCGGTGTAGTCACCAGCGCCACGCGTGGCCGGCACCTCGAACCCGAGCAGGCGCAGCTGCGCCTCCGGCCAGAGCAACCCGACCGCGCCCATCACCAGCGCCAGTACGCCGAAGACCGCGACGGTCCAGCCCGCGACGGAACGCGGCAGCTTCATGATGGCCTCCCCAGGCACGGCGACGGTAACCACTGTGGACCACCGCGCGGTGGTGACACGCTAGCCCCTCACCCCGACCACCACATCCCCAGAACCGCCAAAACAGTCACCACCCGTTGATCATGAAGTTGTTGCCCCGACACGCCGGCATCGATGGCAATAACTTCATGATCAACGCCCTAAAGGGGGGACGGGCGCGCGTCAGGGGGTGGTTAGGCGGGCTTGTAGGGAGTCTGCTGCTGCTCGTTCGCTGCGTTGTTCGGTGGCGTACGCGAGGCGAACCGCCTCGTCGGCGCAGGAGCGGGCCTCGATCGCGTGGCCGCAGGCGGCCAGCGCCTCGGCGAGCACGCTCGCCGCGATCACCTGACTACGCACGTCCTCGGCGGGCGCGGTCACCGCCCGTCGGGCCCAGTCCAGCGCCTGCTCCCGCTGACCATGGGCGAGCAGCGCCGACGCGTACCGGGCCATGGTCTGTCGGCGGGAGAAGAGCAGGGAGGGCGCGGTGGCGGCAGCCGTCGCCACCGGGGCCAGCAGCCCGACCGCGGTCGCCGGATCACCGGCGGCCAGCCGGGCGGTGGCCAGCAGCACCCGGGGCGCTACCTGCGCCGGCGCCTGCGGGTTGTGCGGTTCGACTGTCGTCAGCACCGCACGGGCCGCCCGCTCGGCGGTCTCGTGGTCGCCCATGTCCAGCGCCACGAAGCCGCGCAGCGTGCCGGCCATTCCGGTGAGCAGCGGGTGCGAGGTCTGCTCGGCGTACACCAGGGCGTCGGTGAGCAGGTCGGCCGCGTGCTCCGGCTCGCCGAGCCCACGCGCCACGACGGCCCGGACGACAAGCGCGAACCCGCGCCCCCAGTCGTCGGACGCGGCGGCGAACTCGCGGTACGCCCGGCGGGCCTCCCGGTCCGCCTCGGCCAACTCGCCCAGCTCGGCGGTGGCGAACGCCGCGACCGCGCGCAGCGTGCCCACCGCCCACGCCTCGCCGACCCGCTCGCCGAAGGGCAGGAAGACCTGTGCCATCCGGCACGCCTCGCGCAGCCGGCCGGCGAGCAGCCGGGCGAAGGCGGTGGTGCCCCGCAGCCAGGCCCGCCCGTACGGATCCTTGAGTTCGGCGAAGAGCCGGGCGGCCCGGCCGAGCACCGCATCGGTGCCGGCGAAGTCGCCCCGGGTGGTGGTCACCCAGGCCAGGTTCTGCAGCGACCAGGCCTGCCCACGCCGATCCTGGGCGGCGAGGCTGACCTGGTACGCGGCGGCCAACCGGCTGCTCGCCTGGCTGAGCCGACCGGCCACGAAGTCGCCCATGCCGAGCCGACGCATGGCGGACGCGCGCAGCGTGGGCAGCCCACCGGCCTTGGCCACCTGCAGCGCCTCCTGCCAGGCGGCCTCCGCCCGACCCTGGTCACCGAGGGTCTGCTGGGCCTGCCCGGCGAGCAGCAGTGCGCTGGCCCGGGTGGTGTCGTCACCGGTGTTCGCGGCGATCTTCTCGGCGAAGGCGAGCGCGTCGGTGACCCGACCGATCTGCAGCAGCGCACGTGCGTGCACCACCCGGTCGATCGCCGGTATCCCGTCGCGGGCCAGTTCGCTGGCGCGTTCGGCGTACTCGATGGCGAGCGTGGGCTCCCCGGCGGACAGCGACCGGCGGGCGGCCCGGCCGAGCGCGGCGATCCCGAGCGGGACCACGGCGCGGGCCGGCGCGTCAGGTCGCAGTTTCACCGCGTCGGCGAGCGTGGCGGCCCGCTGGACGTGCATGGCGACGAAGTCGTCGCGGGTCTCCTCGGTGAACCCGCCCACCCCGCCGGCCGTGGCACCGTCGACGGGCGCCGCCCAGCGGGCCAGCGCGGCGTGCCGCTCGGCCAGTTCCGCCTTGCTCACCCCGGCGTACGCGGCCTCCCGCATCAGCGGGGTGGCGAACGCGTAACCGGCGCGGCTGCGGTGCAGCATGCGGCGTTGCAGCAGCTCCTCGACGGCCCTGTCGAACTCCACGGCGACAACCGCCGAGGGCCTCCCGTCGCGGCCGGCCCGCTGCTCGCGCAGCGCCTCCAGCGCGCCTGTCGGCACGGTGTCACCGACCACCGCCGCGTCCCGTAGGACGGAACGGGCGTCCGGTGGCAGCGCGTCGATCCGGGCGGCGAGGACTGCCGCGAGGTCCCGGGAGAGCAGCCGGCTGCCCAGGGAACCGGGCACGAGGCGCCAGCCGGCCGACGTGCTCTGGTCACGGTCGACGGACGCCTGCCGCTCAGCGGTCAGCGCGCCGCGCTCGATCAGCAGGGTGACCAGCTCGGCGAGGTAGAACGGGTTGCCCTGAGCGGTGGCGAGCAGCCGGTCCGCGTCGGCCGGCGGCAGCTTCCCGCCGCCGAGGTAGCTGGTGAGCAGCCGGGCGGCGTCGGCGCCCCGCAGCGGCGGCAGGGAGTGCACCTCGGCGTCCGCGACGCGGGTCAGCGCGCCGGCGGTGCGGACGAGCTCGGGGCGGCCGAGCAGCAGGACGAGCACGGGGCCGGTCAGTCGGGACAGGGTCAGCCCGAGAGCGCTGATGGTCTCGGGGGTGGCGTCGTGCAGGTCGTCCACCACGATCACCAGCGGCGCCTCCGAGGCGAGGCCGCTGAGCAGGTCGGCGACGGCGTTCGGCACCGCCTCGGCGTCGGCGGGCGAGGCGGCCGAGCCCCACTCGCCGTTGTCGGTGCCGCCGTGCACCGGCAGTTCGGCGTAACCGAGCAGGGCGAGCAGCTGGTCGGTGACGATCGGGGGCGTGTCGCCGCCGGCGCGGGCGAGCCGCTGACCGAGCCGGCGCAGCCGTTCCTCGACGGCCGGCCTGGTCAGCGCGGTGGCCGCGTCACTGGGCAGACCGACCGCGGCACGGACCAGGTCGGCCAGCGGCGCGAGCCGGCGCCGCTCACCGAAGGCGGCGCAGCGCACCGAGAGCACTCGCGCGCCGGTGTGCGCCGCGTACCGGCCGGCACCCACGTCGTACCCGGCGGCGAGGCGCTCGACCTCGGCGGCGAACCGGGACTTGCCGATGCCCGCCTCGGCGGTCATCAGCAGCACCCGCGGGTCACCCTGGTCGATCACCTCGGCGAGTCGGCCGGCGACCCGGCCGATCTCGGTCTCCCGGCCCACGTAGGGCGCCTCGTCGCCGAGACCCGACCGGGTGCCCGGCGCGTCCAGCAGGCCCAGCAGCTCGTACGCCTCGACCGGCTCGCGCTTGCCCTTGAGCCGCAGCGGGCGCAGTGCCCGCCAGGAGGCGACGTGCCGGGTCGCCGCCGCGGTCCGACCGCCCGCGTAGACCGCGCCGACCGCGGCGGCGTCGGCCAGCCGGGCGGCGGTGTTCACCGTGTCGCCGATGACCGTGTATTCGATCGCGGCCTGGATGCCCGCGATGACGTCGCCGGTGTTCAGCCCGACCCGCAGACCGAGCGGCGCGCCACCGCCCCGCTCGTCGTCGAGCACCCGGCGGACGGCCCGCTGCATGGACAGGGCGGCCCGGACGGCCCGTTCGGCGTCGTCCTCGTGCGCCACCGGCGCCCCGAAGACCGCCATGATGCCGTCACCGGTCAGCTTGTCGACGTGCCCGCCGAAGGTCTTCACGGCACCGGCCAGGGCCGCGAGCACCCGGTCGGTGACGGCACCGACCCGTTCCGGGTCGAGGTCCTCCGACCAGGAGGTGAATTCGGAGAGGTCACCGAAGAGCACGGTGACGACCCGGCGCTCGGCCGCCGGCAACGTGGCGGCTGCCGGCAGGGCGGCACCGCAGTTGTGGCAGAACCGTGCGCCGGGGACAGCGACGGTTCCGCACACCGGGCAGGTCACATGTGCTCCAACCCACTGACCCCCGGCGCAGATTCCCCGGTGTCGACGCCCAGATACTCCAACTGGGCACGGACCGACCATTCCGCCGCCCACCAGAGCGACCGGTCCACGTCCGCGTAGACCGCCGCGACCACGTCCGCGGGTTTCCGCGCCCCGGCGTCCACCGCCGCCCGCACCTGGTCGAGCCGGGCCCGGCGGTGCGCGAGATAGAAGGTGGCGGCCGCGGCGCAGTCGGCGAGCGCCGGGCCGTGGCCGGGCAGCGCCGGAATTCCGGTGTACGCGGACAGCAGCTCCAGGCTGCTCAGGTAGTCGCCGAGGTGCCCGTCGGGGTGGGCCACCACCGTGGTGCCACGGCCGAGGATGGTGTCACCGGTGAGCACCACCCGCTCGTCGTCGTGCTCCACCAGGAAGCAGACCGAGTCGGCGGTGTGCCCCGGGGTGTCCAGCAGTCGGATGTCCAGGCCGAAGCCGCCCAGGTGCGCATCGGCCAGGGGCGTACCGCCGATGGCGTGCGCCGGGTCGACGGCGAGGACGTGCGTCCCGCCGAGCAGCTCGCTGAGCCGGGCGGCGCCCTCGGTGTGGTCGGCGTGGCCGTGCGTGATCAGGATCAGCCCGATCGGGCCGTGTGCGGCGAGCGCCGCCAGGTGCCCCTCGTCGGCCGGTCCGGGGTCGACGACCAGTGCCGGTTCGCCCGCCGCCGCGCGCAGCAGCCAGGTGTTGGTGCCGTCGAGGGTCATCGGGCCGGGGTTCGGCGCGCGCAGCAGTGTCACCCAGCCCGGCAGACTGTCGGCCAGCGCCGCAGTCGCCCCCGTCACGTGCCCGCTCATGGCTGCGATCGTACGACCCCGCCCGCCACGGCCCGCGATCATGCACGTCCGGCCCCTGATTCATCCCCGTTCAGGGCTTTCCTCCGGGCCGGCAGCGCACGATCGCGGGACGGTGGCGGTGCGGTCAGGCGACCTCGACGATCAGTTCGATCTCCACCGGGGCGTCCAGCGGCAGCTCGGCCACGCCGACGGCGCTGCGGGCGTGGCGGCCAGCCTCACCGAAGACGGTCCCGAACAGGTCGGAAGCGCCGTTGATCACGGCGGGCTGGCCGATGAAGCCGGGGGCCGACGCCACGAAGCCGGTCAACTTGACCACCTTGATCACGTTCTCCAGGCCGACGAGCGAGTCGACAGCCGCCAGCGCGTTGAGCGCACACCGCTGGGCCAGGTCCTTCGCCTGCTCGGCGGAGATGCCGGCACCGACCTTGCCGGTCGCCAGCAGCTTGCCCTCGGCGATCGGCAGCTGGCCGGAGACGTACACGTGCTGCCCGGACTGCACGGCCGGCACGTAGCTGGCCACCGGCGGCACCACGTCGGGCAGTTCGAGGCCCAGCTCGGCGAGCTTCGCATGGGGACCGTTGCTCATCGCGTCACCCCTTCGTTCGCGACTGCGGGGCTCCGCTGCGCTGCACTCCTCGCGCTCACGCCTTGGGCCGCTTCAGGTACGCCACCAGCTGGTCCGGGTTGGGGCCGGGGACCACGGCGACGAGCTCCCACCCGTCCTCACCCCAGTTGTCGAGGATCTGCTTGGTCGCGTGGACCAGCAGAGGGACCGTGGAGTATTCCCACTTCTGCATTGCTGGAGGGCTCCCTCGTGGTGCGGACTTCGTCGGGGCACAGCCTACGGTCCGCTGGCCGGACGAGGCGCGGGACGCTGCTCCGGCGTGGCCGGCAGCTCTCCGCAGGGCCCCTCGTGCTCGTACCCCTGGGGGCAGCGCGACCGGTCGGGCAGCAGCAGGTCGCAGAAGACCCGGTGGCGGTTGTTCTGGTCGTCGGCGTTGGACACGGTGGTCTCGCCGGCGTCCAGCTCCGGCAGGAAGCCCAGTGACTCCGCGACCCGACCGGCCAGCACGGTCGCCGAGGCCAGGTCGGGCACCCGGATCGGCAGGTGGATCACGAACCCGGGCTCGTCGTCGTCCCGCGGCCGCTCGACGGGCTGGCTCGACAACCGGATCACTTCCGGGGGCTCCGGAACCCGGCGGTACGACCGCTCGTTGATGGGCAGGCTGCCGAACGGCCCGCCGGCCACCTCTCCCACGGAGCCGGGCCGGCGCTGCCGGTCGTTTGTCGGAAACTGGGTGCGAGGGATGTTGTCCGCGTCGCGCATGAACTGCCTCCGGTCGTACCTCTCGGATCACGCTTCCGGCCCGGACCATCCATCCGTTCCGGCCCCCCGCCCGGACGAAGGTAGGTCCAGAACGGCGATCCCGCCAACAGGACGCGCACGATCAGTCACCGAGAGTCACATATTTGACAGATGGCCGGTAGGAATCCCGACTGCGAGAGATGTCATCGTCCGGATGATGCGCGCGATGCCGCGCGGCGCGCGGTAGGGGCGACACCGGCGCGACTGGTGGCCGCTACCCTTCCGGTCGGACGGTCGCACAGCGCCCGGCCGCCCGCTCGATCTCGCTCGGCGCCAGGGGTGGCGGCCGGGCGCCGCACCCCCGGGGGACGAGATGACCCAACCGCCCAGCGGCGACCAGGCCGGCCCGCGCGCCCTTCCGTCGGCGCGCCCGGAGTCCGCCGGTCAGCCCGAGACGCCGGCCATCCCCGGACAGCCCGGCCCGACACCCTCCGGCCAGTCGATCCCCGGCCAGCCCAACCCGACGGCCCCCTCGGGGGAGTCCGATGCGGCGACCGGCCCGGAGCAACCCGCCGCGTCGGCGACACCCGGTCAGGCGGCGAGCGCCAGCCCGCCCGGCCCGTCCGCCCCACCCGCCCTTCCCGGCCCGCCCGTTTCGTCCGGCCAGCCGATCCAGTCGGGTGAGCTCGCCCTCCCCGGACAGCCCGCGCCGGGGGCGCTCCCCGCGCAGCCGGGCGTGCCGACCCAGCCCGCCCCGCCCGCTGGGATTCCGCCTACCGAAGGCCCGCCCGGCTCGCCGGCAGCTCCGGGCGCGATCCCGCCACCGCCGCCCGGCTACCCGCCGTACCAGGGCACTGTCGAGCCGAAGAAGAAGCGCGGGCTGCTGATCGCGGCCATCGCGCTGGTCGTGATCATGGTGCTCTGCGTGGGCGGCGGCGTCGTGGCGTTTCTGACCCTGCGCAACGCCGAAGCCGGCGACGGCGCGAAGGAGCCTGCGGTCGCCGTCGACGAGTTCCTCACCGCGGTCTACAAGGATCAGGACGCGACCAAGGCCAGCAAGCACGTCTGCGCCGCCTCGCGGGACGACAAGAAGATCGCGGCGAAGGTGGCCGAGGTGAAGAAGTACGCATCCGAGTACCAGAACCCCCGGTTCAAGTGGACCACCCCGAAGGTCGACAACCAGACCGGCGACCGGGCCACCGTCTCCACCCACATCACCATGACCACTGCCGACGAGAAGGTCGCCGACCAGGACCTGCGCTTCACTGTGGTGCAGAAGACGGGTTGGTGGGTCTGCGAGGTCGCGTGACCGGCGAGCCTGGATAGGCTCGACGGGTGCGTGCAGCTGAGCGGCCGTCCGACCCGGCCGGTACCGGATGGTCGGCCCGTCTCCACGTCGTGACCGGCAAGGGCGGCACCGGCAAGACCAGCGTGGCGGCGGCGCTGGCCCTGGCGCTGGCCGCCGGTGGCCGGCGCACCCTGCTGGTGGAGGTCGAGGGCCGGCAGGGCATCGCCCAACTCTTCGGCATAGACCCGCTGCCGTACGAGGAGAGGCACCTCGCCGACGCGCCGGACGGCGGTACGGTGCGCGCGCTCGCGGTGGACGCCGAGGAGGCGTTGCTCGAGTACCTGGACATGTTCTACAAGCTGGGTGCGGCGGGCCGTGCCCTGCGCAAGCTCGGTGCCATCGACTTCGCCACGACAATCGCCCCGGGTCTGCGTGACGTGCTGCTCACCGGCAAGGTGAAGGAGGCCACCACCCGCACCTCGGGGCAGCGACGCGCGTACGACGCGGTGGTCCTGGACGCGCCGCCCACCGGTCGGATCGGCCGCTTCCTCAACGTCACTGCCGAGACGGCGCGCCTCGCCAAGGTCGGGCCGATCAAGACCCAGAGCGAGGGTGTCTCCGCGCTGCTGCGCTCCCCGATGACAGCCGTCCACGTGGTCACGCTGCTGGAGGAGATGCCGGTGCAGGAGACGGTGGACGCGATCGCCGACCTGACCTCGCTCGGCTTCGGCATCGGGAAGGTGATCGTCAACGGCGCCCGACCCGCGCTGCCGGCCGGTCCGGCGGTCACCGCCGCGGAACTCGAACGCGGCCTGGTCGCCGCCGGGCTGCCGGCCGATCGGGACATCGTGGCCGGATTGCACGACGAGGCGCGGGACCAGCTCATCCGGCGCGAACTGGAGGATTCGCTCCGCGCCGACCTGGTGGAGTTGGGGCTGCCGATGATCGAGCTGCCGTTGCTGCCCGACGGGGTGGACCGGACGGGCCTCTCGACACTGGCCCGGGCCCTCGTCAGCGCCGATTGACTCACACCTGAGCTCAGCACGGGCGCATGGACCGACGCGGCCCGATACGCTCGATTGGTGCCTTCCGAAGACGCGGCGCCGCAGCTGGACGTCGACCAGATCCTCGCCGACCCGGGCGTGCGGATCGTCGTGTGCTGCGGTGCCGGCGGGGTGGGTAAGACGACCACTGCCGCGGCCCTGGCGCTGCGGGCCGCCGAGCAGCACGGCCGGCGCACCGTGGTGCTCACCATCGACCCGGCCCGCCGGCTGGCCCAGTCACTGGGCCTGACCGAGCTGGACAACACACCCCGCCAGGTCAAGGGGATCGACGTCGAGGCCAGCGGCGGTGAGCTGCACGCCATGATGCTGGACATGAAGCGCACCTTCGACGACGTGGTGCTCCAGCACACCGACCCGACGAAGGCCGCGGAGATCTTCGCGAACCCGTTCTACCAGGCGATGAGTTCGACGTTCGCCGGCACGCAGGAATACATGGCGATGGAGAAACTGGGTCAGCTGCACGCCCGGGGCGAGTGGGACCTGATCGTGGTGGACACTCCGCCGTCCCGCTCCGCGCTGGATTTCCTGGACGCGCCGGCCCGACTGTCCCGGTTCCTCGACGGCCGGATGCTGCGCCTGCTGCTGGCGCCGGCACGCAGCGGCGGGCGGAGCATGTTCAACCTGGTCACGGCCTCGTTCGGGATGTTCTCGAAGGTCGTGCAGAAGGTGCTCGGCGCGCAGTTGCTCACCGACCTGTCCGGCTTCGTGGCCGCACTCGACTCGATGTTCGGGGGTTTCCGGCAGCGGGCCGAGCAGACGTACCGCATCCTGCAGGCACGGGAGACGGCCTTCGTGCTGGTCGCGGCGCCGGAGCCGGACGCGGTCCGGGAGGCCGCCTACTTCGCGAGCCGGCTGCGGGAGGAGAAGATGCCGCTGGCCGGCCTGGTGCTCAACCGGGTACACCGACCGGTGGTCCCGCAGTTGGACGCCGAGCAGAGTGGGGCCGCCGCGGAGCGGCTGGCCGAGCTGGGTGGACACGAGGCCACCGCCGACCTGCTGCGGGCGCACGCCGCTCTGGCCCGCCAGGCGGTACGCGAGCAGGAGGTCGCCGCGCGGTTCACCGAGGCGTTCCCGGCGGTGCCGGCGGTGTCGGTGACGGCGCAGCCCGCCGACGTGCACGACGTCGACGGGCTGCGGACGATCGGCGCGGCGATCAGCCGGTCGTGACCGGCGTCAGGTTGCCGCGCTGACGAGGATCTTGTCCTTGCCAGCCTTGTCCTTGCTGTTCTTCTTCATCGCTGCCTCGAACATCTTGCGCCAGCTCGTCACCTGGGGGTGACGACGCAGCAACGCCCGGCGTTCGCGTTCGGTCATACCGCCCCACACACCGAACTCGATCCGGTTGTCCAGCGCGTCGGCCAGGCACTCGTACCGAACTGGGCAGCTCCGGCAGATCCGCTTCGCCACGTTCTGTTCGGCGCCCTGTACGAACAACGCGTCCGGGTCCCCGTTCTGACACGCCGCCAGCGACGGCCAGTCAGTGATCATGCCCATGTGTACTCGTCCCCCCTTGCAGTACCTACCGACCTCGTTGCACGGCAGCCGGCAATTTCCCCCCGATCGCCCGGCCCGCCTTCCCCAAGGCGGTGCGGACGACATGTGGCGCTGTCGCCGCCATCATCATGCTCTGTAGTCGACTGATTACGCAACGTTGTCGGCGAAATCCATCATTCCGGACACTCCCGGCTTCCCGGGCTCTCGACCGCCGGTTACCCCGCCGAGGTCGGCGAAAACGCTGCGGGGCCTCCGCCGAACGGTGAAGACTCACGCCGGGTCACACGCAACCTCGTACCGGGGGTCATGCGTTTAGCACAACGAGGGCAGCGCGCGCAGGAAATGGGGAAAGAACTCCCAGGCGCCCCTCGTTCCCTACTCGCGTACCATGCCGAGGTGACCTGGATGCGGAAACGTGACCACAATGTGCTGACCAACGCCGCATCGCTGCTCATATGTGGCCTGTTGGCTGGCGTGGTGGTAGCTGCGGCGGCCTTCCCCGCGGTGGCGATGTCCGGCTTGGCCGCGAAGGCCGGCGCAGAGACATTTGGCAACCTGCCGACGGAGCTGACGGTGGCCCGCGCGCCACAGATCAGCTACCTGTTGGCGTCGGACGGCAAGACGCCACTGGCGACGATGTACGACGAGAACCGCCGCGACGTGAAGCTCGCGGACATCTCGCCGTACATGATCAAGGCCATCATCGCGGCCGAGGATCACGACTTCTACAAGCACAACGGCGTCGACATCAACGGTGTCGCCCGTGCGTTCGTCAACAACCAGAGCGAGGGCTCCGGCCGGCAGGGCGCCTCGACGCTGACCATGCAGTACGTCCGGCTGGCCATCGCCTACTCGGCCACGCACCCGGCCGACGTGGTAGCCGCGACCGAGGACACCAGCGCCCGCAAGCTCCGCGAGATGCGGCTGGCCCTGCAGGTCGACAAGGAGTTCTCCAAGGACGAGATCCTCACGCGCTACCTCAACCTCGCCTCGTTCGGCAACGGCGCGTACGGCATCTACGCCGCCAGCCAGGTCTACTTTGGCAAGCCGCCGAGCAAGCTGAAGATCGAGGAAGCCGCGCTGCTGGCCGGCATGGTGAAGGCCCCGACGACCAACGACCCGACCACCAAGAGCGGCTACCCGCTCGCGCTGGACCGGCGTAACTACGTCATCCAGAACATGGTCGACACCAAGGCCATCACCCAGCAGGAGGCCGACGGCGCCAAGGCCGTCAAGCTGAAGGTGAACAACAAGCGCACCCCGAACGGCTGCGTCTCCACAAACGTCAACAGCTGGGGCTTCTTCTGCGACTACTTCTACCGCTGGTGGATGGATCAGGAGACGTTCGGCTCGACCCGGTACGACCGGGAGCGCCGGCTGAAGAGCGGCGGCTACACAGTCGTGACCTCGATCGACATCCAGGCGCAGCGCGGCGCGGACAAGGCGGTCCGCAAGGCCAAGAAGGAGACCAGCAAGGAAGCCGCCATGGTCGCCGTGGTGGAGCCGGGCACCGGCCGGGTGCGGGCGCTCGCGGTCAACAGGCAGTTCAAGCTGGACGACCCGAATAAGCCCACGAACAAGATCTCCAGCGACCCGGCGAAGAGCCGGCGGGGCATCAAGGGCAACTACCCGGCGACTGTGAACCCGCTGCTCAGCGGCGGCGACGGCATCGCCGGCTACCAGGCCGGCTCGACCTTCAAGATCTTCACCATCGTCGCCGCGTTGGAGAAGGGCATCCCGCTCAGCTACTCGTTCAATGCGCCGCAGCAGTTCAAGTCGGAATACATCATCGACAGCAGCAGCAAGGCGGCCTGCCCCGGCACCCACTTCTACTGCCCGACCAACTCCGGTCAGAAGGCCGGCGGCGTGCAGAACATGTGGACTGCCTTCGCCCAGTCGATCAACACCTACTTCGTTCCGCTGCAGCAGCAGGTCGGCGCCGAGAACGTGGTCGACGTGGCCAGGCGGGCAGGCATCCAGTTCCGGGCCAGCAACGACGCCAAGTTCGCCGCCACCAAGGACGCGGCCCACCAGTGGGGCGCCTTCACCCTGGGCGTCTCCGCCACCACGCCGCTGGACCTGGCCAACGCGTACGCGACGCTCGCGGCGGACGGCAAGTACTGCGAGCCGATCCCGGTGCAGGAGATCCGCGACCCGGACGGCAAGAAGCTGGACATCGCCAACCCGCGTTGCGAGAAGCGGTTCAGCACCGACGTGGCCCGCGCCGCCGTGGACGCCGCCCGCTGCCCGGTCGGCGACAACTCCAAGACCAGCAAGTGCGGCAGCAGCCGCACCGCCGCCGTGGTGAAGGGCATCGTCGACGCGCCGGTGGCCGGCAAGTCCGGCACGACCGACTCGGAGAAGACCGCCGCGCTGGTCGCGATGACCAAGCAGTACGCGGTGGCCGGCATCATGGCCGACCCGGACTGGCCGCAGACGAACGTCGAGATGAAGCACGAGCAGAAGGACGGCATCAACCCGCCGGTGTACGAGACGCTGCGGGACGCCATGAAGGGCAAGCCGCGGATCAACTTCGAGCCGCCGGGCCAGAAGATCTCCGAGGGTGACCAGCGCAGCATCCCCGACGTGAAGTGCGCGCCGGTGGACACCGCGAAGTCCCGGATCAAGGGCGCGGGCTTCGAACCGATCGTCTCCGAGACGAAGGTGGCCTCCACCTGCCCGGCGGGCACCGCCGCCGGCACCAGCCCGGACGGGCGAACCATCAAGAACGGCATCGTCACCATCCAGATCAGCACCGGCGGCGGCGCTCCGGCGGGCACCAACAAGCCGAAACCGCCCGGCCGTCCCAACGGCTGAGCCGACAGGCAGGACACACGAAACGGGCGGGCACCCACTGCGGGTGCCCGCCCGTTTCGTCGGTCCGGAACGGCGCTGCCGACTTGTTCCTAGGTGAACCGCTGCGGCAGGGCCGGCGTGTCAGAGGCCGAGCTGTCGGCGTACCTCGGCGGCCACCCGACCACCCTCGGCCTGGCCGGCCACCGCGGCCTGGGCCGCCTTCATGGCCGGGCCCATCTGGGCCTTGCCGGTGAAGCCGCCCGCGGCGAGCGCCCCCGCGACCAGCTCGGTCAACTCGGCGTCGGAGAGCTGCCTGGGCAGGTAGCGGTCCAGCACCTCACCCTCGGCGGTCTCCTTCGCGGCCTGCTCGGCGCGGCCCGCGTCGGCGAAGGCGGTGGCCGCCTCCCGGCGCTTCTTGGCTTCCTTGGTCAACACCGCGAGCACCTCGTCGTCGGTGAGCTCGCGCTTGGCCTTGCCGGCCACCTCGGCGGTGCCGACGGCGGCCAGGGCCATCCGCAGCGTGGAGGTGGTCAACTCGTCGCGCGCCTTGAGGGCGGAACGCATGTCGGCGGTGAGGCGGTCCTTCAGCGTGCTCATGGACGGTCAAACTACCCTGAACGCCATGCGAAAGCGCACACTATTCCGCCTCGCCGCCGGAACCGCCGCGGTCGGCGCGACCACGCTCGCGTACGCGTCGCTCGTCGAGCGCAACATGTTCACCCTCCGGCGGTACGACGTGCCGATGCTGCCGGCCGACGCGGAGCCGCTGCGCGTGCTGCACCTGTCGGACCTGCACATGATGCCCGACCAGGCGCGCAAGCAGCGATGGGTGGCGTCGCTGGCCGCCCTCGACCCGGACCTGGTCGTGGTGACCGGCGACAACATGGCGCACCCGGGCGCGGTGCCGGGCGTGCTGCGGGCGCTGCAACCGCTGCTGGACTACCCGGGCGCGTTCGTGTTCGGCTCCAACGACTACACCGGGCCGGTGCTGAAGAACCCGTTCACCTACTTCCTCCCGGACCGGGAGTACACCGAGGGCGTCGACCTGCCCTACGAGGAGCTGCGCCAGGTGTTCACCGGCGCCGGCTGGGCGGACCTCAACAACGCCCGGACCACCCTCAAGGCCGGCGGCCGGCAACTCGACCTGGTCGGCGTGGACGACCCCCACATCGGCCGGGACGACTACCCGGCGGTGGCCGGCGCGGCCTCGTCCTCGGCCGACCTGTCCATCGCGCTGACGCACTCCCCCGAGCCCCGGGTGCTCGACCAGATGGCCGCCGACGGCTTCGGCCTCCTGCTGGCCGGGCACACCCACGGCGGGCAGGTCTGCGTCCCGGGGTACGGGGCGCTGGTGACCAACTGCGGCCTGCCCCGCTCGATGGCGCGCGGGCTGCACAGGTGGCCGGGGTCGGACTCCTGGCTGCACGTCTCCGCCGGCCTCGGCACCCACCCGACCGCACCGATCCGCTTCGCCTGCCCCCCGGAGGCCAGCATCCTGACCCTCATCCCCCGCTGACCCCTGCTCGTCGCGCCCGCGCCGGGCGCGCGGGTCCGGGCGCGCGGGTCCGGGCGCGCGGGTCCGGGCGCGCGGGTCCGGGCGCGGCGCGGCCGCGCCAAGCGGCGGGGTACCGAGTTTGACCATCGGGACGGGTGGGCTACTATTTGTCGGCACGCCTCGGGGTGTGGCGCAGCTTGGTAGCGCGCTTCGTTCGGGACGAAGAGGTCGTCGGTTCGAATCCGGCCACCCCGACCAGAGGTAAGAGGGCACATCCGATTCATGGATGTGCCCTCTTGTGCGTGCACCCGCTGATCATTCCTGCGGGATGAAGAGGTCGTCGTCGGGTCGAATCCGGCCACGCCGGCCAGAGGGCAGGAGGGCGCATGCCCTCGACGGGGCGGCCCTGTTCAGTCCTGTCGCTCGGTGCGCTCGATCTCGACGAACGCGGCCGTCAGGTAGCCGTCGAGCGGCCGGCCAGCGGACGACACCAGGTCGGCGACGAGCAGCGGCGCATGTCGCGCAACAGCCGCCGGCCGGGGAGGGTTTTCGTCGTCGCCCGGGTCGTACACGCCGAGCGCCCCGGCGAGGAGCACCAGCATCACGTGCGGGTCGACCTCTGGTCGCCAGGCGGCGGCCGAGCGCACACAGCGTTCCAACACCTGGCGGACGTCGTCACCGTCCAGCCCGTCCGGATGGGTTTCCTCAAGCAGCAACCGGACCACGACGCCGAGCACCAGGCCGGAGCGGTCGGCGCCGGTGAGCCGGTCGACCGCCGCCTCGTACGCCGTGGGGTCGCGCCCCTGGGCGGCGGCGACGGCCTCGCCGGCCGCGTTGGCGATCTCACGGGCCGATGCGGGCAGGTGCCGCCAGGTCACGCTCACCGGGCCAGCATGGCAGAGCACACCGACAGCCGCCGCACGCCCCGGCGTCGGCAGAGGTGCTGACTGCCGTGGCCTCGCTCACCTGGGCCGCTAACTGGTTCGCGTCTGGTCACACCCACCGAACAGAATGCTGGACATGCTGCGTCGAGCCCTGCCCCGTCGTCGGGAAGCCCGTTGGATCCTCCTCGGCACCCTGCTGTCGGCGATCGGGCGGGGCCTGACCCTGCCGTTCCTGTTCATCTACCTGACCGACGTGCGGGGGCTCACCGACACACGCGCCGGCCTGGTGATCGGCTGGTACGGCGTCGTCACCCTGGCGCTGTCGCCGCTGGGTGGGACGCTCATCGACCGGTTCGGCGCACGCCGGGTGGTGTTGCCGTGCCTGTTGATCGAGGCGGTGGGCACCGGCTCGCTGGCGCTGGTCCACTCGACCAGCTCGGCGCTGCTCGTGATGACTGTGGTGGCCGTCGGCAGCTCGGCGATCTGGTCCGGGCAGAACACCATTCTCGCCTCGCTTACCGACGACGGTGAGCGGCAACGGGTCTTCGGGCTGAACTTCGCGCTGCTCAATCTCGGCATCGGTATCGGCGGCATGACCTCCGGCGCGATCGTCGACACCGCACGACCCGCCACCTTCCAGACGATCTACCTGCTGGATGCGGTCAGCTACCTGATGCCGGCCCTGATCCTCTTGACCCTGTCGAGCGTCGGCCACCGGCTCGGCCACCGCTCCGCCGGCGACGGGCCGTCGAGCGGGGGCTACCTGACCGTGCTCCGGGACCGTCCGTTCCGCCGGCTCGTGATCTTCGGCCTGGTCCTCACCACCTGTGGGTACGCCCAGGTCGAGGTCGGCTTCGCCGCGTACGCCGTGCGCGTGGCCGAGGTGAACCCCCGAGTGGTGGCCTGGGCGCTCGCGGCCAACACGGTGATGATCGTGCTCGCGCAACTGCTGGTGATCCGCCGCATCGAGGGGCGCAGCCGCACCGGCGCGCTCGCCGTGGTCGGGGCGGTGTTCGCCGTCGCGTGGCTCGTCCTCGGCGTCGCCGGCGTGATCAGCACCGAGAACGCCCTGGTGGCCGCCCTGTGCGTGGTGGCCTGCTCGGCGATCTTCGGCCTCGGTGAGACGCTGCTGTCGCCGGTGATGCCGGCGCTGACAAACGCTCTGGCCACCGATGAGCTACGCGGCCGGTACAACGCCATGAGTTCGATGATCTTCGGAATCAGCGGTGTGATCGGCCCGGTGACCGCCGGCCCGCTCCTCGGCGCGGCCAACGGCATGGTCTGGGTCGCGGTGGTGGTCGGCGGCTGCCTGGTGGCCTCGCTCATCGCGCTGTCCCTGCGCCGGCTGCTCACCGTCGACCAGGACGGCCGCCCGACGATCACCGCGCCCACGCCGGCACCCACCCCGGTCTGATCCGCACCACCCCAAGGGCCCGGAGACGGGAATTGGGACGGGTCGGGCCCCGGAGCGGGTGCTCCGGGGCCCGATCGATCGTTGCCGGGTACGCGCCGTCAGGCGGCAGGGACCTCGGCGGTGGTACGGATGCGGTCGAGCGTCGGGGCGGAGACCGGCGACTGCGCGGTCAGGTACGCCACGAACGCGTCCAGGTCGATCAGACCGGTGACCTGGTTGGTTCCGGCGGTGAGGGCGCTGAAGCCGTCGCCGCCCCCGGAGAGGAAGTTGTTCACAGTCACCCGGTAGGTGGCGGCGGTGTCGACGACCGTGCCGCCGATGGTGAGGCTGCCCCGCACAACGCGCGTGCCGGCGCACGGGTCGGCCGCGGTGCCGGTGGTGCCGGCCGGGTCGACGACGTAGCCCACGGTGGACGACGGGTACAGCGTCCGGCCGGTGACGAACTGCTGCTCCAAGACGCAGTAGAGCTGCGCGCCGGTGAGGTCCAACGTCACCAGGTTGTTGGCGAACGGCTGCACTGTGAACGCCTCCTCGTAGGTGACCGGACCGGCGTCCAGATCGGCACGGACCCCGCCCGGGTTCATGAAGGCGGCGACCGCGTCCTGCTCGTCGTCGGTGGCGGCGAGCTGCGCGTCAGCGATCACGTTGCCCAGCGGAGACTCACCAAGCGTCGTACCGAAGAGGGTTTCCTGGGTCTTGGTGAGCGCCTGGCTGGTCACGCCGACCTGGCGGTCGGCGACCGGACCGAGCACCGTCTTGTACCGGTTGATCAGCTCGGTCTGCTTCGGGTCCTTCGCCACGTCCCGGGTGACGACGACGTTGTTCGCGGCAGCGGAGATCACGTCACCGGTCCGGCGGTCGATCTTCAGGTCGATGTCGGTGACGAGGCGGCCGAACGAGCTGGCGCTGGTGACCAGCTTGCCGTTGATGTTGCAGTTGTACGCCTGGTGGGTGTGGCCGCTGACCACCACGTCGATCGACGGGTCCATCCGGTTGGCGATGTCCACGATGGGCCCGGTCATGCCGACGCAGTCGTTGATGCCGCCGGTCGCCGCCTGGGCGCCGCCCTCGTGCAGCAGCACGACGATCGTCTGCACGCCCTTGCGGCGCAGCTCGCGGGCGTACCGGTTGGCGGTCTCCGCCTCGTCGGTGAAGGTGAGGCCCGCGACGCCCTGCTGGCTGACGATCTGCGGGGTGCCCTCCAGGGTCATCCCGATGAAGCCGACCTTGACGCCCTGCACCTTGTGGATCGCGTACGGCGCCATGAGCGGCCTGCCGGTCGCGGTCTTGAAGGCGTTCGCGGACAGGTACTGGAAGCCGGCGCCCCGGTACGGGGTGCCGTCGGCGCAGCCGTCCACCGGGTGGCAGCCACCGTTCTGGATCCGCAGCAGCTCGGCGGCGCCCTCGTCGAACTCGTGGTTGCCGACGCTGGCGTAGTCCAGCCCGGCCATGCTCAGCGCCTCGATGGTCGGCTCGTCGTGGAACGCGGCGGAGAGCAGCGGGGACGCGCCGATCAGGTCACCGGCGGCGACCGTGATCGTGTTCTTCTTCTTGGCGGCGGCGCGCAGCTCGGCCAGGTGGGTCGCAAGGTATTCGACGCCGCCCGCGGGCTGCCCGGCGATGGTGCCGCTGGACCCGGTCGGCGGTTCGAGGTTGCCGTGGAAGTCGTTGAGGGCCAGCAGGGTGACGTCGACCGGCTTCGGTCGTGCGTCGGCCTGCTCGGGGGTGGTGGCGACCGCGCCGAGCGCTGCCACCGCGAGCGCGGTCAGGCCGACAGCGGCCCGACGCATCCCGGGTATGGACATGGAACTCCTCGTGAGAATCGGCGCGTGCGGTGCCCGGCCTGTGGGTCGACCGGGCCGCCGACCGACGCCGTCGGAAGGGTCGGTCGCGAATGGCGGCGGTGGGAATCGCCGCCCGCCTCGACAGCCTCTCATCCGGAATCCGGCCGGTCGAGCCGGGCGGCGATTCCGAGCGGACGGGCCGGGCGGCCCGCCAGAGCTGCGGATATGCCGCCGGCCCGGAAACGCCAGGCAGTGCGGCTGGTCGATGCCGACGTGCCGGAGATCGTCGGGCCTATGGTCTAGAGAGGACGAGACGGCAGGCGGCGCGGATGGAGGCGGCATCGTGAGCGGAGCGGCTCCGACGGTGGAGCAGGTGCGATCGGCGGACGGCACGCCCATCGCGTACGAGCGGTCCGGGGCCGGGCCGGTGATCGTTCTGGTGGGCGGGGGGTTCAGCGATCGCCACTCGACAAGCGCATTGGGTGAGGCACTCGCGCCGGACTTCACAGTCGTCGGCTACGACCGTCGGGGGCGGGGCGAGAGCGGCGACACCGCGCCGTACGAGGTCGGCCGGGAGATCGAGGACCTGGCGGCCGTGGTGGCGGCGACCGGTGGCTCCGCGGCGATCTACGGGCTGTCGTCCGGCGCGATCCTGGCGGCTCTCGGCGCGGCGCAAGGGCTGCCGGTGACCGGGCTGATCCTTTTCGAGCCGCCGTTTCAGGTGGGCCCGCACGTTGGCATCCGCGAGGACATCTCGGCGCGGCTCAATGAGCTGCTCGTGGCTGGTGACCGCGACAGCGCGGTGGAGATCTTCCTGATCGCCTCGGTGGGCCTGTCGGCCGAGACGGTCGCCGGGATGCGGGCACAGCCGGTGTGGGGTTCGCTGACCGCGATCGCGCACACGCTGCCGTACGACACGCTGATCACCGCCGGTGGCCGGCTGCCGACCGACCGGCTGGCTGCGATCACCGTGCCGACGCTCACGGTGGACAGCACCGGCAGTCCACAGTGGCTGCGCGATGCGAGCCGGGCCACCGCCGAGGCGATTGCCGGTGGCCGATCCATCAGTCTCGACGGCGGCTACCACGAGGTGCCGCCCGCCACGCTCGCCCCCGCCCTACGCGAGTTCCTGCTCGGCTGACGACCCCGCCGGGACGGGCCGGGGCCACGACCGGGCCGCGCCGACCGCCCAGTCACTCCGCGGCGAGCAGGTCGTCAGCGCGGCGCCCATCGTCGCTGACCAGCACGTCGTCGGTGAGCGCGTCGTCGGTGACCGGCGCGGCCGCGGCGAGCGCGTCGGTGACCAGGGCCCTGACCGCCTCGGGCGGCCAGCCTCCCGCGACTCCCGGGCGCTGCGCCAGGTAGTCGGCGATCCGCTCGGCCGGCCAGCCGTGTGACTCGCGCAGCCCTCGGGCGATCATGCCCAGGTAGGCCGGTGCCGGTGGGCGGCACCGCACGGCCGACGCCGACTCGGGCGCGGTGAAGGTGAGCAGCGGGACGCCGGCACGCCGGCCGGGGCAGATCAGAGTCTCGTAGCGCCCCGGGCCGAGCGTCGCCCGCCCGTGGGCCACCGCCGCGTCGACTGCCGCGCCGGTCGCCGGGACGAGGTCGGCGGTGTCGCCTGTCGGGCGGTACATCTCCTGGGCGGCGATGTCGGTGAACTGCTCGATGGTGACCAGGTAGGCCCGCGCGGCGGCCTCGCCCGGCAACTGCGGGTCGTAGAACGCCATCCCACCGGTCCAGGCGCGGGACTCGCCGGCGAAGTAGATCCCGCCGGGCAGCCACACCGGTGCCGACCGGCTCGGTGGGCGGGGGTCGCGGCAACCCGGGTACGTCCGCAGGCCGCCGGGCGGGCAGCCGCCGCCGATGTACCACGCCAGCCGGGCGGCGTGCATGTTCGAGCCGTACGCGACGTACCAGACGTTGCCGGGCATGAGCCTGCGATCAGAAGCCGCAGGTCTGGCCGGCCGAGTGGCTGACCTGCACGACGTGGGTCACGCAGCCGCCGGACTCGATGCGGTGCAGCAGGAAGGCGGTGGGCTCGGCGACCCAGCCGATCTGCTCGTCGGTGGCCATCGTGAGCGTGGACTGTTTCCAGGTGCTGGGCGCCACGGTGAGCACAGTGCCCGCGTACCCCGTGGTGACCGTGCGGTGCAGGTGCCCGGCGGCGACCCGCACGACGTGCCGGTGCCGGCCGATCACCTCGGCCAGCGCGGGCCCGTCGGCGAGCCGGATGGTGTCAGCCGTTGGGATGCCGACCGCGACCGGGGGGTGGTGCAGGAAGATCGCCGCGGGCACGTCGGGTCGACCGGAGAGGACGCCGTCGAGCCAACCGAGCTGTTCCTCGCCCAGGTTGCCGCCGCCGCTGCCGGGGGTGAGCGAGTCGAGCACGACGACTGTCGCCGCCTCGTGGTCGACGTGGTAGTAGGCGGAGAATCCGCCGCCGAGCCAGGGCGTGCCGCCGAACGCGTCGAGCAGGGACTCCCGGTCGTCGTGGTTGCCGGCGGCCAGGTGAACCGGAAGCGGGAACCGGCCGATCAGGTCGCGCAGCGCCGCGTACTCGTCGGGCCGGCCGTGGTCGACCAGGTCGCCGGTGATGACCACGCAGTCGGGGCGCGGACGGAGGGCCAGCACCCGGCCGAGCGCCCGGTGCAGGCCGGCGGCGGGCTCGGCGGCGAGCAGGCCGGTGGTCACGTGCGGATCACTGAGCTGGGCGATGAGCATCAGGGCTCGCCTCCTCGGCGCGGGGAACTCCACGCTATCGCCCGCCGCCTCTTTCCACAGGCCGCGTCCACAGCCTGTGGATAGCACATGTGTACGAAGCTCGGCGGCCCTCGCCGGCGTGGGTACGCTTGATCGCGCCGACCCCTCCCCTACCTGGAACGACGTGCGAGTGGATCATCAGCGAGTCAGCCGTGAGGTCAGCGTCCGCCTGTCGATGGCGTCGAGCGCGCCGGAGGCCTGCCGGTGGACGGTCACCGCGCTGTCCCGCCACACCCCGGCCACCATCTCGGTGCTGCTCGAAGCCCACGACCGGCTGCGCTGTGTGGCGGCGACCGGCGCGTGGCAGGTCTTCGCGACCGTCCCCGCGCGCACCGGAATCGTCGGCCGGGTGTACGCGACGGGCGTGACGGCGGTGGTCCCGGACGTCACAGTCGACCCCGACTACCTCCCGGTACGCCCCGACGTGACGGCCGAGCTGTGCGTGCCCGTGCGCGACCCGGCGGGCCGGGTGATCGGCGTACTGGACCTGCAGTGGAGTGGGCCTGTCGACCTGGAGCCGTGGCGGGAGACCGCGCAACGGCTGGCGGCCCGGCTCGGCGCGCGGATTGCCGCGCTCGGTGGCCCTCCGTCGGAGAGCCGCAGCGAGAAACTGCTCCGGCACGCCGCCGCGCTCTCCGCCGCGTCGACCGAGGAGACCGTGATCGGTGCGGCGACCTGTGCCGCCCGGGAGGTGTCCACCCTCTCCACAGCCGTGCTGCTGATCGGCGGCCCGCAGGGCGCCCAGGTCGGGCCGCCGTCGCTTGCCGACTGCGAGTTGGAGGCGCGCATCCGGGCGGAGTTGGCCGAGGCGGGGCCGGAGGCGCTCGGCCGGATCGTCGACCGGGCGCACCGGTACGGCGCCGGCTACACGCTGGGCGAGGCGGGGCACCCGCCGACCGAGGACTACCGGCCGCTGACCCGGGCCGGGGTACGCACCCTGATCGCCGTTCCGGTCGGGCCGTCGGACGCCGGTGGGGCGCTGCTCGTCGCCGACGATCGGGCGCTGCTGCCGGACCCGACCACTGTCAGCCTCATGGAGCTGCTCGCCGGGCAGGCATGGACCAGCCTGGACCGGCTGCGGACGCTCGCCCGGCTGCGGGAGCAGGCCAGCTCGGACCCGCTGACGGGCCTGCGGCACACCGGCCCGTTCGGGCAGCGGATCGCGGCGGCCACCCCGGGGCGTACGGCTCTGCTGGCGATCGACGTGGACGGCTTCAAGACGGTGAACGACACGTACGGCCATCAGGCCGGTGACCAGGTGCTGGTCGGGCTGGCCCGGGCGCTGGAGGGTGCGTTGCGCCACGGCGACGAGCTGTACCGGATCGGTGGCGACGAGTTCGTCGCGGTGATCGAGGTGAGCCGTCCGGAGGAGGCGGTCCGGATCGCCGAGCGATTGGCCGAGGCGGCCCGACGGACCGGCCGCACGATAAGTGTGGGCGTCGCGCTGCCCCGCCCCGGCGAATCCCCCGACCGCACTCTACGAAGAGCCGACCAGGCCCTTTACAAGGTAAAACGCCAGGGCCGAGACGGAGTCCACCTAGCCGCCGCCTGACCCCCACCGGCGTGACTCGGGAGCGGTCAGGCGGTGCGGAGTTCCTTGGCGAGGAGTTCGGCGATCTGGGCCGTGTTGAGGGCTGCGCCCTTGCGGAGGTTGTCGCCGGTGACGAAGAAGTCGAGGGCGCGCGGGTCGTCCAGGGCGCGACGGATCCGGCCGACCCACGACGGGTCGGTGCCGACCGCGTCGATAGGCATCGGGAACTCGCCTGCGGCGGGGTCGTCGACCAGGATCACGCCGGGGGCGTTGCGCAGCGCCTCGCGGGCGCCCTCGGCGTCGACCTCGCTGGCGAAGACCGCGTGCACGGCCACCGAGTGGCCGGTCACCACTGGCACACGTACGCAGGTGGCGCTTACCTTGAGGTCGGGCAGGCCGAGGATCTTCCGCGACTCGTTGCGGATCTTCATTTCCTCCGACGACCAGCCACCGTCGGCCGACGAGCCCGCCCAGGGCACCACGTTGAGCGCCAGCGGCGCCGGGAACGGGCCGAGGTCGTCGCCGACCGCCTGCCGGACGTCGCCGGTACGCGAGCCGAGCGCCCGATCCCCGGCGACCTTGGTGAGCTGGTCGTGCAGGATGTCCACACCGGCCTGACCGGCGCCGGATGCCGCCTGGTAGGAGGCGAGCACCAGCTCCCGCAGGCCGTACTCGCGGTGCAGGGGCGCGACCGCGACGATCATCGCGAGGGTGGTGCAGTTGGCG
The DNA here is from genome assembly GCF_049841645.1 of Micromonospora sp. DT43. Lineage (NCBI taxonomy): Bacteria > Bacillati > Actinomycetota > Actinomycetes > Micromonosporales > Micromonosporaceae > Micromonospora > Micromonospora sp. DT43. Next base: position 51,987 of record NZ_JBNCKR010000004.1, on the reverse strand, counting down.
TTCGCGATGATGCCCCGGGGGCGGTTGCGGACCTGCTCGGGATTGATCTCCGGGACGACCAGCGGGATGTCCCGGTCCATCCGGAAGGCGCCGGAGTTGTCCACGGCTATCGCGCCACGGGCGACGGCGATGGGCGCCCACTCGGCGGAGACCTCGTCGGGCACGTCGAACATCGCCACGTCGACCCCGTCGAACGCCTCCGGGGTCAGCGCCTGGACGACGACGTCCTCGCCCCGGCAGCGCACCCGCCTCCCGACCGATCGCTCGGAGGCGATGAGCCGGATCTCACCCCAGACGTTGCGACGCCCGCTGAGCAGCTCACACATCACGGTGCCGACGGCACCTGTCGCTCCGACCACGGCGAGGGTGGGCAGCGCCGTCATCGGCGCTACCTACCCGTCCCGGCGTAGACCACGGCTTCGGTGTCGCCGCCCAGCTCGAACGCGTCGTGGATGGCGCGGACCGCGGCGTCGAGGTCGGTGTCCCGGCAGACCACGGAGACGCGGATCTCGGAGGTGGAGATCATCTCGATGTTGACCCCTGCGGCGCCGAGCGCGGCGAAGAAGCCGGCGGCCACACCGGGGTGCGAGCGCATGCCCGCGCCGATGAGGGAGACCTTGCCGACGTGGTCGTCGTACAGCAGGCCCTTGAACTTGACCGGTTCCTGGATCTTGCTGAGCGCGGCCATCGCGGTCGGGCCGTCGGCCTTGGGCAGCGTGAACGAGATGTCCGTGCGGCCGGTGCCCTCGGTGGAGACGTTCTGGACGATCATGTCGATGTTGATCTCGGCGCCGGCGACGGTGTCGAAGATCGCCGCGGCGGCACCCGGCTCGTCGGGCACCCCGACGATCGTGATCTTGGCCTCGCTGCGGTCGTGCGCGACCCCGGTGATCAGTGCCTGCTCCACGGAAAGGTCCTCCATCGATCCGGTGACCATCGTGCCGGTGTTGGTCGAGTATGACGAACGGACGTGGATCGGCAACCCCGCCCGTCGGGCGTACTCCACGCTACGCAGGTGCAGCACCTTCGCACCGCACGCGGCCAGCTCCAGCATCTCCTCGTAGGTGATGTCCCGGATGTGCCGGGCGTTGGGAACGATCCGCGGGTCGGCGGTGAAGACGCCGTCCACGTCGGTGTAGATCTCGCACACGTCGGCGTGCAGCGCGGCGGCGAGCGCCACGGCAGTGGTGTCCGAGCCGCCGCGACCCAGCGTGGTGACGTCCTTGGTGTCCTGCGAGACGCCCTGGAAGCCGGCCACGATGACCACCGAGCCCTCGTCGAGCGCGCCCTTGAGCCGCCCCGGGGTGACGTCGATGATCCGCGCCCGGCCGTGCACCGAGGTGGTGATCACACCGGCCTGCGAGCCGGTGAACGAGCGGGCCTCGTACCCCAGGTTGTGGATGGCCATGGCTAGCAGGGCCATGGAGATCCGCTCCCCGGCGGTGAGCAGCATGTCCAGCTCGCGGCCCGGCGGCAGCGGGCTGACCTGGTTGGCCAGGTCGAGCAGCTCGTCGGTGGTGTCGCCCATCGCGGAGACCACCACCACCACGTCGTCGCCGGCCTTGCGGGCGGCGACGATGCGCTCGGCCACCCGCTTGATCCGCTCGGCGTTGGCGACGGAGGACCCGCCGTACTTCTGCACCACGAGTGCCACGACTGTGCACTCCCTCCCAGCGACCCTGAGCGTGCCGACGCCGCCGGAACCGGGGCCGGCGGCGCGTGTCAGACCCCATGAGGGTATCCGGCGGGTCACGGCGGCGGGTCGGGTGATCCCACCATCCGGCCCGCGCGGCCGTCCCTGCAACGCGCGTGGCCAGGTCCGCGAGGTCGGGCGGTACGCCGAAAGTCCGCGCACGACACGCCGGGGCGGACGGCTGCGCGCCGCTGCCCGTGGCTGGCCCGTACCCACCAGAATGGGCCGGTGCCCGTCCTCTCCCGCTCGGCCGGCCGCCTGCTCGGGCCGCTCGTGTTCGCCCTGCCGGTAGTCCTCGTCTCCTGCACCACCGAGCGGCCTCCGCCTCCGCCGCCTGCCGATCCCGGGCCGGTCGAGGTGGACGCCACCCGGGATGAGCTGGCCGCCCTGGCCGCCGCCGCACAGGATCGCCACCTGGTGGCGCGGTACGTGTTCGCCAAGTCCGGCCAACCGGACCGCGACATCGTGTTCACAAGCGCGAACGACGGCAGTTGGCGGGTCGACGTGCCGGGTGGGGCGCTGGGTGGCACCGCCGACGTCTCGCTGGCCGCCACCGGCGACGGGCTGTTCCAGTGCGCCCTGCCCTCGACCGGTCACCCGGAGCCGGCGCGCTGCGTACGCCTCGGCGAGCGCGACGACGCGCTCCCGCGCCGACTGGATCCCCGGATCCAGCATCCGCTCACCGACTGGCTGGACGTGCTTACCGACAGACGCGCGCCGCTCGCGGTGGCCCTGGCCGCCACGCCCAAGGGCCTGAGTGGGACGTGTTACTCGGTCGACTCCACCTCCGCATCGCTGAACGCGCCCGTGGACGTCGGCATCTACTGCTACGACCCCGACGGCACGCCGACGGGCGTCCGGACCGAGGCCGGCACGTTGCGGCTGGCGGCCCCGCCCGGTCCGGCGCCCGCCACCGTGCAGCTGGCCGGACCGGTGGTGGCGGACGCGGAACCCCTCGACACCGCGGCCCCTCCGACGCCCGACCCGTCACTCAGCCCGAGCGCGGGAACGTCCTGATCTCCATCCCGTTACGGGTGCTTTTGCCCACATCTCCTCGGCCCACCTAAGGCAGCTAATCGCCCATACAGGACGATTTTCCACATGGCTGACCTGACTCCGCTGCTCGCCTTCCGCTGGAGCCCTCGGGCCTTCGACCCGAGTGCCACCCTGACCTCGGAGGAGGCGGCCTCGCTGCTGGAGGCAGCGCGGTGGGCGCCGTCGGCGGACAACGGGCAGCCCTGGCGGTTCGCGCTCGGCCACCGGGACGACCAGAACTGGAAACGGATCCTGGTCAGCCTTCCCGCCGACGACCAGGGCTGGGCCCGGCACGCCGCCACCCTGGTGGTCGGTGCACACACAGGTGGCGACGCCGAGCGGGCCGCGTACGACCTCGGTCAGGCGATGGCCCACCTGACCCTGCAGGCCACGGCGCTCGGCCTGCACGTCCGCCAGCTCGTCCGCTTCGACCGGGTCGGCCTCGCCACCGAACTCGACCTGCCCGGCGGCGTCCGACCGCTTGTGGTCGCCGCCGTCGGTCGGCTCGGAGACCCCTTCGCTCTCCCCGCCGAGCTGCGCGCCCGGGAAACCGGCCTGCGGCACCGGCGGCCGGTCGCCGACCTGCTGCTCGCCTGATCGGGTCACAGTCCCCGGCTGGCCCGGAGCAGGACCATGGCGGCGTCGGTGTTGCGGTAGAGCACGTGCCGCCCCTGTCGGGACCGGACGACCAGGCCGGCGGCGTGCAGCGCGGCCAGGTGCTGGGAGACGCCTCCGGCCGACATTCCGGTGAGTCGGGCCAGGTCGGTGGTGGTGGTTGCCGTGTCGAGCAGGTCCAGCAGCGCGGCCCGCCCCGGGCCGATCACCCGGGCCAGTGGGTCGCCGGACGGCCGGCCGGCCCCCTCCCAGAAGGTCCCGACGGCCCGGACCGGGTACGCCCCAGCCGGCATCGAGTCCTCCAGCAGGTTCCACAGCACCCGCCGGTTGGCGAACACGCCCGGGTTCAGCGCCAACCCGCGCCCGCGAAGGTCGAAGTCCCGCTCGAACGGGTCATCGCTGACCACCCGGTCGCCGTGCCAGCGCAGGCTCGGGTGGAGCTGCTCGAAGAAGCGACCGGCGCCACCCTCGGCGAGCTGGGCGGCCCGGTACGCCACGTCGGCGTCGAGCAGCGCCCGCATCCGTGGCCAGTCCGGGGCGATCGCCTCGTCATACCAGACCCGCACCGCGTCGACGAGCTGCGGCAGCAGCCCGCGGGGATCGGCGAGCAACGCCAGCCCGAACGGGCTCAACGGTCGATTCGGGGTGGTCGCCAGCAGATCTCGGACCACCACGGCCGGTGGTGTTGCCGCGATCTGGTCGAGCTGCTCGGCCATACCCATGTTGGGCAGGGCCGCCGGGGTGAGAAAGTCGGGCAGCCAGCGCTGTGGCCGGGTCAGGTCCACGAGCGGTCGGACCCGCACGGCCACCTCGGGACGACGCAGGGTGACGCGGGCCCGGTCGATCCAGGGCAGGTGCACGGCGTGGCGGATCGGGTCGGCGAGCGCCCACATGCTCATGACCGTCTCGTTGGCCGGTGACACGACGAGCCGCACGCCCGCCACGTCGGCCAGGCTGAACCGCAACTCCGACACACGCACCCCCGGACGCAGGATTCGGTCCAGCCTAAAAGGCTCGACCGACTCCGTGGGGGCACGGTTCACTTCCCCGCCATGGGGACCAGAGACACCATTCGTACCGCAGTTCGAGACGTCGTACCGCCGGCCGGGCTGATCCGCGCCCTGGCGGTGCAGGCCATGGTCTACGCCGTCGGCAGTGGGCTGTTCCACGCCGGCAGCGCCGTCTTCTTCACCCGGGCGCTGGGGCTCAGCGCCGCCCAGGTCGGGCTGGGGCTGTCCATCGCGGCGGGGGTGTCGCTGCTGGGCACGGTGCCGCTGGGCGGGCTCACCGACAGGTACGGAGCGCAGCGGGTTTGGGTGGTGGGGCTGGTGCTGAACGCGGCGCTGTTCGCGACGTACCCGTTCGTGGGCGGCTTCGCCGGCTTCCTCGCCGTGGTGGTGGCGTTGGCCGCCGTCGACGCCGCCGTCGGCGTGGCCCGGCAGGTCTACTCGATCAACGCGCTCCCACCGGCCGAACGGGTCACCGCGATGGCGTACCAGCGCTCGTCGCTGAACGTCGGCTTCGGGCTCGGCGCGGTGATCAGCGGCCTGGTGCTGGCGGTGGACACGATCACGGCGTACCGGGGAATGGTCTGGTTCATCGCGACGGTCTTCCTCGTGACGGCCCTCTTCGTGCGGCGACTGCCCCGGCTGCCGCAGGTGGCCCGACGGGCGGAGCCGATGAGCCGGCTCGCCGTGCTGCGGGACCGTCCGTTCATGACGGTGTCCCTGCTGTCCGGGCTGCTCACCGCGCACCAGGTGCTCTACCTGACGGTCATGCCGCTGTGGATCCTCACCCACACCGACGCCCCGAAGACGGTGATCGCCGCTCTGGTGCTGCTCAACACGATCCTGATCGTGCTGCTCCAGGTGCGGGTCAGCCGGGGCACGGACACCGCGGCGGGCGCGGCGCGGGCCTCCCGCCGGGGTGGGCTGCTGGTCGCCCTGGCCTGCCTGGTCCTGCCGATCTCCGGGATGACCCGGGGCCCGCTCACAGTCGTGGTGCTGCTTGCCGCCGCGTTGCTGCTGATCCTGGCCGAGCTGATCGAGTCGGCGGGCACCTGGGGGCTCACCGCCACCCTGCCACCGGCCGGTGAGCGCGGTGCGTACGTGGGGGCGCTCGGGCTCGGCGTGCAGCTCCAGTACCTGGTCGCCCCGGCCGGACTGACCGCGCTCGGGGTGTCCACCGGCGGGTGGGGTTGGTTACCGACGGCAGCGATCTTCGTGCTGATCGCGGTGGCGATCGTGCCCGCGGTGGCCTGGGCGCAACGGACGCCGAGGCTTGGTGCCGAGGCCCCGGAGTCGGACATGACACCGGTCCCATAGTCCGGACCAGCCTTTCCACCCTCCCCTACATCACGTAGGGTGACCTGGTCATGTGGCGGGCGCTTCTCCTCCTTAGCCGCCGCGACGAGGCCTGACCGGCCGGCACCTCGTCGCGGAGTCGCATCGCGCCGTCCAGCACATCTGAGCTTCCCCTCGGCACCGTCGGGCATCGTCGCCCGGCAGCGCGCCGACACCTTCCGATCTGCTGACGCCACATGTTCCAGGGAGCACTCCGACATGGCTCAACCTGTCACCGACGCCGAGACCGATCCGATCGCCCGGCAGCGCCCCAGCCAGATGCCGTACCACCGCTACCAGCCGTACCGGGAGCAGTTCCGGGTCGACCTGCCCGACCGCGCCTGGCCCACCCGCACTGTCGAGGCCGCGCCGCGCTGGTGTGCGGTGGATCTGCGCGACGGCAACCAGGCGCTGATCGACCCGATGTCGCCCGAACGCAAGCGCCGGATGTTCCAGCTGCTCGTGCAGATGGGTTACAAGGAGATCGAGGTCGGCTTCCCGTCGGCCAGCCAGACCGACTTCGACTTCGTCCGGCAGCTCATCGAACAGGACATGATCCCGGAGGACGTCACCATCCAGGTGCTCACCCAGTGCCGGGAGCACCTGATCGACCGGACGTTCGAGTCGCTGCGCGGCGCGAAGCGGGCCATCGTGCACTTCTACAACTCGACCTCCACGCTGCAACGGCGGGTGGTCTTCGGCCTGGACCGCGACGGCATCGCCGACATCGCCACCACCGGCGCGCGGCTCTGCCAGAAGTACGCCGAGATCCACACCCCGGACACGGAGATCTTCTACGAGTACTCGCCGGAGTCGTACACGGGCACCGAGCTGGAGTACGCGCTGGAGGTCTGCTCCCGGGTGATCGACGTGATCGACCCGACGCCCGACCGGCCGCTGATCATCAACCTGCCGGCCACCGTCGAGATGGCCACCCCCAACGTGTACGCCGACTCGATCGAGTGGATGCACAGGCACCTGCCGCGCCGGGACAGCGTGGTGCTGAGCCTGCACCCGCACAACGACCGGGGCACCGGGGTGGCCGCCGCCGAGCTGGGCCTGCTGGCCGGCGCGGACCGCATCGAGGGCTGCCTGTTCGGCAACGGCGAGCGCACCGGCAACGTCGACCTGGTGACGCTGGGCCTCAACCTCTTCTCCCAGGGCATCGACCCGATGATCGACTTCTCGAACATCGACGAGATCCGGCGCGCGGTCGAATACTGCAACCAGCTCCCGGTGCACGAGCGCCACCCGTACGCGGGCGACCTGGTCTACACCGCCTTCTCCGGCTCCCACCAGGACGCCATCAAGAAGGGCTTCGACGCCCTCGCCGCCGATGCGTCGGCCGCCGGTGTGCAGATGGACGAGCACACCTGGGCAGTGCCCTACCTGCCCATCGACCCGAAGGACCTGGGCCGCACCTACGAGGCCGTCATCCGGGTCAACTCGCAGTCCGGCAAGGGCGGCGTCGCGTACATCATGAAGAGCGAGCACCAGCTGGACCTGCCCCGCCGGCTCCAGATCGAGTTCTCCGGTGTCGTGCAGCAGGTCACCGACCACGACGGCGGCGAGGTCGACCCCCGCGCCATGTGGGAGATCTTCGCGACGCACTACCTGCTCGACCACCAGCCGAACCCGGCGATCCGGTTCGGCGGCTACACGATCGGCACCACCGACGGCAAGGTCGAGATCGAGGCGCAGGTGGGCGTGGGCGGCGAGCAGCGCGCGCTCGCCGCGGTCGGCAACGGCCCGATCGACGCGTACGTCAACGCGCTCCAGTCGGTGGGTGTGGCCGTCCGCGTGCTCGACTACCACGAGCACGCGCTGTCCTCCGGTGGGGACGCGCAGGCCGCCGCCTATGTGGAGTGCGAGGTGGACGGTCGGACGGTCTGGGGTGTCGGCACCGACGCCAACATCGTCACGGCCTCGATCAAGGCGGTCACCAGCGCCGTCAACCGCGCCCGCGGCTGATCGCACGTGCCGCGCCCCCGAGGTGGTTCGCTACTTCGGGGGTGTGGCGGCGGGCATCGAGTGACAGGGCTGCGACGGCGGGGCCTCCCGGGACGGCCGGTGCACCAGCACGAGGGCCAGCACCGCGCCGACCAGCAACAGCCCCGCGGACCAGGCCAGCGCTCCCCGGAACGCGTCGGTCAGCTCGGTCTTCTGCTCGTACCCGCCGCCGGAGAGGCCGACGAGCAGCGGCAGCGCGGCCACCGCGAGCAGACCGCCGGCCCGGGACGCGGCGTTGTTGAAGCCGCTGGCCACCCCGGAGAACCGGTCCCCGACCGCGGCGAGCACCGACGCGGTGAGCGGCGCCACCACGAGCGTCAGCCCGAGGCCGAAGAGCAGCACTCCGGGCAGCACGTCGGTCCAGTACGACGCGCCCGGATCGACGCCGCGCAGCAGCAGCAGACCGACGGCAGCCACCACCGGCCCGACGGCAAGCGGCAGCCGGGGACCGATCCGCGCCGCCAGCGCACCTGCCCGCGCCGACCCGACGAGCAGCAGCAACGTCATCGGCAGCAGCGCGATCCCGGTGCGGAAGGCCGACCACCCGACCACGTTCTGCAGGTAGACGGCGAAGAAGAAGGTGAACCCGTTGAGCGCCGCGTAGACCACGACTGTGAAGATGTTCAGGACGGAGAAGAGCCGACTGCCGAACAGCCCGGTGGGCAGCATCGCCGTGTCGCCGCGCCGCCGTTCCAGCAGCACGAAGGCCACCGCGGCCAGCACCCCGACCAGCGCGGCGATCAGCACCGACGCCGAGGCGAAGCCCCGCGCGGGCGCGTCGATCAGGGCGTACGTGACGCCGGCGAGCGCGAGCGCGCCGAGCAGCGCCCCGGCCACGTCGAAGCGGCGTCGCGTCCGGCCCGGCCCCTGCGTCCGGGAGGCGTTCTCGTCCCGGCTCTCCGGCACCCAGCGGGCGGTGGCCAGCACCACCAACACGGCTATCGGCACGTTCAGGAAGAAGATCCACCGCCAGGACAGCGCGTCGATCAGCCAGCCGCCGAGGAAGGGGCCCAGCGCGGTGGACACGCCGGACAGCCCGGCCCAGGCGCCGATCGCCTTTCCCCGGTCGTCCGGGTGGAAGCTGGCCTGGAGCACCGACAGGGAGCCGGGCGTGAGCAGCGCCCCGCCCGCGCCCTGGAGGAACCGGGCCCCGATCAACCAGCCGGTGCCCTGGGACAGCCCGCACAACACCGACGCCAGGGTGAACCACACCACCCCGATCAGGAAGAGCCGTCGTCGGCCGAAGCGGTCCCCGAGCGCGCCACCGAGCAGCACGAACGCCGCCAACATCAGCAGGTAGCCGTTCACGGTCCACTGGAGATCGGCAACGTTGGCCCCGAGATCCTGGCCGAGTTTCGGCAGCGCCACGTTGACGACTGTGCTGTCGAGGAAGACCATGCCGGAGGCGAGCACCGCAGCGAGCAGCGTCCCCCGGCCGGCGGCGGTGCCCATTCTAAGAGCGGGCGACGGTAAGGCTGTGGTCATCTCACCAATCTGCCTTGCAGGATGTGGGAGACGCCACGAAACGCCGAAACCGTTCCCGGGTACTGTGCGCAATCGCCAGAAGCCCGCAAGCTGGAGAGGTGTCGTCTGTGCGTACCAGATCAGGACCGCGCGCGGCGGTGACCGCGCTCGTCGCGGCGCTGGCGCTCGGCGTAGCCGGTTGCGTCCCTCCGGACGAGACGGGAACGCCGCCCCCACCTGGCGACGGCGGCAACGCGGCGCAGCAGTTGGGCCAGCTGACCGTCGCCACCGCCGGCTCGATGAAGGGCTACAGCCGGGAGCACTTCCCGCACTGGCGGAACACCGGGAAGAACTGCGACGTGCGGGACAGCATCCTGCAACGTGACGGCAAGGACGTGAAGCTGTCCGGCTGCAACGTCGTCGGCGGTCGCTGGGAGAGCGTGTACGACGGCCGTACCGCCACCGACCCCTCCGACGTGGACATCGACCACATGGTGCCGCTGGCCAACGCGTGGCGCTCGGGCGCCGACGAGTGGGACGACGCGAAGCGCGGCGACTTCGCCAACGACACGACCCGGCCGCAGCTCCTCGCGGTTTCCGCGTCCTCCAATCGGGCAAAGGGTGACCAGGACCCGTCCCAGTGGAAGCCGGCGAACCGGTCGTACTGGTGCCAGTACGCCAGAGACTGGGTGACGGTCAAGCACCACTGGCGGCTGACGGTGACAAGTGCCGAGAAGGCCGCCCTGACCGACATGTTGGAGGGCTGTTGATGAGTGAGGGAGCTGCGACAGGCGCCGAGCCGAAAGGTGACACAGGCCCGGCCGCGGCCGGCATGACCGCGGATGGCAGCGCCGAACCCTCGGCCGCGGTGCCGGGGGCCGGCATGGTCGCGGACTCCGACGGCGCCGGTGGCGCGCAGAGCCGCACCGCCGACATCGTGCCCGGTCCGGGCGGGGTGATGACCGACGAGGTCGGGGTGGTCACCGGGGAGCTGACCCTGCGCACCGAGTACGCCGACGGCAAGGTCACGCTGCGGGTGCAGTACAAGGACGCGGACGAGTGGTACGTGGTGACAGGCGGCTCGGTCCCGCTGGGCGACCCGGCCGGGCTGGACGCGGTGCACGCCGTGGCGGTGGCCCTGCTGCACCGCCCCGAGGGCTGACCGAGCGCCCGTGCGGAGGCGGTGCGCGGCCGGTCCCGGTCGATGATCAGATCGAGCGGGCCGGCCACGCTCACGCGGACCAGGTGCGCGTCAGACGTACGAGCCGGGCTCGCTGGGCGCCGAGACCACTCCCGGCGCGTCGCCCTCGCCTGCGGGCCGGGTGATCTGCGCGCTGACCTGGTGCGGACGCAGCTCACCGCTGGCGATCTGCTCGGCGAAGTGGCAGGCCACCCGACTGGCGCCGATCTCCCGCAGCACCGGACGTTCGTCGGAGCAGCGGGTGGGCTGCGCCCACGGGCAGCGGGTGTGGAAGCGGCAGCCGGACGGCGGGTTGGCGGGCGAGGGCAGGTCGCCGGCGAGCAGGATCCGCTCCCGCCGGTCCTCCACGTCCGGGTCCGGCACCGGAACCGCCGACATCAACGCCCGGGTGTACGGGTGCAGCGGCTCCGTGTAGAGCCGGTCGCTCGGCGCCTCCTCGACAAGCGCGCCCAGGTACATGACACCGACCGTGTCCGAGATGTGCCGAACCACCGCGAGGTCGTGCGCGATCACCAGGTAGGTGAGCCCCAGGCTGTCCTGTAGCTCGTCGAGCAGGTTGACCACCTGGGCCTGGATCGAGACGTCCAGCGCCGAGACCGGTTCGTCCGCGACGATCAGCTCGGGCCCGAGCACGAGCGCGCGGGCGATGCCGATGCGCTGCCGCTGCCCGCCGGAGAACTCGTGCGGATAGCGGGACAGCGCCCAGCGCGGCAGCCCCACCGCGTCCAGCGTCTCGCCGATGATCCGCCGCCGGTCGGTGCGGTCGGCGCCGATCCCGTGGGTCTGCATCCCCTCGGTGAGGATCGACTCGACGTTCTGCCGCGGGTCGAGACTGGACATCGGATCCTGGAAGATCATCTGCATCCGGCGGCGCATCGCGCGCAGCTTGCCCGGCGCCAGCGTCGTCAGCTCGACGCCGTCGAAGCTGACCTCCCCGGACGTCGGCGGGGTGAGCTGGAGCAGCGCCCGCCCTAGCGTGGACTTGCCACAGCCGGACTCGCCCACCAGGCCGTACGTCTTGCCGCGCGCGATGGTCAGGTCGACACCGTCGACGGCCTGCACATGGCCGACCACCCGGTCGAACAGCACTCCCCGCTTGATCGGGAAGTGCACCTTCAGATCGCGAACCTCGACGAGCGCGTCGTTGTCGCTCACGCTGGCTCCTCCTCGCGCGGGGCGGGCACGGTGCCGGGCACCGGCTCCGGGTTGACGCACCGGTAGCTACGACCGTCGTGGGCGAGCACCAGCTGCGGCGGTTCACCGACGCACTCGTCCGTCCGCCGAGCGCAGCGCGGCGCGAAGGCGCAGCCGTCCGGCCACGGCAGCAGGTCGCGGACCGAGCCGGGAATCGGGTTGAGCTTCTCGCCCCGCCCGGCGTCCAGGCGCGGCACCGAGCCGAGCAGACCCACTGTGTACGGGTGTCGCGGCGCGCGGAACAGCGGCCGACGTCGGGCGGTCTCGACCACCCGGCCGCCGTAGAGCACGTTGACTGTGTCGCACATGCCGGCGACCACCCCGAGGTCGTGGGTGATCATCAGCAACGCGGTGCCGGAGTCACGAACCAGACCCTTGAGCAGCTCCAGGATCTGGGCCTGGATGGTGACGTCCAGGGCGGTGGTGGGCTCGTCGGCGATCAGCAGCCGAGGCTGGCAGGCCACCGCCATGGCGATGAGCGCGCGCTGCCGCATTCCGCCGGAGAGCTGGTGCGGGTACTCCTTCAGCCTGCGCCTCGGGTCGGGGATGCCGACCCGGTCGAGCAGCTCGGCCGCCTCCTTGCTGGCGGCCTCGCCCTTCATCCCCCGGTGCCGGGCGAGCACCTCGGTCACCTGCAACCCGATCGGGATCACGGGGTTCAGCGAGGACAGCGGGTCCTGGAAGATCATCGCGATGTCCCGGCCGCGGATGTCACGCCGCGACCGATCGTCGAGTTGGAGCAGGTCGGTGCCGTCGAAGACGGCCTTCCCACCGACCCGCAACCCGGGCTGCTTCGGCAGCAGGCCCATGATCGCCAGTGACGTGACGCTCTTGCCGCAGCCGGACTCGCCGACCAGGCCGACCACCTCACCGGCGTCGACCGAGAAGGACACACCGTCGACCGCGTGCACGGCACGCTGGCCGCGCCGGGCGAACGTGACGGAGAGGTCGTCCACTTCGAGCAGTGCCATTTCCGGGCCTACTTCCGCAGCTTCGGGTCGAGGGCCTCACGCATCGCCTCACCGAGCAGGGTGAACCCGAGCGCGGTGATGATGATCGCGATTGCCGGGTAGATCGCCAACGACGGCCGGATGCCCAGGTACTGCTGCGCGTCGGCGAGCATCACACCCCATTCCGGTACGGCCGTGTCCGGGTTGCCCAGGCCGAGGAAGGAGAGCGCCGCGGCCTCGATGATCGCGGTAGCCAGGGTCAGGGTGGCCTGCACGATCACCGGGGCGAGCGAGTTGGGTACGACGTGGGTCAACGCGATCTTCGACTTCTTCACACCGAGCGAGGTGGCCGCCAGCACGTAGTCGCTGTTGGCCTGAGAGATCATCGAGCCGCGCAGCAGCCGGGCGAAGACCGGCACCGAAACCACGCCGACCGCGATCATCACAGTGGTCAGGCTGGCCCCGAGCAGGGCGGCGATGCTCACCGCCAGCAGCAGGCTCGGCATCGCCAGCAGCATGTCGACGAACCGCATCAGGGTGGTGTCGATCCACCGGCCCCACCGCCCGCCGAGGCCGGCCGCGGCGCCGGAGACACCACCGATCAGGGCACCGATGGCCAGACCGATGAGCGTGGAGACCACACCGACGAGCAGGGTCTGCCGGGCGCCCACGATCATCCTGCTGAACTCGTCGCGGCCCTGGTGGTCGTACCCGAACCAGTGGTCGCCGTCGACTCCGGGGATGACACCGGGCTTGATCAGCCCTTCCCGGATGCCGATCGTGTCGGTCGGCGCGTACGGCACGAGGAACGGGCCGATCACCGCGACCAGCACGAAGAGGGCCAGGATGACCGCGCCGACGATAGCGGCCGGATTGCCGCGCAGCCGGCGGAACGCCTCCTGCCAGAGACTCACCCCCCGCTCGTCGTCGCGGGCCGCCAACTCGGAGAGTCGGTCGATCTTCTCGCGCTTCTTGCCTGGGCTGAGCGTCATCGCACCCTCACCCTCGGATCGATGAAGCTGTAGGAGAGGTCGACCAGGAGGTTCACCAGCACGTACACCACCGCGATGATCAGAATGAAGCCCATCAGCACCGGATAGTCGCGCTGGCCGATCGCCTCGGCGACGAATGCTCCGATGCCGCTGAAGGCGAAGACGGTCTCGGTCAGCACGGCGCCGGAGAGCAGACCGCCGGCGAGCAGACCGATCGAGGTGGCCACCGGCAGCATCGCGTTACGCAGCACGTGCCGGCGCCGGACCGTCTGCTCGGTCAGGCCCTTGGCCTCGGCGGTACGCACGAAGTCCTCGTTGAGCACCTCGAGCACGCTCGCCCGGGTGATCCGGACGATGATCGCCAGCGGGATGCTTGCCAACGCGATGCTGGGCAGCACCAGATGCCAGAGCGCGTCGGCGGCGGCGTCCCACTCGCGGGTCATCAGCCCGTCGAGGACGAAGAAGTTGGTGATCCGGGTCGCCCCGAGGGTCGGGTCCTGTCGGCCGCTGGACGGGAACCAGTGCAGGTTCTCCGAGAAGATCGCCTTGAGGACGTAGCCCAGGAAGAAGACCGGGATGCAGATGCCGATCAGCGAGCCGCCCACGGAGGCGTGGTCGAGGAACCGGCCCCGACGGCGGGCGGCCAGGTAGCCCAGCGGAATACCCACACCGATCGCGATCACCATCGCGGTGATGGTCAGTTCGACGGTGCCGGGGAAGCGCTCGATGAACTCGGTGGTGACCGGCCTCTTGGTGGAGGTCGAGGTGCCCAGGTCGAGCTGCACCATCCGTCGGACGAAGCGGCCGTACTGCACGAGGATGGGCTCGTCGAGGCCCATGTTGTGCCGGATCGCGGCACGCATCTCGGGCGTGCCGCGCTCGCCGAGGATGGCGGTCTCGGGGCCGCCGGGCAGTCGCCGGAGCCAGATGAAGAGCAGGAGGGAGAGCCCGAACAGCGTGGGTATCAGCTGCAGCAGGCGTCTGACGATGAACCGGAACACGGCGGCCTCGAAGGGTTGCGGAGGGTTACGGGCGGGCGCTGTGTGACAGCGCCCGCCCGCGTTCCTTGCGTTGGTGCAGGACCTACTTGAACTCGGCGGTGGCGTACCGCTCGTCGGTGAGCGGGCTCGCCTTGACCCCGGTCACGTCCTTGCCGAACACGATCGCCGGCGGGGAGTGCGAGATCGGCACACCCGGCAGGAAGTCCATGATGGACTTGTTCAGGGCCTTGTACTTCTCGGTCCGGGCCGCGATGTCCGCGGTGGTGTCCGCGTCCTTGAACTGCTCGAACAGGGCCTTGTTGTTGAAGCCCCACTCGTCCTTCGGCCGGTCGAAGAAGGTGCCGATGAAGTTGTAGGCGTCGCCGTAGTCGCCGGTCCAGCCCAGGAAGTGGATGTCGTGCTTGCTGCCGGACGTGGTGGCGTTCAGGTAGTCCGGGCTCCACTTCAGCGGGATCGCCTGGACGGTGATGCCCACGGCCTTCAGGTCCGCCGACAGCAGCTCGAAGATGTCCTTCGGGTTCGGCATGTACGGCCGGGTGACCTCGGTCGGGTAGTGGAACTTCAGGGTCAGGTTCGACGCGCCGGCCTCGGCCAGCAGAGCCTTCGCCTTCGCCGGGTCGTAGGTGTACTTGGTGACGTCACCGTTCCAGCCCTCGACCGTGTCCGGCATGAAGTTGTCGGCGACCTTCGCACCCGGAGGCAGCTTCGAGTCGACGAGCTGCTGACGGTTCAACGCGTACGCGATGGCCTGCCGGACGCGGATGTCGGCGAGCTTCGGGTTGCCCTTCTGGTTGATCGCCAGGTAGAGCACGTTGAACGCCGGGCGGGTGAGGACGTTGAAGCCCTCGCCCTTCAGCGGCTCGACGTCCGCCGGGCCGACCAGGTCGTAGCCCTGGATGTCACCGGAGCGCAGCGCCTGCTTGCGGGCGTTCTCGTCGGAGATCGTCTTGAAGATCAGGGTCTTCAGCTTGGCCTTGTTGCCGGCGTAGTCGTCGTTGCGCTCAAGGGTCAGCGTCTTGTTCGCGACGTCCCAGGACTTGAACTTGAACGGGCCGGTGCCGGTCGGGTGCGCCGTGGCGTACGCCGGGTACTTGATGTCGTCCGCGGTGCCGCCGACGTTGCTGGCGTCGAACTCCTGCAGCGCCTTGGGGCTGTGGATGGAGAACGAGGGCAGCATCAGCGCGGCCGGGATCTTGCTGGAGACCCGCGTGAACGCCAGGTCGACAGTGGTCGCGTCCTTTGCGGAGCACGACTTGAAGAGGCTCGGCGGCAGGTCCGCGTTCTCGTTCTTCGCGAAGCCACCCATGACGTCCTGCCAGTACGCGGTGACGTCCGGGCTCTGCATGAGGCCCTTGGCGTTGTACCAGCGGTCGAAGTTGGCGCAGACCGCCTCGGCGTTGAAGTCGGTGCCGTCGTGGAACTTCACGCCGGAGCGGAGCTTGAACGTCCAGGTGGTGCCGGCGGCGTCCGGGGTCCAGGACTCGGCCAGGCCGGGGGTGACCTTCGTGCCACCCTCCTCCGGTCGGACCAGGGTCTCGAAGACCTGGCGCGCCACACGCAGCGACTCACCGTCGCTCGCGAAGCTCGGGTCGAGCACCTTCGGGTCTCCGGCGACGCCGAAGACGAGGGTGTCCTTCTTGCTACCGCCGGATTTGTCGTCGCGGTTGCTCTCGGCGCAGCCTGCTACCGCGAGGGCCGCGACCGCGACGGCCGCGATGGCGACCTTCGGCCTGGGTGCACGCATGTGTGCTTCACCTCGTCCTTGGGGGTACGGACAACGTGGTGACAGGGGTCACCGATGGCCGTGACCATAGCTCTCGTTGTGTCCACCCGGAAACCGCCGAGTGGACTGTTGGTATCGGATCGTGCCTCAATCGCTGCTTGACAAACGATTCGAAGGTGAAACGGGCCCGCGACCGTACATTCCGCACCCGCGATGCCAAACTGTTACGTCGAACCGCCCCAATGAGGGACCTGGTGTCAGATCATTTCCGGGCAGGGACGCAGCGATGGCCGGCACCCGGATCGGGTGCCAGCCATCGGCCGTACGCTGCGGGGCTCAGACGGCGCGGCGCCCCTCGAAGGCCCGGCCCAGCGTGATCTCGTCGGCGTACTCCAGATCGCCGCCGACCGGCAGCCCACTGGCCAGCCGGGTCACCGCGATCCCCATCGGCTTCACCATCAGCGCCAGATAGGTGGCGGTCGCCTCGCCCTCGGTGTTCGGATCGGTGGCCAGGATCAACTCCCGGACCGCGCCGCCGCTCAACCGGGTCATCAGCTCCCGGATGCGCAGGTTGTCGGGGCCGATCCCCTCCAGCGGATTGATCGCGCCGCCGAGCACGTGGTAGCGACCGCGGAACTCACCTGTCCGCTCGATGGCCACCACGTCCTTGGGCTCCTCCACCACGCACAGCACCTCGTCGGTGCGGCGCTGGTCGCGGCAGATCCGGCACTGCTCGGACTCGGCCACGTTGTAACAGGTCGTGCAGAAGCGCACCAGCTCCTTGACCTTGCGCAGCGCGCCGGCCAGCCGGGTGACGTCGGCCGGGTCGGCCGACAGGACGTGGAACGCGATCCGCTGGGCGCTCTTCGGGCCCACGCCCGGCAGTCGCCCCAACTCGTCGATCAGGTCCTGGATGGCGCCCTCGTACATCTGCCGGCTCAGAAACCGGGCAGGCCGAGGCCGCCCATGCCGCCGGCGACCGGACCCATCTTGCGCTCGGTCAACTCGCGCGCGGCCTCGGCGGCGTTGTGCATGGCCGCGACCACCAGGTCCTCAAGCGTCTCCACGTCGTCCGGGTCGACGGCCTTCGGGTCGATCTTGATGGTCTTCAGCTCACCGGAGCCGGAGACCGTCGCGGTGACCAGCCCTCCGCCGGCGGTGCCGGTCAGCTCGGCCTCGGCCAGCTCGGCCTGGGCGGCGGCGATCTGCTGCTGCATCTTCTGCGCCTGCTTCAGCATCTGCTGCATGTTCGGCTGTCCACCTGGGCGCACGGATGGCTCCTTCTCGCACTCGTCTGCTCGGCCGCCGACCAGCCTAACCGCTGGGACCGACCCCTTCCCGCCCGGTGCGTCCGCCCCGCCGAGCCTTGCCGACGCCTGGATGCGGGCCGGGAATGACGCGGCTCACAGCCGGTCGTACTGCTCGCGCACCAGCGACTCGACGACGGGCACGGTGTCCGACGAGCCGCCGACCGCGCTGCCGACCACGACGACCGCGTCCCGGCTGGCGAGGGCCCACACGCCGGGCCGCTCGGTAGCGACGAAGACCGTCGCCCCCGCGACGGTACGGCTACCACTACCCCGAACCGGCCATCTGCGGGTAGTGCGCCGGGTGCCACCGCACTGGTCTGCTCGACGGCATGAACCTCAACCGCACGGGCCGGGCCGGCGCGCTGTGCTGGGTGGTCGCCGCACCGATCTTCCTCGTCGCCAGCCTGGTCACCGGCCTGCGTTGGCGCCAGCCGGCCTACAGCTGGGCCACCCACAACATCAGCGACCTCGGCAACGTCCACTGCGGCATCTGGGACACCACCAGACCTCGCTACGTCTGCTCACCCTGGCACCCGTTGATGAACGCCGCGATGCTGACCACCGCCGTACTGCTCGCCGCCGGGCTCCTGCTGACCTGGCGGTCACTCGGTCGCGGTGGGCTGGTGCGCTCCGCGCAGACGCTGCTGCTGCTGGCGGCCGGCGGGTACGCCCTGGCGGCCCGCTACCCGGCCGACGTCGACGAGAACCTGCACGTCCTCGGCGCATTCCTGATCATGGGATTGGGCAACGTCGGGCTGCTCCTCGCCGGCTTCGCGCCGAACACCACGGTGCTCGGCCGCTGGCGAGCGCTCACGCTTGCCGCCGGGCTGACCGCGCTGGCGGGAACCGTACTGTTCTTCGCCCAGGAGGGCTTCGGGATCGGCGTCGGCGGCATGGAACGCATAGCGGTGCTGCCCTTTCCGGTGTGGGCCTGCTGCCTGGGCGCCCTGCTCGCCGAAACCCCGGCCGACCGGCCGGCACATGGCCGCTCGGCCGCAGCGACCTAGCGTGGCGGCGCGGCAGCGGCACGGGCACGGGCACGGGGACGGGGACGGGGACGGGCACGGGCACGGGCACGGGCACGGGCACGGGGATCGTTGGCGGCTCAGCGGGGCGGTGCTCGGCGTGTCGAGTCGCTCAACTGCCAACGATCAAGGGCCTAGCGGGCGTCGACCTCGTCGATCTTCTCGGCGCCGAAGGTTTCCCGAAGCAGCCGTACCGCCTGCTCCTCGCTCGACTCCCGGGCGGTCTTCTCGTCGATGACCTCGTCCAACGGTTCGTCACCCGGGTCGAACCCCTCGTAGGCCGGTGCCGCCGCCGGCGCCGCGCCCCCCGGCCGCCTACCGCGCTGCGGGCCGTCGAAGTCCGGGTCGTAGGGAGGCTCGCCGGCCCACTCGGCGTCCGCGACGGGCCGGACTGCCGACGCGGTACGCGGACCGCGCCCCGCCGCCGCCGCACGGGCCGCGGCGATGGCGCTGCTCACCGGGGCGCCACCGGCTGCCGCCGGCTGCCGGACCACAGCAGTCGGGCTGGCCGCCCCCGCGCCCGGCCTACCGGTCGTCGAACCTGTGCCACCTGGATTGCCGCCGTTTGAGCCGTTCGCCGCACCCGGGCCGGCACCGTTCGCGCTGGCCGACGCGGGTGCCGAGCCGGAATCGCCCGGGACACCGTCGGCCGTGGCTGCGCCGCCAGGTCGGGCGGCTTCCGGCCAGTCCTCGTCATCGGTGGCCGGGGCCGGGGTGTTGCCGCCGGGACGGGCCGCCTCCGGCCAGTCATCCTCATCGGCAGCCGCCTCGGCGGGCTGCCCGCCGCCCTGGCTACCCACACCGTGACCGGTGGACCCGCCCGCACCGACACCGCCCCGCGAACCCGGGCCGGCAGTACCCGTCGAATTCGCTGCGGTGAAGGGTGCGTTCGGGCCGGCGGCAGTGGGCGCGTTGGTCGAGACGTGCGTGTTCGTCGCGGGCGCGGCGTGCGCATTCGACGCGGCGGCACTCGGGGCGGCAGCGTGCGCATTCGACGCGGCGGCACTCGGCGCGGCAGCGTGCGCATTCGACGCGCCAGCACTCGGCGCGGCAGCGTGCGCGTTCGACGCGGCGTCCGGGCCGGCACTCGGCGCAGCGGCATGGCCGTTCGCCGGACCAGCACTCGGCGCGGCAGCGTGCGCGTTCGACACGGGCGGAGCGCTCGCCGGAGCGGCGGCGGGTGCGTTCGGCGGCCCGGCCGGGCGGGGCGGCGCGGCTGGCTGGGAGCGCGGCGGGCCGGACAGCGACACGCCACCCCGCTCGCCGGCCACCTCGCAGCGGATCTGCCAGCGCCCGCCCAACTCCTCGTAGAGCGCGTCGGTGAGCACCGCCGCGTGATCGGCCATCATCTTCGCCAGCACGGTGGACTTGACCGTCAGCACCAGCATGTCGCCGTCGAGTTCCCGCACCACCGCGTCACGCATGAGGGCGGCGATCCGCTTGTTGGTCCGGTTGACCTTGCCGACCACGTCGGGCCAGGCACGGCGGACCGCGACCGCGTCCAGTGCGGCCGCCGGCGCGCCAGGGCGGGGCGGCACGGGTGTCGCCGGGTCGGGCAGTACGGCCGACGGCGGCACCACGCGACGCGGGGCCGGCGAGCCGGTGTCCGCTCCGGCGGGCGAGACGGGCGCGGCCCGGTCAACGGACGTCGGCGCGGGGACGGCCGACGCACCGGGTGATGCCGGAATCGGCGAGTCGGTCCCCGAGGGTGCGTACGAGGCCGGTGCACCGGGTGCGCGAACGTCCGAGCCCACAACGCCCGAACCGGCAGCACCCGAGCCGGCAGCGCCCGAACCGGCAGCACCCGAGCCGACAGCGCCCGGCCCGGCAGCGCCCGAACCCGCAGCGGCTGCGGTCCGCGTGCCCGGTGTCGGGGACGCGGACGGGTCGACGTCCCACGGCGGTGCGGAGGTCGGGGCGTTGGCGGGTGCCGGGGTGGCGGCAGCCGGGACCGGAGGGGCGTGCTGTGGGCGTACTTCCTGGTGGGCCGCTGCCGCGGAGCCGGCGGCGGCCGACGGCGCGTCGGTGCCGCTCAGGGTGAGCCGGCGTTCCATCCGTTCGAGGCGTTGGAGCAGGCCGCCGGTGGAGTCGTCCGCGCCGGGCAGCAGCATCCGGGCGCAGATCAGCTCCAGCAGCAGCCGGGGCGCGGTGGTGCCGCGCATCTCGACCAGCCCGTTGTGCACGATGTCGGCGCAGCGGGACAGCGTGGCCGAGCCGAGCTGCGCAGCCTGGGCGGCCATCCGCTCGAGCTGGTCGGCGGGGCCGTCGATCAGGCCCTTCGCGGCGGCGTCCGGCACCTGCTGCAGGACGATCAGGTCGCGGAACCGCTCCAGCAGGTCGGAGGCGAACCGGCGCATGTCGTGCCCGGCCTCGGCGACCCGGTCGACGGTGGCGTACGCGGCCGCGCCGTCACCGGCGGCCAGCGCGTCGCACATCTCGTCGATCAGCGCCGAGTCGGTGACCCCGAGCAGCGCGACGGCCCGGGCGTAGCCGACCCCCTCCGGGCCGGCGCCGGCGATGAGCTGGTCGAGTACGGAGAGGCTGTCCCGCATGCTGCCGCCACCGGCGCGCACCACAAGCGGAAAGACCGCCGGCTCGACTGTGACTCCCTCCGCCTGGCAGAGCTGCTCCAGATAGGGGCGCACCACCTTCGGCGGAAACAGTCGGAACGGGTAGTGGTGGGTCCGCGACCGGATCGTGCCGAGGACCTTCTCCGGCTCGGTGGTGGCGAAGATGAACTTGACGTACTCCGGGGGCTCCTCGACGAGCTTGAGCAGGGCGTTGAAGCCCTGGGTCGAGACCATGTGCGCCTCGTCGATGATGTAGATCTTGAAGCGGCTGCTGGCCGGCGCGAAGAAGGCACGCTCGCGCAGCTCGCGGGCATCGTCGACACCGCCGTGGCTGGCCGCGTCGATCTCGATCACGTCGATGGAGCCGGTGCCGTCGGTGGCCAGCGAGCGGCACGACTCACACTTGCCGCACGGCTCGGGGGTGGGGCCCTGCTCACAGTTGAGCGAGCGGGCCATGATCCGGGCGCTTGTCGTCTTGCCGCAGCCGCGGGGGCCGGAGAAGAGGTAGGCGTGGTTGAGCCGCCCGCTGCGCAGCGCCTGCGACAGCGGCTCGGTGACGTGCTCCTGCCCGATGACCTCGGCGAAGGTACGTGGCCGGTACTTGCGGTAGAGCGCCAGCGTCACTCGTCCCGCCTCCTCTCGACCGAGCCATTCTGCGCCGGTCGGGCGCGGGTGACCACCCACCCCGCCGGGGCGCCTAGGCCTTCGGGCTTGATCGACTCGGCTTCCTGGAAATCGGGGTGTCCGCATGCCCGGGATGCCCCGACATCAAGGATGTCGAGTGGATCAACCGGCCCACAGACAAAAAGGCCTCCCGTGCACCCGGCAGAGCTCGCTTATCCTTGCTGCCTTCCGGCCCTGGGGAGGTTCACGAGATACCGCCGCACGGGAGGTGACGCCAACCCTACCCGACCGCCCGTCGATCTTCAGGGGGTGGTGGGGTGGCCCGGCCGGCGAGGGCCTGTATCCTGGCTCGCGGAGGATTCGCCTAGAGGCCTAGGGCGCACGCTTGGAAAGCGTGTTGGGTTTACACCCTCACGAGTTCGAATCTCGTATCCTCCGCTCGCTTGAGCAGGCAAAACGACAGGGCCGGCCCCATGGGGACCGGCCCTGAGCCGTCTGCGGAGACCTCGACCGAATATCGGTCGGCCCGGGTCCACGCCTGTGGTCTCATCGACGGCGTGGCATGGGAGTGGGACGAGACGTTGTTCGCGGGCACCGCGCGTCACTACAGCGCGGGCCGGCTGCCCTATCCGCCCGAACTCGCCGACGTGATCCGTACGGCGCTCGACCTCGACGGCACCGGTCGCCTCCTGGACGTCGGTTGTGGGCCCGGGTCGTTGACGCTGCTGCTCGCGCCGCTGTTCGAGGCGGCGGTGGGGGTCGACCCCGACCGGGGCATGCTCGCCGAGGCGCAACGCCGAGCCGATGCGGCCGGGACCACCACCGTCGAGTGGCGGTGCCTGCGAGCCGAGGCCCTGCCGGCCGATCTGGGTACGTTCCGGGTCGCCACGTTCGCGCAGTCGTTCCACTGGATGGATCGGCCACTCGTGGCCCGGCGGGTCCGCGACATGCTCACGCCCGACGGGGCCTGGGTCCACGTCGGCGCCACCACCCATCAGGGCGTGCCCGGCGATGACCCGCTGCCGTACCCCCGGCCGCCGTGGCCGGAGATCAACGAGCTGGTCGCGCGCTACCTGGGGCCGGTCCGCCGGGCCGGTCAGGGATCGCTGCCCTCGGGCACTCCGAGCGGCGAGGGCGAGATCATGCTGGCGGCGGGCTTCACCGGCCCCACCCGGGTCACCGTCGAGCAGGGCATGGTCGTGGAACGGTCGGTGGACGAGATCGTCTCGGCGGTGTTCTCGCTGTCCAGTTCGGCGCCGCACCTGTTCGCCGACCGGCTCGCCGCCTTCGAGGCGGACCTACGGGAGCTGTTGACGGCGGCGGCGCGGGACGGCCGCTTCGCAGAGCGGCGACAGGACGTGGGCGTCGTCATCTGGCGACCCTGACAAGGCGCCACCGAATCGTCGACGACCCCGGACGCGCCCCGGCCGGACCTCAGCCTCGGGCGCGGGCCCAGGAGAGGAAGCGTTCGGTGAGCCGGGCCGGGTCGACGTCTCGGAGGTGTTCACCGGCTTCGGCCTGGAGCGTCGCCAGGTAGACGGTCAACGCCAGCCGGTCCTGCCGGTACTCCCCGAGCAGCCGTAACTTCGCCGCCGAGCAGGGCCAGGCGATGCCGCACGCCGTGCAGCGCCAGGTGGGACGGGTGGGCAGGTGGTTCCGATTGCGGCGGGGCATGGCGGGCCTCCTTCGCTGTGGAAGGGGCCGCCCCGCCTCCCCATCGGGGCGGCCCCTGACTGACGTCGGCCGCCGGGCTCTCGCGCCTCCACCGGCCTCGCCGTCTTCTGTGGACCACCCTTGGGTGCGTAACCAGACAAGTACACCCCGTAGCTATATGGTTTCCAGATATTCGAGACATCCGATGGAGGAGCCATGAACGACGCGCTGCGGGTGGCGCTCAACGACACCGGGCACACCACCGAATCCCTCGCCGAGACCGTCGGTGTCGACCCGAAGACCGTGGCGCGCTGGTTGACCGAGGGACGCATTCCGCATCCTCGGCACCGGTTCGCGGCAGCGGAAGCCCTCCACAAGGACGTGTCGGACATCTGGCCGGACACTTCAAGACGTCGTGACCCCATCTGGTTTCGCCCGTGGCAGGAAATCGAGCGCGAGGCGGTGTCGCTGCGCTGGTTCGAGTCCACGGTCCTGCCGGGTTTGCTCCAGACCGAGGCATACGCCCGCGCGGTGCTCGGCGGCGCGGGCCTGATCCCCCGCGGCGAGATCGAGCGGCACCTCGCGGTGCGGCTCAACCGGCAGGGCGTGCTCAAACGCGACGACCCGCCGCAGTTCACGGCCGTCATCGACGAGGCGATCCTGCACCGGCCGGTGGGCGGCCGGGCGACCATGCGCGAGCAGCTGCTGGCCGTGGTCGCGGCGTGCGCGGAGCCGCACATCCGGGTGCACGTGGTGCCCAGCGCGGTCGGCGCGTACGCCGGCCTCAACGGGCCGTTCGTGATCGCGCACAGTCACGACCACCGGGTCGCCGGTTACCTCGACAACCAGCTCCAGGGGCAAGTGGCTAGCGACCCGGACGACGTCGCGACCATAATGGCGGCATGGGAGAACGTGCGCGGCGAGGCGCTGTCGCACTGGCAGTCGGTCGATCTGATAACGGAAGTGGCGGAGACATGGAGCTGAACGGCGCCCGGTGGCGTAAGAGCAGCCGCAGCAGCGGCAACGGCGGCGCGTGTGTCGAGGTCGCCGACAACCTGCCCGGCGTGATCGGCGTACGGGATTCCAAGGACCCGGGCGGGCCGGCCCTCACCTTCGGGCCGACGGCCTGGCGCGCGTTCGTCACCCAGCTCCCCCACCGCGCCTGACGGCCCACCGCCGTAGGCCACGGCCGGCGGCGGTGTCAGCGGAGGGAATCGTCGAGCAGGGCGAGGAAGGCTTGGTACGCCTCGGCCGCCCGGTCGTGCTCGCCGGTTGCCCGACCGTCGAGCAGAAGCCCGCGCACCACCCCGAGGACCAGCGTGGCCAACACGTCCGGCTGGGCGTGGTCGTCGGCGCGCAGTCCGGCGGCGATAGTCGGCAGCCAGTCGTGCACCGCCATCGTCGGGAAGTCGGGCCACGGTGTCTCGCTCGGCGGCAGGTCGTGCACGACGCTGAACAGGCGTACGTAGCGGTGGGCCGCCGGGCCGGAGAGCGTCGTCCAAGCCGCGGCGAGGGTGTCGACGTACCGGGTGTCGGGGCGGTGGCGCAGCGCCTCGTCGAAGAGCGCCCGCTGCCGTCGCCGGGCCTCAACCAGCGCAGCCCGGACCAGCCGGTCCTTGGTGGCGAAGTGGTAGATCAACATGCGCGGGCTGACCCCGAGCGCCGCCGCGACAGGCGTCAGCGAGGTGACCGGGAGGCCGTGCTCCAACAGGTGGTCGACGCAACCGTCGAGCAGTCTGTCGCGGATCTCCGGCTGCGGTCGACGTCCCACACCGCCACTTTTTCACGTAACGATCGATACGTCTAACCTCGATCGCGGGGCGACCCGCCGAGGGTTCGCCGGATGGGAGACGGTGATGACTGTGGTCTTCGTACACGGCGCCTGCGTCCGCGACGGGGAGTGGTGGTGGTCGCGGGTCGCCGCCGCTCTGCACGCCGACGGCCTGGACAGCGTCGCGGTCCGGCTGCCGAGCTGCGGCGAGGTGCCCGGGGTGGCTCCCGACTTCGCGGCGGACGTCGCGGAGACCCGCCGGGTGCTGCGCGAGGTCGGGCCGGCGGTGCTTGTCGGGCACTCCTACGGCGGCGTGGTAGCCACCGAGGCCGCCGTCGGTGGCAGCGAGGCCGTCGGGGACGTGCGTCATCTGGTGTACGTCAGCTCGTTCCTGCCGGACGTCGGCCAGTCCCTGGCCGATCTCGGCCCGGGTGAGCCGGCCCCCCACCTGGACTTCTCGCCTGACGGCACGTTCGGTGTACGGCGCGAGTCGTTGCGCGACCTGTTCCTGTACGACTGCGACGAGCAGGCGGCCGAGGGCGCCGTCGCCCGGCTGACCCGCCAGCCGGCCGCGGTGCTCACCGCCCCGGTCCAGCATGCCGGCTGGCGGCACCGACCATCGACGGCGATCGTCTGCGCCGGGGATCGTGCCACCCCACCCGCGCTGCAACGTGCTCAGGCCGCTCGCGCCACCCGCGTCGTCGAACTGCCCACCGGCCACCACCCGATGCTCTCGCACCCGCACCTGCTCGCCGCCGCCCTGCGCGACGTGGCGCTGAAACCAGATCAGCCGTAACGACGGCGACGGCGGCAGGCACGGCACCGGTAGCGTGCCAGGGACCGGCGGACCGCGAACCCGTCGTACACATGTTCCATCCACAGGCTGTGGACAGCGGAGGGCTCGATGGGTTACCAGCTCAGCGCGGTGGTCGCGGACGCCGACCTGCTCCGCGAGCAGACCGCCGGGCTGGATCACGCGGTCCTCGGCGAGCTGCGGCAGGACTTCGCCCTGCTGCCGATCACCCCGCAGTTGGTGCTGGAGCTGACCGGGTCGCTGCCGGACTACGCGACGGACGACCGTAGCGCCGCCCGTCCGTTCGACCTGGTGCTGTCGCCCGCGCTGGTCGAGCCGCTGGCGCGCTGGTCGCGCTCGGGGCCGGTGGCGTACGTGGAGGCCGAGTTCGGCGGTGGCGTCGGCCACCAGTCGGCGGTGGTGTGGCTGGGCGGCGCGCTGTCCTGGGGTCCGCGCTTCGACGACGTCCTCGACGCGCCACGGGAGGAGTGGCCGATCAACGCGGCGCTGGTCCGGCTCGGTGTCGAACGCGGCGCGTGGATCGACCCGTTCGCCGAGGTGGGCCTGCACCTGGAGCGCAACACCGACGGGTGGCTGGCGCACGGGCGGCGTCGGCTCAGCGCCGACTACTGGGACGAGCTTGTCGAACAGTGGGAAAACCAGTAATCCGGCGATGGGCAGCAACCTGAGCGGCCCCGTCCCGTTGGGGACTGGGGGATTCCATGAAATTGCGACAATTCGCGTTTATTGCCATGCTGCTGACTGCTGCCTCGATCGCGGGCAGCGGTACGACGCCGCCCGGCCCGATGCCGCCGAACCGGCCCGCCGGCAACGTCGAGGTCATCGACCTGCACGGCCTGCGGAACATCGAGTTCGGCGACACCGAGGCCGAACTGACCCGCCGGGGCGTCCTGCGTACCGACCTGGACGCCTGCGGACCGATGCTCACCGGCCACGACACGGTCAGCCCGGTCTTCGTCGAGGACAGACTGGTGCTGCTCTGGGTCGGCGACCCGATGCGGACACCGGAGGGCATCACGGCCGGCTCACCGATCGACGAGGTCTGGGCCCGTTACCCGTCGGTCACGCGGCTCCCGGCTCCACAGGGGACGCACCGGCTCGACGGGCTACTCGCCCGCAGCGGCGACCGCGCGTACCTCTTCCTGCACGACGGACGCACGGTCCGAAAAACCATCGCGGGGTACGCCGACTGGGCCCGCCGGCTCTTCGACGAGGGCGCCGGGCCCTGCTGAACAAGTGCGTCCCCGGTCCAGTCGACAAGCTGATTGTCCGGGATCGGCCGTCATGAAATTATCCTCTCGCTCGCGCAGATCGCGCGACCAACACGGGGGGACATCGTGCGTACAACCGTGCCCGATCCATTGTGGAGACACCTCGCAAGATGGGCCGCTGTGGCGGCCCTGGGCCTCACGGGGGCGGGCCTGCTGGCCGGCCCCGCCACCGCCGCCCCGACTGCCGATCCGTCGCCGCGACCGACACTGACGACCGAGCGGCCGCGCCCCGCCACCGCGCCATCTGCGGCGGTGCCCGTCACCCCTGCGGCCCCCGCCCCGAGCAGGGCCACCGAGCCCCAGGCCAAGGTCGGCAGCACGTCCGCCACCTGCGGCGGCGAACTGCCACTGGGCCCGGTCAAGAATTGCGCGTCGATCACGGGCACGGCAAAAAACACCTGGACGGTCACGTCGACAGTCGACCAGGACACCCTGTTCGTGCGGCTCCGACAGGTCTCGGGTGATGGCGTCAGCGCAACGGTCAAGGGCCCGGATGGCAGTAATGTCTGCTACGTCAGCTCGTACCTGACGGACTGCAAGCTGGGTGCCGCGGGCGTCTACACCGTCACCGTCGCGCTCTACTACGGCACCGGCAAGGGCGCCTACTCACTGTCGGCAGAGTCGATGCGGGCGCCCTCCACCTGCGTCAATCTGCCCGCGAGCTTCTTCTCCTTCGCCTCCACCGGTCGCAGCGGCACCTTGCCCGCCGGCCTTGCCGCCCGCTGCTTCACCTTCAAGCAGCCCACCGGCAGTGTCCTGCACCTGGCCGACCCGGGCGGCGCCGAGGACATCCAGGGCAACATCCTGGACGGGCAGTTCCAGCCGATCTGCGCGGTGCGCTACCCCACTGAGTGCACGCTCAGCGGGCCCGGACCGTACCGGCTCTTCCTGGGCGAAATGTATGGCAGCAAGGCCGCGTACACCCTCAAGATGCCCCGGATCTCGCAGTCGGTCGGCTGCCCGGCCCTGCCCCTGGCCGCCTTCGGTGACCCGGGCGCCGCTGTCGGGACCGGCACCGTTCCTCCCTATCAGGGGATCAGCTGCCAGTCGCTGCGGGTCACCACCCCCGGCCGCCTGATCGTCCGCATCAACCAGTTCGCGGACCAGTACCTCTACTGGCAGTTGTACGACAACGCGGGCCAGGTGGTGTGCTCGGAGTACGACTCCTGGCGCTCCTGCGCGGCACCGGCGGCTGGCGCCTACACGCTTGTGGCGCAGAACGGCGGCTGGGAACCGGTCACCTACCAGGTGGCGGTGGCCCGCCTCGACCAGGCCGACGGTTGCGCCGCCCCCACCGGGCTCAACTGGGACCAGCCGGCCCTGACGGTGCACCAGACCTCGACGGTGCAGACCAACTGCCAGCCGTTCCACGGCGAGGCCGGGGAGCGCGTCATGGTCTACCGTGCCCCGGACCGGTACAACGACGTTTTCGCCTGGATCGTCGACGAGCAGGGTGCCGTGCTGTGCACCGACTGGACGGAGGAGGACGGGTGCGTCCTGCCCTCCACCGGGACCTACCGCGTCGTCTCCTACCTGCGAAACTGGGCCGCCGACAGCGAGGACCTCACGTACAAGGTTCAGGTCCGTCGACTCTCCGACGCGGTCGGCTGCCCGACCATCACCCCGGGCACGTACAACTCGGCACCGGCCGGTGCCCTCGGTGGCATCCGCTGCCGGACCCTGGACCTCCCCAGCGCCGGCACGTACCGGGTCACGGCGGTGAGCGCGGAGAACTACCGGTCGTACGCCACCGTCTACGACTCCGCCGGCCTGAAGGTCTGCACCGATACCTGGTGCAAGATCCCCGCGGCCGGGAAGTACACGATGGTCCTCAGCGGAGGCGCGCCCAACGAGGTGATCGACACCGACTTCCTCTACGCCGTCGCGCTGCTGCCGTGGAAGCCGTCGGACTGCACGCCGGTGTCCGACACCGGCTGGCAGGATGCCCCGCACCGGGGCAGCTTCGAGGCGGCCGGGCAGCACAACTGCCTACAGCTGCCCAGCCCGACGGGGGCTCACGTCGCCGAGTTGCTGCCCGGGGACGTGACCGCCGAGACCTCACCGGAGATCATCGTGGTGAACGCCGCGGGCGATCAGGTGTGCGACTACTCCTCGCTGCGTCAGTACAGCTGCGAGCTGACCGGCGAGGCGCCCTTCTCCGTGCTGCTCACCGCGGATGAGGGGTTCCCCACCGCCTCGTACGCCGTGGGCTTCGCCCGGGTCGACGGGCCGCCGGCCTGCCCGGTCCTGCCCGGGGACGCGGCCGGCGCCACGGCGACCACCGGGGCGGACCACTTCGCGGTCTGCTACACGGTTCCGGCCGACCAGCACGCCAGCCGGGAGAGCTTCACCTGGACGCGTACCGCAGGCGCCGGTGACGCCCGTCTGTCGGTCTTCGACAGCCAGGGCATCCGGTACTGCGGTCCCACGGGCCCGGCCATCGAACGGACCGTCACCTGCACCCTGCCCGCCGGTGCGGTCACGGTGATCCTGGAGACGGATGCCGTCGACGCCTCGTACCGGTTGACGCACCGGGACGGCAACGCCCCGACCGCGTGACGGGTGGCGGGCCGGCCCTCCACAAGGTTGGAGGGCCGGCCCGCCGGTCACGCACCGCGCTCAGCCGCGCAGCGACCGCCAGAAGTCGTACGAGTGTGTCGCCGCGAAGTCCGTCGTGCCCGATCCGCCGTCACCGGCCAGGACCCGCACGTACGGGGCGTGCTCGCGCAGGCGGGGCCACCCGGGTTCGGGCGGCCGGTGCTCAGACGGACTCGGCGACCTGCTCGGGGGACCGCGCTCCGGACACGGCGGCGAAGCCGGCGAGCGCGATCTCCGCCGTCTGACGCAGAGCCTCCCGGGCGACCCCGGCGGCGGCGTGGATCGCCTGCCCCTCGGTCACGCTCATGACGAAGCGGGCGAGCGCGGCCGGGTCGGCGTCGGCGGGTAGGTCGCCTTCGGCCACCGCGCGGGTGAACCGGTCGGCGAGGGCGTGCTCGCCGGCCAGGCGGCTGGTGGCGAGGAACCCGGCCACCGCCGCGTTGTCGCTGGAGCAGGCGGTGCCGCCCTGGATCGACAGGCAGCCGGCCGGGCGGTCGGGTCGGGTCACTGCGAGCACGTTCTCGCGCAGCAGAGTGGCGACGACCTCGTACGCGGTGGGTTGGGCGAAAGCGCGCCGCGCGTACTCCATGTCCTGTTCGGCGTAGCGGGCCACGGCCTTGCGGAACAGCTCCTCCTTGCTGCCGAAGGCGGCGTAGAGGCTCGGCTTGTTGATGCCCATGGCGGCGGTGAGATCGCTCATCGAGGCGCCCTCGTACCCCTGACGCCAGAACACCTCCAACGCGCGCTCCAGCGCCTCGTCGGCGTCGAAGCCGCGTGGTCGCCCTCGTTGTGGCACGGCCCACCACCTCCCTCAACTCATCCTACCCACGATGGAAACCGATCGGTACAGAAATTTGTCGGCACCGGCCGTAGTTGCTACGGTCAGTTGCATACCGCTCGGTACAGAATTTGCGAAGGAGATTCATCGTGGGACAGCTCGACGGCAAGACCGCCCTCGTCACCGGCGGCACCACGGGCATCGGCCTGGCCACCGCCCGCCGCTTCGCCGCCGAAGGCGCGTACGTCTTCGTCACCGGCCGCCGCAAGGGCCCGCTGGATGAGGCCGTGGCCAGCATCGGCGCCAACGTCACAGGCATCGTCGGCGATGTCGGCAAGCACGACGACCTGGACCGGATCATGCAGGCGATCGAGGCCCGGGGCGCGGGGCTGGACGTGCTGTTCGCCAATGCCGGCGGCGGCGAGTTCAGCCCGCTCGACTCGATCACGGTCGAGCACGTCGCCAACACCTTCGACACCAACATCTACGGCACCATCTTCACCGTGCAGAAGGCCCTGCCCCTGCTCAACGAGGGCGCCTCGATCGTGCTGACCGGCTCGACCGCTGCCAGCAACGGCACCCCGGCGTTCAGCGTCTACGCCGCCTCCAAGGCCGCCATCCGCTCGTTCGGCCGCACCTGGGCCGCCGAGCTGGTCGGCCGGAAGATCCGGGTCAACACCCTGGTCCCCGGCCCGACCGAGACCCCTGGGCTCGCGGGCCTGGCGTCCAGCCCCGAGGAGGCCCCCGGCCTGCTCAAGGGCATCGCGTCCAACGTGCCCATGGGCCGGATGGCCCACCCGGACGAGATCGCCAACGCCGCGCTCTTCCTCGCCTCCGACCAGAGCAGCTTCATGACCGGCAGCGAGCTGTTCGCCGACGGCGGCGAGCAGCAGCTCTGACGCGGAAACGCCCGGTCGATCCTCGCGGATCGACCGGGCGTTTCTGCACTACAGAGCGGTGGCGGAGGGATTTGAACCCTCGGAGGGCGTTAACCCTCACACGCTTTCGAGGCGTGCTCCTTAGGCCGCTCGGACACGCCACCGCCGACGAGGGTACAGGACCGCCGGTTCGGACGCCGAACCGGTATCGCTCCGGCCGGCCTGGCAGGATCTTTGCCATGAGTACGCACATCGGCGCGAAGCCGGGCGAGATCGCCGAGCGGGTCCTGATGCCGGGTGACCCCCTGCGGGCCAAGTGGATCGCGGAGACCTACCTCGAGGGCGCCACCTGCTACTCGACGGTTCGGGGCATGCTGGGCTTCACCGGCCGCTGGAACGGCGTCGAGGTCTCGGTCCAGGGCTCCGGCATGGGCATGCCGTCCGCCTCCATCTACGCCCACGAGTTGATCAACGAGTACGGCGTCAAGACGCTGATCCGGGTCGGTTCCTGTGGTGCCCTCAGCACCGACCTGCAACTGCGCGACGTGGTCGCGGCGATCGGGTCGTCCACCGACTCGAACATGAACCGGATGCGGTTCGACGGGCTGATCGACTACGCCCCGGTGGCCGACTTCGGGCTGCTGCGTACCTCGGTCGAGGTGGCCGAGCGGCGCGGCATCACCATGCACGTCGGGCCGATCCTGGCGGCGGACGCCTTCTACACCGACCGGCCGGACCTCTACGACACGCTCGCCGACTACGGCGTGCTGGCGGTGGAGATGGAGTCGGCGGCGCTCTACACGATCGCCGCCCGGTTCAAGGCCCGCGCGCTGACCGTCCTGACCGTCAGCGACCACATCAAGACCGGCGAGAAGACCACGTCGGAGGAGCGGGAGCAGACGTTCAGCCAGATGGTCGAGATCGCGCTCGACACGATCATCGCCTGACCCGTCCGGCGGGTGTCACTGCCGAGAGCGGTATGACTCAGAGGTATAAATATGCCTCAGAGTCATACCGCTCTTCCGCATCACGCCGGCCCCAGGCCGCCACGCCGGTCCCGAACCGCGCCGCGCCCAGACCGCCACGTCGCGCACAAACCGGCACGCCGGTCAGACCGTGGTCAGGGCCTCCGTCGGGGAGAGGCGGGCGGCGCGGACCGCCGGGTAGAGACCGGCGAAGCCACCGATCACCAGCGTCGCGCCGACTCCACCGAGCATCGCCCACGCCGGCACCACCGTCGGCCAGCCCTGCGACAGCGCGTACCCCGAGGTGACCGCGATGCCCAGCAGCACTCCGCCGATCCCGCCGAACGCGGACAGCAACAGCGATTCCGCGAGGAACTGTGTGCGTACCTGACCGCGGGTCGCCCCGAGTGAGCGGCGCAGGCCGATCTCGGCCCGGCGCTCCAACACCGAGATCACCATGGTGTTGGCCACGCCTACCCCGCCGACCAGCAGGGCGACCGCCCCGAGGCCCAGCAGCAGCCCGGTGAACGCGTCGTCGGTCGCCTCGGCGGCGGCCAGCGCGTCGGAGGGGCGGGACACCTCCACCTCGTTCGGCGCCTCGGGGTTGGCGGTCGCGCCGAGCACCGACCGCACCGCCTCCACCTGCGACTCCTGCGCCCGCGTGTAGACGGTGGTCGGGTGCCCGTCGAACCCCAGGTGGTCGGTCGCGGCGGCCCAGCCGACAAGCGCCGAGGAGTCCAGCTCCGGGGCGAGCGGCACGGCCGCGAGGACGCCGACGACTGTGAACCACCGTCCGCCCAGCCACACCCGCACCTGCGGATCGGCTGTGGTGATGCCGAGCCGCTGCGCGGCGGTCGCGCCGAGAACGACCGCCGGATAGCGGGCGGTGGCCTCGTTGAGCCAGGTGCCGCTTGTCAGCTCGGCGCCGACGGCACCCAGCAGGTCCAGCCGTGCCGCCTGGGTGGCGATGCCTCCGGTCTCCGCCGCCGGAATCCGGTCCGTGCGGTACACCTTGGCGTCGGGAACCTGCGCGGTGGCGGTCACCTGCGTCACGGGACCGATCCGGCCGATCATGGCGATCGACTCCTCGGGAAGCTGCGCGTCCGCGCCGAACAGGGTGTCGCCCGGCTCGACGGTGAGCAGGTTGGTGCCGAGGGCGTCGAGCGCCCGGTCCAGTTCGGCCCGGGACGACGAGGAGATGCCGACGACCGCGATCATCGCGGCGATGCCGATCGCGATACCCAACGCGGAGAGGAAGGCCCGCAGCGGACGGGTCCGCAGCCCCACCCCACCGACGCGCAGGACGTCCGCCGGCCCCAGCCGGGCCGGGGTCAGGGTCGCCATCAGCCGACCCCGCCCGACGCGAAGGCCGAGTCGTGCCGCACCGCGCCGTCGCGCATCCGCACCTGCCGGGGCAGGCTTTCCGCGATCTCCCGGTCGTGCGTGATCACCACGACTGTGGTGCCGGCCCGGTGCAGGTCGTGCAGCAGCTCCAACACGCCGGCGCCGGACTGGGAGTCGAGGTTGCCGGTTGGCTCGTCGGCGAGAAGCACCGCCGGCTCACCGACCACCGCCCGGGCCACCGCCACCCGCTGCCGTTCGCCGCCGGACAGCTCGTGCGGCCGGTGGCCGAGCCTGTGGCCCAGGCCAACCCGGACCAACGCGGCCTCCGCGCGCTCCCGACGCCTCCGCAGGGGTACGCCGGAGTAGAGCAACCCGTCGGCGACGTTGTCCACGACCGGGACGCCGGGGGCCAGGTGGAACTGCTGGAAGACGAAGCCGATCCGGGTGGCCCGCAACGCCGACAGCTCCCGGTCGGTCAGCTTCGCCACGTCGTACCCGTCAAGGAGCACGCTGCCCGACGACGGCCGGTCCAGGGTGCCGATCAGGTGCAGCATCGTCGACTTGCCCGACCCGGACGGACCGACGATGGCCACCAACTCGCCATGACCGATCCGCAACGAGACGTCGTCCAACGCCACCACCCCACCGGCGTACCGCTTGCTGACCCGGTCGAGGACGATCACGTCACCTGTCATTTCGGCATCGCCACCGTCATGCCCTCGGCGATCTCCGACCCACTGACCTCGACCCGGCCGTCGGCGAACAATCCGGTCGTCACCGCGACGATCCGGCTGCCGTCGCCGTCGACGACCTCGACGCCGTAACCGCCCTCGGCGAGCGCCAGCAGCGCCGCCACCGGGACGGTGAGCACGTCGCGGCGCTCCGAGGCGGTGAATGTCACTGTGGCGCTTGCCTGGTCGAAGCCGGCGAGGGCCTTCGGGTCGGTGACCGCGACTGTCACCTCGATCTTCGTCTCCTCCTCGCCGGACTGCCCGTTCGCGCCGGAGGCACCGGCCTGGATGACAGTCTCGGCCGTGCTGATCGTGCCGGCGACCGCCCGTCCGTCCGGCAGCTTCACACTGACCTTCGAGTTCCGCTTGGCCAGCCGCTGGTCGTCCATGTCGAGGTCGACGGTGACCACGCGACTGGTGCCGCTGTAGGTCAACACCGCCTGACCGGGCTGCGCCGCGGCACCGACGTCGGCCTGGTGGCTCTCCACCCGGACCTCCCCGTCGGCGTACACGACGCGGCCCTGTTCGATCCGGCCGGTCTCGGGCAGACCGAGGTCCTCCTGCCAGTCACGGACCGCGTCGGCGGTGGCGCCTGTGTACTCGTCGTCGACGGTGAACCCGGTGTAGCCCAGCGCCTTGAGGTTCCGCTCGAACTGGGTGACGTCCGGACCATCGACGCCGGGCTCGAGCGTCCGGTACGCGGGCAGCCCGCCGTAGAGGAGCACGACCTCCTCGTTGTCGACGAGGTACAGCGCCTTGCCCCGCCGCACTGTCGACCCGGTCGCGGGCAGCCCGGTGATCGTGCCGCTGAGTTTCGCCGTGGCGGTACGCGTCGTTCCGTACCCCAACTCACCGTCGGCGGTCTGCGTGTCCGCGAGGGTCTGCCGGGTGATCGGGGCGGTCGCCGCCGGGCCGCTGGCGTGGGTGGCGTCCCCGGCGTCGCCGCCGAAACCCACTGCGGCGACGACACCCACGGCGGCGACCACCAGGACGATCCCCGCTGCGACAGCGGCGCGCAGCCCCGGGCGTCGGGTGGCGTCGGTCACTTGCCGCCCCCGAGCTGGGGCGCGAGCTGCCGGCACTTCTCCATCGCAGCCCTCAGGGCCGGATCCCCGATGTTGATCGCGTTGTCCCCGGTCCCGACCCGGAGCCTCCCTTCGGCGTCCGGGTCCGGGAAGTCCGGTACACCGTTCTCGCGCATGCACTTGGCGAGGGCGCGCATCTGCTCGGCCTGCTCGGGATTGAGCTGCGGCCCCTGCCCGCCGTTGGGCAGCTTGTCCTGGCACTTCTCCATGGCTGCCTGGACCTTCTGCTGATCCACGTCCGCGCCGAAGCGGAAGTTGGGACGGGCACCCGGCTCCGGGTCGGGCATGTCCACCCCGTTTTCCCGCATGCACCGGGCGAAGGCGAGCTGGCGGTCCGAGTCACTGACCGGGGTGCCGCTCGCCGTGGCCTCGGCAGTCGTTCCACCGGCGGTCGCGACCCCGCCGCCGTCGTCGCCTCCCGCGCCGCACGCGGGCAGCGCCAGGGCGAGCAGGACGGGGATCGCAAGCATCTGTCGTCGCATGGTGTCCACTTCCGCTCAGGTCCGGCGCGGTTCGCCGAACGTGACACCAGTGGACGCCGGCGGCCGTATCCCCGGCGTTACCGTCTGCGGTTATGCCGCCGTTACCGCGTCCCGAGCACCATGGAGGGGTGAGAGTGCTTGTGGTCGAGGACGAGACCATGCTTGCCGACGCCATCGCGGAGTGGCTGCGTCGGGAGTCGTTCGCCGTCGACGTGGCGTACGACGGGGACGCCGCGTTGGAACGGCTCGGCGTCAACGAGTACGCGGTGGTCGTCCTGGACCGGGATCTGCCGGTGGTGCACGGCGACGACGTGTGCCGGGCGATCGTGGATGCCGGCGGGGAGACCCGGGTGCTGATGCTTACCGCCGCGGCGGCCGTCCGGGAGCGGGTCGCGGGGCTGGCGCTCGGCGCGGACGACTACCTCACCAAGCCGTTCGCCCTGGTCGAGCTGTCGGCTCGGGTGCACGCGCTGACCCGCCGTGCCCGCCCGGCCGCGCCCCCGACGCTGCGCCGCGCCGGCATCCAGCTCGACGCGGCCCGACACGAGGTACGCCGCGATGACCGGCACGTGGCGCTGTCCCGCAAGGAGTTCGCGGTGCTGGCCGAGCTGCTCCGCGCCGACGGCGCTGTGGTTTCCGCCGAGGACCTGCTGGAACGAGCCTGGGACGAGCACATCGACCCGTTCACGAACGTGGTCCGGGTGACGATGATGAAGCTGCGCCGCAAGCTCGGCGACCCGCCGGTGATCGAGACGGTGCCGGGAGCGGGGTACCAGATCCGATGAAACGCCTGACCATCCGCGCCCGGCTCACCCTCATCTACGGGGGCCTGTTCCTGCTGGCCGGCATGGTGCTGCTCGCCGTCACGTACGTGCTTGTCGATCAGCGGATGCCGCAGCCGTTCGGGGTGAGCCTGCGCGACCTGCCGAAGGTCAGCGCCACGACGCCCAGCGGGCAGAACGTCGACAACCTGCGCGCCATCCTGCAGGAGGCGCAGGACGAGGCGAAACGCAGCGCGTTGGAGTCGCTGCTCACGCAGGGTGGCATCGCGTTGGTAGTGGTGTCGGCGGTGGCGATCGCCTTCGGCTGGCTGCTCGCCGGCCGGGCGTTACAGCCGTTGCAGCAGGTCACCGACACGGCGCGGCGGATCGCCGGCGCGGACACCGCCGGGCGGGGCCTGCACGAGCGGATCGCGCTCCGCGGCCCCCGCGACGAGGTACGCGAACTCGCCGACACGTTCGACGAGATGCTGGGACGGCTCGACCGCTCGTTCGACGGGCAGCGCCGATTCGTGGCGAACGCCTCGCACGAGCTGCGTACCCCGT
Source organism: Micromonospora sp. DT43 (assembly GCF_049841645.1). Lineage (NCBI taxonomy): Bacteria > Bacillati > Actinomycetota > Actinomycetes > Micromonosporales > Micromonosporaceae > Micromonospora > Micromonospora sp. DT43. Next base: position 14,543 of record NZ_JBNCKR010000004.1, on the reverse strand, counting down.
TGGCGCTCAACCGCGCCCTGGTGGAGCTGGCCATCACCCGTCCCGACGCGTCGGCGGAGACCCAACGGTTGGGCGAATCGCTGCTGGCGGTCAACGAGCGGCACGAGCGGCTGATCGACGGCCTGCTGACGTTGGCGGACTCGGAGAACGAGCTGACCGAACGTACGCCTGTCGACCTGGCCGAGGTCTGCGCGCACGTCACCGATCAGGCCGTACAGCAGGCACCCGACCTTCGGGTGCACCGCTCGCTCGCGCCGGCGCAGGTCTTCGGCGACCCGGTGCTGCTGGAACGGCTCGCATTCAACCTGGTGGAGAACGCGCTGCGGCACAACCTACCCACCGAGGGCTGGGTCGAGGTGTGCACCGGGCTCGTCGACGGCCAGCCGACCCTCACGGTGCGCAACACCGGCCCGGTGGTCGCCGGCTACGACGTGGAGACGATGTTCCAGCCATTCCGTCGGCTGTCCCGGGAGCGGGTCGCGGGCGCGCGGGGTTTCGGTCTGGGGCTGTCGATCGTCCGCGCGGTGGCTCGGGCCCACGGCGGCACGGTCGACGCGCGGCCCCGCCCGGCCGGTGGCCTGACCGTCACGGTGACCCTTCCCGCAGCCTGACCGCCGGGTCGCCCGGCCCACTGCCGGACCGGCTGGGCGACGGCAGGTGCGGCGGTGTGCCGACTCGGGTTCAGCGGAAGAAGGCGCGCAGGACGGCGGCGGTCTCGGTCTCCAGCACCCCGCCGTAGACCTCCGGACGGTGGTTGAGCCGGCGGTCGCGCAGCACGTCCCAGAGGGAGCCGGCCGCGCCGGTCTTCGGCTCCCACGCGCCGAAGACGACTGTGGAGACCCGGGCCAGCACCAGCGCGCCCGCACACATGGTGCACGGCTCCAGGGTGACCACCAGGGTGCAGCCGTCCAGCCGCCACCGGCCGGTGAGCTCCGCCCCACGCCGCAGGGCCAGCACCTCGGCGTGGGCGGTGGGGTCGCCGGTCAGCTCCCGCTCGTTGCGCCCGGTCGCCAGCTCGACGCCGTCCGGGCCGTAGAGCACCGCGCCCACCGGGATGTCATCGATCGCGTCGGCGCCCACCGACGCGGCCGGGCCGGTGACGGCCACCTCAAGGGCCCGGCGCATCCACAGCTCGTGCCGTTGCCGCCGCCCGAGGTCGCCCGGGTCGGCCAGCCCCTCGTGCGCGCCCGGGCCGGCTCGACCCACCGCGCCGGGCGTCGGCTGCCCCGGCCGGATCGTCTCCAACAGCGGATCGGTGGCGTCGGCCGGCTCCGCGCCGCCCGCGGGCACGATCCCCTCGTACGCTGCCGACCCGGTGGGGTCAGACCTCACGCAGCTCCTCGACCTCGTCGGCGCATCCGAGGACCTCGCAGATCTCGGAGGTGACGTCCGCCGGCAGCATCCCCTCGGTCCCGCAGAGCGTCAGCAGCTTCTGCGCGGAGATGCCCAGGTTGGCCAACAGGTCGGCGTCGCCCACCGGATCGGCCTCCGGATCGACGGCGGGCTGCTCGCTCTCCTCGTCGCCGCTCGCGACCGGGCGTGGCTCGTCGTCGCCGTCGAGCCCGGTCACGGACGTCTTCAGGTCACCGACCAGCAGCTGACCCAGCCGGGACTCCTCGGCGTACGCCGAATCCGAGCCGAACACCCGCAGATCCTCGCCCTCGTCGAGACGCAGGATCACCAGGTACGCGTCGTCGGCCTCGACGAAGAGCAGCGACACGTCGGCTTCCTGGTCGACGTCGCGCAGCCGGTCGGCGACCTCATCGATGTCGGTGGCGCCCCGCAGGCTGACCTCGGCGGCGGTCCAGCCACTGTCGTCACGCACCACGGCCGCAGCGAAGTACGACACGGTTCCCCCAAAAGCCCTCGGCACAGCGCCGACTCGTCAAGGGTGCACGTTAGCCGGTCGGGTCGGCGGGCGACCGGTCAACGCCCCGAGACGCCGGCCAAACCTGACAAAGTCGGGTCAGCCGGCTACCCGACGGCGGGTGGCGATCAGTTGGCGCAGACGCTCGGTGCGCTGTCGCTGCGGCCGGCTGCGTTGGCGTACCGCCCGAGCGCCCGCCAACTCGGCGAGCAACTGGAGGCGGCGGCGGTTGCGATCCGGGTCCTGCCGCGGGGTGGTCCAGGCCATAGTGCCGAGGGTGCCGAGTCTCGACGGCCACGTCAAGACGGCGTTCGCTACGCAGCCAACCGGGCACGCGGCGCAGTCGTCCACGCCCGAATCCGGGCCGGTCGGCACACGCTCACCACAGCGGCCAGTCGGCGCTTGTCGCCCAACGGACCGCCACCACGGCGGCGGCGATGCTCCAACCACCGGCGGTGACGATCGCCACCCCGGTGGCCACGCCGCGATCGCCGTAGCGGACCAGGACCAGGGCCGTCAGCCAGGCCAGCAGGCCGGCCACCACCGTCCACCACGCGTAGCTGACCACGTCGGTGCCGAGCAGCCCGAACAGCAGCAGCCAGGCGGCAGCCGCGCCACCACCGACGGCGACACCACCGCCGGTCACCGGGTGCGGTTCGCGGAACGTGGGTCTGGTCGGCGGCCCGGCCGGGAAGAGCCCCGACGGGGTACGCGACGCCGGGCGGGCGGCACCGGGATCCGGGACGGGGTCGGGTCGGGCGATGGTCACCGGTTGCCCTCCCCTCACGCGCGTCGCTCGTGCCCACGGTACCGGTCTGTCAGGATGTCCGAATGCCCTCGCCGACGATCGGTCGCCGCGTGCGTCCGGCGTACCCGATCCTGTTGCTGCTCGCCCCGGTGCTTGCCGCCGGCTGCGCGACGACCCGGCCCGGAGTGCCACCGGACGGCGCCGCGCCGGCGCCGTCGGCGGTCTGGGCGACAGGTGGGCAGCCTGCCGCGCCGACGGCCACTCCGCCGCCGCCGACCCGCCCGGCCAGCCCGACGCCGTCGTCGGCCAAGCCGTCGCCGAGCGCACCCCGCGCCGGGATCCGGCACGTCTTTCCGGTACGCGCCGACAACGTGGACTACCACACGACGCACGGCGCGTACCCGGCGACGGACGTGTTCGCCGACTGCGGTGAGCCCTTCGTGGCGGTGACCGACGGCAAGGTGCTGGAGGTGAGTCGTGTCGACAGGTACTCCAAGAGTGGGCCGCAGGGCCCGGACAACGGCGGCCTGTCCGTCTCGCTGCTCGGCGACGACGGTGTGCGCTACTACGGCTCGCACCTGAGCGTGGTCGGCAGCGGTGTCGAGGCCGGGGTGCGGGTTCGCGCCGGGCAGCAGCTCGGCAAGGTGGGCCGCACCGGTAACGCCAACAACGTCTGCCACGTGCACTTCGGCATCTCGCCGCCGTGCACGGGCAAGGACGGGTGGTGGATCCGGCGTGGTGTGCTGTGGCCGGCGCGGTATCTGGACTCGTGGCGGCAGGGCGGCAACCGGGAGCCCGCCGCCGAGGTGACCTCGTGGCAGCGCAAACACGGCTGCCCGAAGGCTCCCTGACGCGACTCGTACGCACTAGGTTCGGTGGGATGAGCGCTCGGGATCCCATTGCCGACCTACGCCGGATCGCGTTCCTGCTGGAACGGGCGAACGAGGCCACCTACCGGGTGCGGGCGTTCCGTTCGGCGGCGAAGGCGCTGGCCGGCCTCCCGGCGGAGGAGGTGGCCGAGCGGGCCGGCAACGGCACCCTCACCGAGCTGTCGGGTGTGGGGGACGTGACGGCCCGCTGCGTGGCGGAGTCCCTGGCCGGTGAGGAGCCGGTCTATCTGCGCCGGTTGGTGGCGACCGAGGGCAGCGACCTGGATGCCGAGGCCACGGCGCTGCGCGCCGCCCTGCGGGGCGACTGCCACACCCACTCGGACTGGTCCGACGGCGGCTCGCCGATCGAGGAGATGGCGCTGGCCGCGGTGGAGTTGGGCCACGAGTACGTGGTGCTTACCGACCACTCGCCCCGGCTGACGGTGGCGCGCGGGCTGACCGCCGAGCGGCTGCGCCGGCAGCTCGACCACGTGGCGCAGGTCAACGCGGCGCTGCCGGAGGGTTTCCGGATCCTGACCGGGATCGAGGTGGACATCCTCGCGGACGGCTCACTCGATCAGGACGACGAGCTGCTGGCCCGGCTCGACGTGGTGGTCGGGTCGGTGCACAGCGGTCTGAAGGACGAGCGGGCGAAGATGACCCGGCGCATGCTGAAGGCCGTCGCCAACCCGCACCTGGACATCCTCGGTCACGTCACCGGCCGGATGGTGTCGTCCCGCCCGGCGGGGGTGACCGGCCCGGGTGATCGGGGGCACCGGGCGCGCACCAGGAACGAGAGCGACTTCGACGCGGACGCGGTCTTCGCCGCCTGCGCGGAGCACGACACCGCCGTAGAGATCAACTCTCGGCCGGAGCGGCAGGACCCGCCGAAGCGGCTGATCCGCCGCGCCCTGGAGGCGGGCTGCCGCTTCGCGATCAACACGGACGCGCACGCGCCCGGTCAGCTCGACTGGCAGCGGTTCGGCTGCGAGCGGGCCGCGCTCTGCGGCGTCCCGGCCGACCGGGTGGTAAACACCTGGTCGGCCGAGCAGCTCGTGGAGTGGACACACGCAAGGGCCTGACGCCGCTCGGCGTCGATCGACTCGGGATCGCTGCCCCGCTCGGGCGTTGATCGACTAGCGGTCGCTGAAGGGCTCGGCGTTGATCGACTCGGGATCGCTGAAACCGGGGTGTCCTGGAACGTAGGACACCCCGGTTTCAAGGAAGCCGAGTTGATCAGCCGCGGGCGCGCGCGGCGGGCTCGGCAGGCGCGGCGGCGGCCTCGGCGGCGGGCGCGACGGGCGCGCCCACACCGGCCACCGGCCGAGGCTTGCGGCGGCCGAACACGCCCTGCGCGACCGCGACGCCCAGCAGCACGATGAGCGCGCCGACCGGCTGGTGCCAGTTGAGCCGCTCGTCAAGCACCACGGCGCCGATCAGCACCGCGAAGATCGGAATCAGGTACGTGACGGTGGAGGCGGTGCTCGCGCCGGCCACCCGGATGTTGCGCATGTTGATGACGAAGGCGAGCCCGGTGCCGAGCGCCCCGAGGGTCAGCACACTCACCACCACCTTCGGCGACAGCTCGGTGGGCAGCGGCGGCGCACCCGCGACGAACGGGGTGACGACGGCAAGCTGCCCGGCGGCGAGCAGCAACTGTGCCGTGGACAGCGACAGCCCGGAGTGCGCGCTGCCCGCGACGAACCGCTTCTGGTACGGGATGGCGACGCCGTAGCAGGCGGCCGCCCCGAAGCACAGCAACTGCCCGACGAAGTGCGCCCCGCCGACGCCCTCCCAGACCCCGAGCACCACGAGCACGCCGAGGAAGCCCAGCCCGAGGCCGATCGCGCGGCGCACGGTCAACTGCTCGGTGCGGAACACCAGCACCGCCAGCGGCAGCACGATCAACGGCGTCGTCGCGTTCCAGATGCCGGCGAGCATCGACTCGACCCGTTGCTCGCCGTAACCGAAGAGGGTGAACGGCACCGCCACGCCGAACGCGGCGACGACGAAGAGGTGCGCCCACACACGGGGCTCGCGGGGCAGCCGGTCGCGCAGCACCGCGAGAACGACCAGCAGGGTCAGCGCGCCGGAGACGACGCGGTAGAGGGTCAGTTGGACGGGGTGCAATTCGGCCACACCGACCTTGATGAACAGAAAGCTGGATCCCCAGATGGCGGCGAGGGCGCAGAAACCCGGCAGCCAGGCGCGCAGCGGCGCCTTGTCAGGAGCAACATCGGTGGTCACCCCTGACACTCTTCCGCAGGGGTACGACAAAGTCCCGCGACTTTCTGCTGGTTGGACACGAGAAACAGCATCGACACCGGGGCGGGGCGGTCACGTAGTGTCGCACCGTGGGACGAATTGATGAACTCGCCAACCGCTACGTGGCCGAGTGGGCGCCGTTGAGCCCCACCGGCGCGACATACGTCGGCATCGCCGGCCATGACGACCAGCTCGACGACCTCTCACCCGAGGGTTACCGGGCCAAGGCCGACCTCACCCGCCGCACCCTCACCGAGCTCGAGGTGACCGAGCCGGACTCCGAGGCGGAACGCACCGCCAAGGAGGCCATGCAGGAACGGCTCGGCCTCGACCTGGCCCGCTACGAGGCCGGCGAGACGACGAGCGAAATCAGCGTGATCGAGAGTGGCCTGCACGAGGTCCGCATGGTGTTCGACCTGATGCCGACGGCGACTGCCGACGACCAGGCCAACGTCGCCGCCCGGCTCAACGGCCTGGCCGGCGCCCTGGAGGGTTACAAGACGACGCTGCGCGAGGCGCTGGCCGACGGGCGGGTCAGCTCGAAGGTGCAGCTCATCGAGGTGGCCAAGCAGTGCGACACGTGGACCGACCCGACCGGGGACAACTTCTTCCACGGCCTTGTCGAACGGCTGGGTGCGGACGGCACGCTCGGTGCCGAGCTGCGCCGGGGCGCGGCGGCGGCCACCGCGGCGACCGCGGAGTTCGGCCAGTTCCTGCGCGCCGAGTTGGCCCCGCACGGGCGGGACAAGCAGGCCGCCGGTCGGGAACGCTACGAGCTCGCCTCGCAGTACTTCCTCGGCGCGAAGGTCGACCTGGACGAGACGTACGCCTGGGGCTTCGCCGAGCTGGCCCGCCTGGAGGCGGAGATGCGGGTCGTGGCCGGGCGTATCGCCGGCTCGGGCGCGAGCGTCGACGAGGCGGTGGCCACGCTCGACGCCGACCCGGCGCGGACCATCCAGGGCAAGGAGGCGTTCCGCGACTGGATGCAGGCGCTCGCCGACAAGGCGATCGCCGAACTGCACGGGACCCACTTCGACATTCCGGAGCAGGTCCGCCGGATCGAGTGCTGCCTCGCCCCGACCAGTGACGGCGCCATCTACTACACCGGCCCGAGCGAGGACTTCTCCCGCCCCGGGCGCATGTGGTGGGCGGTGCCGCAGGGAATCACGGACTTCTCCACCTGGCGGGAGGTGACGACGGTCTACCACGAGGGCGTGCCGGGTCACCACCTCCAGGTGGCGCAGACCGCCGTTCGGGCCGACCTGCTCAACCGCTGGCAGCGGCTGTTGTGCTGGGTCTCCGGGCACGGCGAGGGCTGGGCGCTCTACTCGGAGCGGCTGATGGACGAGCTGGGCTACCTGGAGGACCCGGGCGACAAGCTCGGCATGCTCGACGGCCAGGCGATGCGCGCCGCCCGGGTGATCGTCGACATCGGCATGCACCTGGAGCTGGAGATCCCGAAGGACAACCCGTTCGGCTTCCACCCGGGCGAGCGATGGACGCCCGAGCTGGGCTGGGAGTTCATGCGGGCGCACTGCCGCGTGCCGGACGAGAACCTGCGCTTCGAGCTGAACCGCTACCTGGGCTGGCCGGGGCAGGCGCCGTCGTACAAGGTGGGTGAGCGGATCTGGTTGCAGGCCCGCGAGGACGCCAAGGCCCGCAAGGGTGCCGACTTCGACCTGCGGGAGTTCCACCGGCAGGCGTTGGACCTGGGCGCGCTGGGCCTCGACCCGCTGCGCAAGGCGCTGGCCCGGCTCTAGGACCTACCGTGCGGTGGCGTCCGGTCTGGACGCCGCCGCGCGGTGCGGTCAGTGCAGCGTCTGCCTGAGGGTGGGCCGGCCGGTCAACGTGTGGCAGGAGATGAAGGCCAGGTCGATCTGCGGGTCGGTGAAGGTCAGCGGCAGCGGCGAGGTGATCGGGATGCCGTCCGGGAAGGGCAGGTCCGGCGTCAAGGTGACCTTGATGCCCAGGAACCGGCCGACGAACCGGGTCGCGTAGAAGGTCACGTCACCGTCGATGGTCAGCTCGTTCGTCTCGCTCAACAGCGAGCCGCCCGACGGCCCGGCCACCAGCAATGCGAAGTCGCTTGTCACCGCCCTGCTCATGGTGAACTTCAGCGCCTTCATCTCGCCGTTGGCGGTGCGCAACGGCTCGACTCCCCGAAACCGCAGCCCCGTCATCACCACCTTGGAGCCGGTCAGCTTCGCCGGGGTGGCGGCGACAGTGGGCATGTCCGGGTCCGCCGCCAGCTTGGGCAGCGGCTTGCCGGGCTCGACGGGCGCCGGCTTGTTCGGCTTGGGGCTGGCACAAGGGGTGCCCGGGGTGGTCGCCGTCCGGGTGACGCTGGGGGTGGCACTGGCGGTACGGGTGGGGGCGGCGCTCGGGGTGGCCGGCTGGCTGGCTCGCGCGGCACCGCTGGTGGGCTCGGCCGTGGCGGCGGCGCTCGAATCGGTGGTGGACCGTTCCGCCTCGTCGTCGCCGCCGGTGAGGAGGTCACCGATGCCGTCGACAATGTCGGTGATCAGGTTCCCGTCCGACTTCTCCGACGTGGCGCTGGGGCTCGGGCTGAGGCTCGGGCTCGGGCTGGCAGGGGCGGCGGGTGTGCTGGGCCGGGTCGACGACGAGGGCGTCGGGCAGGAGAGTTCCGCCGCCCGCACCGGCGAGGCGCCGTCGACAGTCGTCAGGCCCGCGCTGGCGAGGCTCAGCAGGAGCAGTGTCACCACGTACGTCTTCGGGTCGCGGGCCATCGTCGACCTGGTCTGCGGTGCCTCGGGCTCGACGACGGGCGGCGCCTCGGTGGCGTCGCTCGCGTGCGGCGCCGGCTCGCGCAGCGTTCCACGCGGCTGCGGGATGGTGTCGGTGAGCAGCCCGGTGGTCTCGTCCTCCCGCTGCCGCGCCGGAAGGAGTTCGTCGACGAGCGCCGGTTCGTCGCCGGTCTCACCGTCCTCGGTCAGCCGGTCGTCCGGCTCCTCGGCGGTCGGGGGCGACACGGCGGCAGCGCCCTTGGCCGGCACCCAGGCGAAGCCGAGTGCGCTGCCGACCATGCCCAGCAGCATGCCGATGAAGAACCCGCCGAGGTTGACACCGATCAGCGAGTAGACCGCTGTCACCGCACCGACGATGGCGTAGAAGATCCGTTGCGTCGGGCTGAGCCACATCAGCAGGCCGCAGGTGACCAGGATGGTGGGGATCAGCCAGGACAGGAAGCCGGTCGGCCCCATCTGCAGGGTCAGCCCGGCCAGGCTGACCTTCGTGGTGCTGAGGATCTCCGCTCCGGCCAGGATGGTGAAGAGTCCGCCCCAGAAGGGCCGGGACCGCCGCCAGCGGCGGAAACCGCGCCAGGCTCGACCGACACGGCCGGGCTGCGCGCGATGAGTGGCGGTCGACACGTACGTCCTCCTGGCGGTGAAAAGGGGTGGGGCGGGCCCGAGGCTCGCGAAGGGCGCCCCTCGCGAGCCTCGGCGTCAACTCAGAAGCATTCCTTGGCGTCGGCGCCGACGTTGACCTTGAGCTTGAGGCCGGTAAGCGTGAACGTGCCGGCGGTGGTGTAGCGGGCAACCTGCTCGAGGCCCTTGATGTTCACGTGCGTGGCGTCCTGACCGAACGAACCCGCCGGAGCCGGGCCGAGGTCGCTGGCGTCCCTACCGATATTGATGTTGGTGAACTCGGCGTCGCCCTCGAGCGACTCCATCGCGATCAGCATGCCCTTGGCGTGGGCCTCCTTGCCGGGACCGCCGTCGCCCGCGTTGATGGTGAGCACGATCCTGGGGAGACCGGGCACGGAGGCGTCGACCGACTGGCAGAGCTTGGTGAGCGTGGCGTCGCCGATCTCCGACATCGCTACCGGGATGACCTTGCCGTCCTTGGTGGTGACCACACCGCCGTACTGCTTGAAGCCGTCACCGTCCAGCTCTGCGGCGGAGACCTTGAACGGCTTGCCGGCCACCGTGATGTTGGCGGCGATGGCGCCGTTGGCCATACCGAAGACGATGCCGCCGGCAACTGCCACAGCGGGAACCATCATCGCGGCGAAGCGACGCCAGCGAGTGCCGCCCTGCGCCTGACGGGTTTCCGAATCCTTCACGGGTCCTCCTCGAACCGGGGGTCACCGATCGCGATCGCGACTCGGGACTGCGGGAAAGCACGTGGCCGCTGCGGCCGCTCCGGGGACGGTCGGCGGATCGGCAGTGTGCGGATTGGATGCTCTCGCGAAGCGACCTACCTCACAAGGGCGCTGCTACTGGCCGGTAACCCACGTCCGGCGGCAAGATCGCGAGGCGTCACCGTGAGTCAGCCCCAAGCCGGCTGCGGCGCGGAACAAAACGTTCGAACCACACGAAATACCTGCGAGGCTCTTACCGCAGGTAGTTGCTGCACAGCATTGTTACATTTACGTAACGTCGGGCTGAAAAACCGCTGAAGATGAGCCACGACTCATCCGTACGGCTGAGCGGAGGCCCCGGAAACAGCGTCACCGCGCCTCGGCAAGCCAGCCGCTCAGCAGCTGGTGATCGATCGAGTCGACCCGGCCGAGCCGCCGGCCACCCGCAACCCGCTCCCGCAGCTCCGCCCGGGTGAACCAGCGCGCCTCCAGCAACTCCACGCCGTCCACGCGTACCTCGTCGGACGTCGCGGTGGCCCGGAAGCCCACCATCAGCCCGGCGGGGAACGGCCACGCCTGCGACCCCCGATAGGTCACGTCCGTGACGGTGATCCCGGCCTCCTCGGCCATCTCCCGGCGGACCGCGTCCTCCAGGCTCTCGCCGACCTCGACGAAGCCGGCAAGCGTCGAGTAGGAGTCCTCCGCCGCACCGGCGTGCCGGGCCAACAGGCAGCGCTCCGGCGAGCCGGGCGCCTCGACCAGCACGATGATCGCCGGTTCGATCCGGGGAAACAGCAGACGACCACACTCCGCGCCGGAACAGGTCCGCACGTGCCCGCCACCGCCGGCAACGGCCACCGCACCGCAGGTGCCGCAGTAACGCTGCTGCCGATGCCAGTGCAGCAACCCCCGGGCGTACGCCTGAACCGCCGCGCCGGCAGGGTCGAGTCGCCCCACCAGGGCCCGTACGTCGACGGCCCGCGCCGCGCCCGCCATCTCGACGGCGGCGGACTCGCCGAGCCCGGAGAGGTCCACGGCGAACACCGCGACGTCCCCGTCGAACCCCAGGAAGACTGTCTCGTCGGCGGCCGTCCGGACGAGGGACGCGCGGTCGCCCGTCAACCGGACCGGACCGTCCCCGTCGACCAGGCAGCGGTCCCGCCACAGCGGCAGCACCACGCTTGTCGGCTCGGTCAGCAACGCCTCAAGTCGCGCGGGATCGGCACGCAGCTCGCCCGCCCGGTCCAGCCAACCGCCGCCGTACGCCAACACCCGCTCCGCAGTGTCCACCCCGTCACCGTGCCACGGCGGCGGGCCGGCGTCGGCACCGACCCCGGCGTCGGCCCCGGCTCGCCGCCGGCCCACGCGACACACCGCACGACACGCGACGGCGGCACGGAGCGGGCGCAGCCCGCCGACGGCCGGGCATTGGTTACCGTGGTGTCCTCCGGGAGGGGGGACCTCCCGTGCACCTGGCGATCGAGGTTGCAGTGACGCTGTACGGCGACAAACATCCACCCGCCGACGACCGGCCCACAGTGCTGGTCACCGCGGTCACCTGGCCGGACGAGCCGGAGCCGGTCACACCGCCGACGGCCACCGCGGAGCCGAACAACGGTGGACGCCGTCCCCGCCGGGTGCGGATGCTGCTCGCGACAGGCGTCACCGGCGGCGTCCTCGCCGCAGTGGCCGGCGCCGGCGCCTGGGCGTATGCCGGGGACGTGCCTCGGGGCACCAGCGTGCTCGGCACCGAGCTGGGCGGTCGGAGCCGCGGTGCCGCCGACCGCGAGTTGCGGGCGGAGCTGGACCGGCGGGCGGCGGCCCTCGCCGCGCCACTGCGGATCACAGTCGGGGAGCGCACCGCCGAGATCAAGCCCGCCGACGTGGGCCTGGGCGTCGACGTGGCGGCCACCGTGGCAGCGGCCGCCGAGGCCGAAGCGCACCCGGTCAGTCGGCTGGTCGGCTCCCGGATCGTCGACCCGGTGGTCACCATCGACACCGACCGGCTGGACGCGGCCCTGCGCAGGGTGCTCGGCGACCAGATCCGTCCGATGACGATGCCGGCCATCACCTACCAGGGCACCACCCCGAAGGTCGTACGCCCCAAGCCGGGCCTGGCGTTCGACGCGCAGCGCTCCGCCGACGCCGTCCGCGCCGGGTGGCTGGCCGGCACCCCGGTCACCGTGCCGCTGGTCGAGAGCCAGCCGGCGACCACGGCCGAGGATCTGGACCGGTTGGTCGCCGAGCTGGCCAGGCCGGCCGTCGCCGCGCCTGTCACCCTGCGCACCGGCAGGGGCTCGGTACGGGTGCCACCGGCGGCAATCGCGAAGAGCCTCCGGTTCACCGCCGACAAGGCCGGCAAGCTCACCCCGACGGTCGACGTCAAGCGGCTGCGCACGGCCCTCGGCGACGACCTGGACGCGATCGAGGTGCCGCCGAAGGACGCGTCGATGACCATCTCCGGTGGCCGGCCGAAGGTCACCGACGGCCGCGCCGGCCAGCAGCTCGACACCGCCACCCTGGGTCGTGACCTGTTGGCCGTGCTGCCACGGTCGGACGGACGCGAGGTGACAGGCGAGCTGAAGGCGACACCGCCGGAGCTGACCGCGGAGAAGCTGGCCGGTCTGGGCATCAAGGAGCGGGTGTCCACCTTCACCACGCGGTTTACCGGCGGCATGGCGTCGTCGCGCAGCCAGAACATCGCCACCATCGCCAAGGAGGTGGACGGCACGGTCGTGCTGCCGGGCAGGACGTTCTCCCTGAACGGGCACACCGGCGAACGCGGCTACGCGCAGGGCTACCGGGACGCGCCGGTCATCCTGGACGGCAAGCTGGTGCCGGGCGTCGGCGGTGGCACCTCGCAGTTCACCACCACCCTGTTCAATGCCACCTACTACGCGGGCCTGGAGGACGTCGAGCACAAGCCGCACTCGTACTGGTTCGACAGGTACCCGGCCGTCATCGAGTCGACCATCTTCTGGCCGAGCCTGGACTTCAAGTTCCGCAACAACACCGAACACGGCCTGCTCATCGACACCTCGTACACGTCGAGTTCGGTGACCGTCTCGATCTGGAGCACGAAGATCTACGACAGCGTGAAGACGGAGTACGGCCCTCGGCGCAACATCACCACTCCGAAGGTCATCCACCTGGAGCCCGGCCCGTCGTGCATTCCGAGCAACGGCATCAACGGCTTCGCCCAGGACGCGTTCCGCGTCATCAAGAAGGGTGGCGTGGTCGTCAAGCGGGAGAAGTTCACCTGGCGCTACGACGCGGAGCCCCGCTACGTCTGCGGCCCCAAGCCCTCCTGAGTTTTGGTGCGTGCGCCGCCGTCAGAAGGTGGCGATGGGATTGACCGGGCTGCCGGACGTGCCGGCGAAGCGGACCGGTGCGACAGCGAGCTGGAAGTCCCACTGGCCCAGCTCGGCGGCCGTTGCCACGCACGCCTCCAGGTCGCAGTTGTCGAGCAGCCACAGCCCCATCGCGACGAGACTCACGGCGTGCACAGGCATCAGCACGTCGTCGTACCCCGACGGCTGGACGTCCTGCGGGGTGTCGGCGCCGATCAGCGCGACCCCGCGCGAGTGCAGCCACGGCAGGCAGGACGCGTGCCACCCGGCCTGCGTGAAACCGCTTGCCACACCGGATTCGTGTCGGAAGCGGCCGTAGCCGGTCCGCAGCAGCACCGCGTCGCCGGGCCGCACCCGGACGCCCTGCCGACGCTCGGCCTCCTCCAGATCCTCGGGAAAGACGCCCTGGCCCGGTTCCAGCCACGGCACACCACGGGCCCCCGCGACGTCCAGCAGGACGCCACGCGTGACGATCCCGTTCGCCGCCGCGGTGACGGCCGCCCACCCCGATCCCGTCTCGACGTCGACCAACGAGTGCGACCGGCCGTTGTACATCTTGCCGTCCCAGAAGAGGTGGCACGGCGAGTCGATGTGGGTGATGGTGTTGCCGTGGAAGGTCATGCCGAGCCGCTCGGTCGAGAAGCCCCACCGCCGGTCGGCGTGGAAGGCGGCGACCGGCATGTTCTCGGCACCCGGCATGTCGGCGGCACACGGGCACGACGTGGTCGACCGTTCCATCTCGACCGGTACGGCGACCTCCCACGCGCAGGACACACTCCGGCCGTGGCGGACGGCCCGCGCGGCCGCCAGCCGGACCTCGTCGGTGATGTGGTTCAGGGTGCCCAGCTCGTCGTCGTCACCCCACCGTCCCCAGTTGGACAGCGTGTCGAAGTATCCGAGCACGTCGTCCTGCGTGGGCATCTGTCGCTCCGCGGTCATCCCCGCCTCGACTCCTCCGGTCACGCGATCTGATCCTTCCCATCGGCTGAGGGCATCGGCACCATGCGCTCCTCCTGTATCCGGATCTCGGCCCGGTACCGGGTCGCGGCCGGATGCCACATCTCCTCGAACGGCCCCATGACCTCACCACCGACCCCACGGCGGCGGCCACGGACGCCCAGCCACGCCAACGCGCCCAGGACCGCGGCCACGCAGCACGCGAACGTCAGGAAGATCAGGACGTCGTCCACGGGCCGAGCCTAGGCCATGGCATCGGCCGTCGGCATCAGCGCCAGGCGCGGAAACGCAGAAAAGCCCACCCCGAAAGGGGTGGGCTTTTCTGAAAGATTGTCCGGCGGTGTCCTACTCTCCCACACCCTCACGAGTGCAGTACCATCGGCGC
>NZ_JBNCKR010000003.1:802061-810034 GCF_049841645.1 Micromonospora sp. DT43 | reverse complement strand
GGGGGCCCCCGGGGCGCGCCCCCCCCCACTACTTGCACCCCGTGTGTAACCCCCCCTTGTGGGGGGGGGGGGCGGCCCACCCGGCCGTCCCGCCCCCCGTTGATCCGTACGGGTCAGACCTTCGCCTTGCCGAGAATCCGGTTCACTGTTGTGCCGCAAACCGGACACTTGCCTTTGGCCATGTTCATACCGGTCTTCGAGACCTCCACGTGCCCCTCGAAGTCCCGCTTCTCCTTGCACTTCACGCAGTAACCGTTGTAGGTCTGGGCCTGGTCGGCCACGGTGCCCTCCTCGTCTCGTCCGCCGGTCAATACGGTCCCGGCGGGTTGCCCTGCGGCGGGCCACACGGGGCGCCGGCGCTGGGTCTCACTCCACGGCCACCTTCGTGACCGCTGGTCCGCGGACCCTACCCAGGTCTGGGCGGTTCCATGTCAGCTGTGCATCGACACTGTGAGCAAGTCGACGTCGAGAGTGTGCATGGCGAAATAGGTCGGATAAGTCAGTTTGGCGGGGACACGCCGACCAAACCCTCACAGCCACCCGTGCGAGTGCCCCCGCGGCGGCGCCGAGCGCGGTGATCACCTACGGTGGAGGGGTGCCGCCCGGCACCGCTGCGCCGCCGTACACGGTGGGTGACGAGACGGCCCGGCGGCCTCGCGGTGACCACCGGCCCAAGAAATTTTCGGGACGGTGGGCGACCAATCACCATCTTTTGGGCGCGTGTCGCGCGGTTGACTCTTGCGGACCCCTGGTCAGTACGCATTAGCTTTCCTTCGTGACACGTAGCCGAGGCTGCGCGGGCCAGTGATGGCGGGGACGCGTAAGCCGGTCGTCGAGGTGCGGCGCAGCCAGCGTCGGCGACGCACGGTGTCTGCGTACCGTGACGGTGAGCGGGTGGTCGTCCTCATCCCGGACCAGTTCTCCCGAGCCGAGGAGAGCGAGTGGGTCGACCGCATGTTGGCGCGACTCGCCGCCCGCGAGGGCCGGCTCGCCCGGTCGGACGACGAACTTGTCGCCCGCGCCACCCGCCTGATCGACCTCTACCTCGGCGGGTACGGCGCGAAGGCGGTGCCCGCCAGTGTCCGCTGGGTCACCAACCAGAACGGCCGCTGGGGCTCCTGCACCCCCGCCGACCGCAGCATCCGCATCTCGCACCGGGTCCAGGACATGCCCGACTGGGTCATCGACTACGTGCTGCTGCACGAGCTGACGCACCTCATCGTGCCCAGCCACAACGCCCGCTTCTGGGCGCTGGTCGGGCGCTACCCCAAGTCGGAGCGCGCCCGCGGCTACCTCGAAGGCGTCGCCGCCGCCTCCTGCACCCCGGTCCCCACCTGATCTCGTCGGGGCGAGGGTTGATCGACTCGCGTTCCTGAAAACCGCGCTATCGATGCCTCTTCCGGATACCACGATTTCAAGGAAGGCGAGTCGATCACGGTGCGGCTGGGTCGTGCGGGCGGGGTGGTCGAGGTGGGCGCTAGGGTCGGGGGGTGGCACGACGGGTGGTAGTGGCGTTGCTCGGGCCGGTTCCCTGGTCACCGCCGGGCGTCGACCTGGCCGAATGGCGAGCGGCTCTCGCGGAAGACGTCGTCGACCTGTTCGCCACGCTCAACGAGGTGGAGGTCGCGGTCGCGGTCACCCGCGCCGACCGGGCCCTCGCCGACGCGTTGGTCTGGCCCGGCACGACGGTGTACGAGGTGGCCGAACTGACGCCGAACGCCGTGTTCGCGGCGTTGGACGGCTACGACCAGGCGGCCGTGCTCACCGCTGACGTGCCCGACCTGCCCGCGCTTACCGTCGGAAAGCTGCTGCGTCCGCTCACCACCCGGTCGGTCGCCGTCGCTCCGGTGGAGGGTGGCGGCCCGGGTCTGCTCGGAGTGGCCGTACGACTGCCCGTGCCGGAGTGGCTGCCCCCGCTCGACATGGACACGGCGACGCCGGCCGACGCGCGGGCCGGTGCTCCCGCGCCCGGGGACGTCGCCGTCACGGCGGGTTGGCGGCGGCAGCGCGGCCCGGCCGACCTCGCCACCCTGGACCCGGCCTTCGAGGGCTGGGAGGCCACCCGCGCGCTGCTGTCCGGGTCGGGCCGCCCGGGCTGACCAGGCAACACGCGCTCCGCCCGCTGCTCCGCTGGTCGGCGGTTCGGGCTGGTCGGCGGCCGCGCGCTGCGCAGGCGTTCCGGCTGGTCGGCAACCGAGCGCCCCACTCGATCAGCTGCTTCGCTGACCGGGCAACCCGGGGCGGACGCGTGCCGGGTGCCCGCCACCGCGTGGCGCGGGCACCCGGACCTATGCGTCAGGCCTTGCTGTCGCCGTCGGAGTTCGTGTCGCCCTCGGTCTCGTCGGGCTGACCCGGAGCCTTCTCCGGGGCCCCACCGGGCGCGCTGAAGTCGAAGCTGTCGAGCTCGCTCAGGTCCATGTCGTTCATCGCGAAGGCCACCGGGTCGGCGAAGTCGTCGTCCGACGGGAGCAGGTCGGGGTGGCCCCAGACGGCGTCCCGGCCTTCGATGCCGCGGTGCTCGGTGAGCGCCGCCCACAGGGCCGCCGCCTCGCGCAGCCGGCGTGGACGCAGCTCCAGGCCGACGAGCGCGGCGAAGGTCTGCTCGGCGGGGCCGCCGGCGGCCCGGCGGCGACGGAACGCCTCGCCCAGCCGCACGACGTTGGGCAGGCGGTCCTTGGCCGCGCTGTCCACCACGTGGCACACCCAGCCCTCGACCAGGGCCAACGCGGTCTCCAGTCGGGCCAGCGAGGCCTTCTGCGCCGGGCTGTCCTCGGGGGTGAAGATGCCTTCCAGGGCGATCGCCTGCATCGACTCGGGGTCGGTCGGGTCGACGCGGCCCATCGCCTCCTCGATCGCCTCGCGGTTGACCCGGATGCCCGAGGCGTACATCTCGACGGCGGTGAGCACGTGCCCGCGCAGCCACGGGACGTGCTGGAACAGCCGCTGGTGGGCGGCCTCGCGCAGCGCCACGTAGAGGCGCACCTCGTCCTCGGGCAGCTCCAGGCCCTCGCCGTACGCGCGGATGTTGGCCGGGATCAGCGCGGCCGTGCCGGCCGGGCCGAGCGGCAGCCCGATGTCGCCGGCGGAGAGCACCTCCGCGGCGAGCGAGCCGAGGGCCTGCCCCAGCTGACCGCCGAAGAGCGCGCCACCGAGGCTGGCGACCATCGACTGCATCGGGCCGAGCTGGGCGCGCGCCTCCGGCGGCACCAGGTCACCCATCGCGCCGACCATCCGGCTGGCCACCGGATCGCAGAGCTTGCGCCACACGTCGAGCGTCTTGAAGATCCACTCGTTGCGGTTCCAGGCGACCGGTGACTGGATGCCCGACGGCCAGGACGAGGCCGGCTCCAACCACAGGTCGGCCAGGCGCAACGCCTCCTCGACCGCGTTGCGCTCGTACGGGGAGACCGCCGGGTCGCCGGCGGCGGCGAGTTGGCTGGCAGCCACCTGCCGGGCCAGGTCCCAGTTGACCGGCCCGCTGCCCGGCGCCGAGAGCAGGTGCTGCAACTGCGACATGAACTGCTGCATCTGCGCGGGATCGTTGGGGTCTGGTGGTTGACCACCCGGGAGCGCGAAACCGAACGGAATATCAGGCACGACGTCTACGGTACGCGGGCCGCGCCCCAGGTAGCCGCCGCTGGCGTTGCGCTGAGGGCGAAGTCGCACGCCGCATCCGTCGGGCGGGCCCGGAGCAATCGGTACGCTCTGGCGCATGAGACGTCGCGGCCTGACGGTCCTGCTCGGTGCCCTGTTCACCGCCCTGCTGAGCATCGGGGTGCTCCGGGTGCCGATCCCGTACGTGGTGCTCGGCCCGGGCCCGACGGTCAACACCCTCGGCACGGCCGACGGCAAGGAGGTCATCCAGGTCACCGGCCGGGAGACGTCCACGTCCGCGGGCCAGCTCCGGCTGACGACCGTGGGGGTGCAGCCAACGGTTCGGCTCCGCTCGGCGATCGCCGGCTGGTTCTCCGACGACGAGGCGGTGGTGCCGCGTGAGCTGGTCTACCCGCCGGGGGAGTCGACCGAGCAGGTCGAGCAGCGCAACGCCGAGGACTTCAAGGTCTCGCAGACCAGCGCCGAGACCGCCGCGCTGCGCGAGCTGGGCTTCCCGGTGCAGGTGGTGATCAAGTCGGTCGCCGCGGACGGCCCGTCCGCAGGGGCGCTCAAGGTCGGCGACGTGGTCACCTCGGTCGACGGCCAGCCGGTGCCGGTGGCCGCCGCGGTCACCGAGCTGATCCGGGCCAAGCCGTCCGGTACGGCCCTGCGGATCGGCTACACGCGCGACGGCGCGGCGGCCACCGCGACGGTGACGAGCCGGGAGCAGGACGGCCGGCCGCGGATCGGTGTCGAGATCGACCAACAGCAGCCGCACCCGTTCACGCTCGGCATCGACCTGGGGGACATCGGTGGCCCGAGCGCCGGCCTGATGTTCGCCCTGGGCATCGTGGACAAGCTGACACCTGCCGACCTCACCGGCGGGAAGGTCATCGCGGGCACCGGCACGATCGACGACGAGGGCACGGTCGGCCCGATCGGCGGGATCGCCCAGAAGCTGGTCGGTGCGAAGCATGCCGGGGCCAAGGTCTTCCTTGTGCCGGCCGACAACTGCGCCGAGGCGGTCCGCAATCCGCAGCCCGACCTGCCGTTGCTGAAGGTGGGTTCGCTGGACGAGGCGCTCACCGCTCTTGAGACGCTGCGCGCGGGTGGTCAACCGACCCGCTGCTGACCCGCGTGACCGTGCCCCGACACGTTCAGAAACACCCCGTACTCTGGGTGCCTGATCGGAGCCGATCACATCGAGCGTGCGGAGCCAACAGTGGTAATGCGTAGCAGCAGCCCCCTGCCGAGGATGAGCCGGCGCGGCCGCGTCACCATCGCTGTCCTGGTCGGGGTGTTCGTGCTCTTCACCCTGCTCGGCTGGGGTGTCCAAGCCTGGACGGACTGGCTCTGGTTCGACGAGGTCCGCTACACCGAGGTCTTCACAGGTGTGCTTGTCACCCGGCTGATGCTGTTCCTCGTCATCGGTCTCGGCATGGCGGTGATCGTCGGCGGCAACCTGTGGCTGGCCTACCGGCTGCGTCCGCGGCTGCGGCCGCACTCGGTGGAGCAGGCCACCCTGGAGCGTTACCGGATGGCGCTCAGCCCGCGCCTCGGCACCTGGATCGCGCTTACCGCCGCCGTGGTCGGGATCTTCGCCGGCCTGTCCGCGCAGAGCCGGTGGAACCAGTGGCTGCTCTTCCGCAACGGTGGTGACTTCGGGATCAAGGACCCGGAGTTCGGGGTGGACATCGGCTTCTACGTCTTCCAGTTGCCGTTCTGGCGCTACCTGCTCGGTGTCGGCTTCACCGCCGTGGTGTTGGCCCTGATCGGCGCGCTGGCGGTGCACTACCTCTTCGGCGGGGTTCGCCTGCAGGGCATCGGGGACCGGATGAGCAACGCGGCCCGCGCTCACCTGAGCACCCTCGTCGCGGTGTTCGTGCTGCTCAAGGCCCTGGCGTACGTGCTGGACCGTCGCGCGATGCTGCTTGAGTACAACGAGGGCGCCAAGCTGTACGGCGCCGGCTACGCCGACGTCAACGCGCTGCTGCCGGCGAAGGAGATCCTGGCGTACATCTCGATCGTCGTGGCGATCGCGATCATCGTGTTCTCCAACGCCTGGATGCGGAACCTGGTCTGGCCGGGCATCTCGCTCGCTCTGCTCGGCGTCTCCGCGGTGGCGATCGGCGGCATCTACCCCTGGGCGGTGCAGACCTTCGAGGTGAAGCCGAGCGCCAAGGACAAGGAGGCGCCGTACATCCAGCGCAGCATCGACGCGACGCGGGCGGCGTTCGGGTTGGGCGCCACCGAGACCACCCCGTACGCGGCGAACAACCTCACCCCACCGGCGAACCTGGCCACCGACACGTCTGTGGTGTCGAACGTGCGGCTGCTCGACCCGCAGTTGGTAAGCGAGACGTACACGCAGCTCCAGCAGGTGCGGGGCTTCTACGACTTCGGTCCCAAGCTGGACATCGACAGGTACGGGGTGAACGGCAAGACCTCCGACTACGTCGTCGGCGTCCGTGAGATCAACTACGGCGAGCTGACCGACCAGCAGAACACCTGGATCAACAGGCACACCGTCTACACCCACGGGTACGGCCTGGTGGCCGCCCCGGCGAACCAGGTGGTGTGCGGCGGGCAGCCGTTCTTCGTCTCCGGCTTCCTCGGCGAGAAGACCCAGGAGGCGTGCTCCTCGCAGACCGAGCAGATCCCCGCCAAGCAGCCGCGGATCTACTACGGCGAGCGGATGGCGGCCGACGACTACGCGATCGTCGGGCAGTCCGACCCGAACAAGAAGGCCGAGTTCGACAGGCCGGTCGGTGAGGGTGGCGGCGAGTCCTACACCTACACCGGTGAGGGTGGCGTGGAGATCGGCTCCTTCACCCGGCGACTGCTGTACTCGATCAAGGAGCAGGAGTCGAACTTCCTGCTGTCCGAGGCGGTCAACAAGGACTCCAAGCTGCTGTACGTGCGTAACCCGCGGGACCGGGTGGAGAAGGTCGCGCCGTTCCTCACCCTGGACGGCGACCCGTACCCGGCGGTGGTCGACGGCCGGGTGCAGTGGATCGTCGACGGCTACACGACGGCGGCGACCTACCCGTACGCCGAGCGGGTCAACCTCCAGGTCGAGACGACCGACGAGCTGACCAACCGGGGCACCTTCCAGTTGGCCCGGGAGAACGTCAACTACATGCGCAACTCGGTGAAGGCCACCGTCGACGCGTACGACGGCACCGTGACGCTCTACGAGTACGACGACACCGACCCGGTGCTGAAGGCGTGGAACAAGGCGTTCGGCGGGGACCTGATCAAGCCGAAGGCGGACATCCCGGTCGAGCTGACGGAGCACCTGCGTTACCCGGCCGACATGTTCAAGGTGCAGCGCAACCTGCTCACCAAGTTCCACGTGACCAACCCGGGTGACTTCTACTCCGCGCAGGACTTCTGGCAGGTGCCGAACGTGCCGGACGCGCCGGACAGCGGCCAGAAGCAGCCTCCGTACTACCTGTTCACCCAGTTCCCGGGCCAGGAGGACCCGCGGTTCCAGCTCACCTCGGCGGTCACCCCGAACGGCCGGCAGAACCTGGCCGCGCTGATCTCCGGGTCGTACGTCGACGGGAAGCCCCGGCTGGAGGTGCTGGAGCTGCCGGACCAGACCCGGATCTCCGGGCCGGTGCAGGTGCACCAGCAGATGACCAACAACGCGAACATCCGCCAGCAGCTCAACCTGCTCTCCAGCAACCAGGCGCAGGTGCAGTACGGCAACCTGCTCTCGTTGCCCTTCGCCGACGGCATGCTCTACGTCGAGCCGGTGTACGTGAAGAGCAACCAGCAGGACGCGTACCCGCTGTTGCAGAAGGTGCTGCTCTCCTACGGTGACGGCGGCTCGTTCGTGGCGCTCGCCGACAACATCAACGACGGCATCAAGCAGCTGGTCGAGCAGGGCAAGCGCGCCGGGCAGGGCACCTCGCCGCCGCCGACCACGGGGGGCAACCCGACGAACCCGTCGCCGACGGCGACCCCGACCGCGACGCCGACGCCGGGCAGCACCACCCCGCCGCCGACCGGCCCGCTGGCCACCGCCGCGGACCGGGTGCAGGCTGCCATCACGGAGGTCCGCGCCGCGCAGACCTCCGGCGACTTCGAGCGGTACGGTCGCGCGCTCAAGGCGCTGGACGAGGCGCTCACCGCGTTCCAGCAGGCGCAGCAGGCCGCCAACCCGAGCGGCAGCGCGCCGCCGCCGACGCCGAGCGCCACCCCGGGCGGCTGATCGGCCGCCCGAGCACCACCCCGGAGCCCTCGTCGTCGGACCCGCGCGGTCCTGACGTCGAGGGCTCCGTCGCGTCGGCCGCGGTGGGCCCGGTCCTGCCGGCGCGGTATCGGGGTCGTTTTGCGGTGCCCCGGGTCGGTGCGCTACGGTTAACGAGCCG